>NZ_CP104383.1 GCF_030582395.1 Ralstonia pickettii
TCAGGCAACGTGAAGTTCCGGGTCTCGACTCGGAAGAACGTGAGGGTGCCGTCGCGAAAGCGCGAGTAGACGTTGTAGCGCTGCTCGTTCGTCCGCATAAAACCCTTGAAATCGCCAACGTAGTGCAGCGGTGACTGCGTCGGCATCGCTGCGGCCCCAGACTGCATGCCACCTGGGGCGGCCAACGTTGCGTTGGGCGCGCCTGCAAGACTCGTGGCGAGCCCTGCGGGTAGTTGCGGCCCCTTGACTGCGCCGGTTGCGCCGGTGGTCACAATGGACTGCGCCGAGGGGAACGGTGCATTCACCGAGGGATCGATGACCACCCGTACGTTGTAAGTGCGAGCAATCCAGTCGGCAACGTCGGCAAGCGTACTGATGCGGTCCCGTGCGTCGTTGTACGACACGGGCTTGTTGAAGAGTTCCGGTTGCGGCTTGGTCGCCTTGACCTTCTCGCCAAGAAGCCATGCCCCCTCATGGATCTGGAAGACCGGGCGGCTGCTCGGGGCAGCGTCGAGCTGCGCGCGCGTGTCGCGCATCGCGTCTTTCTGGATGCCGCGCACCTCCGCGATACCGCATCCCGACAGACTCAAGACCGTTGCCACAGCACCGGCGATCAGCTTCGGTTGATAGAAGATCCTCATTGCTCAGCTGCTCCGTTCTGGGTGATAACGATCGTGTGGTTGCCGCGCCAGCTGTCGCCGAGCACGTCTGTTCCGTTGGCTGCCAAGTCTTCCGTGACGCGCTTCACAGCAGATTCAAAGTCATCGCCATAGGATTTATTGCCCGGCACTACCCATGCGTCCTGCACCCTCCACAAGACCTTCCAACCCGCGCGCCTCGCCCACTCAAGCAATTGCTGCTCTACTGACTCGTCGGCGATGAGTTCGAACGGCCTATTTGAGGGAACGGACGTGACTGACACTGCTGGTTCAGGTGAGGTACTCGCCAACGCGGAAGCCGCGGCGACGAGCGTGTTGGGATCGGAGGCTCCGTTGCGATTGGCTTGGCCAGCGACGCTTGCTTTGCGAACACTGCTGCCAAGCGGCTGCCAACCATCGCCGTCAACGCTCTGGGTACGGGTCCCCGCGTGGACGGAGGAAACGAAGGTGCATGCAGCCATCGCGATGACGGCCATGCGCTTGTGGGAAAGAAGGCTTCTCATAACGGTCTCGCAATGTGTCAATGACTGGCACCAGCGCGCTGCAATGCCTGCCAGCGCGCGTAGATTTGGTTGGCGTAGCGCAACTGCTTGTCCGGTGAAGTGGCGTTGTATGCGCCGACGGCTTTCCAGTTCGGCCCCAGGCGCGCGATGTTCGAGCTCAGAATCCACGCCCCGACGTAGGCGTTAACACAGGGATTCCACAAGTGCTCAGGGGCAATGCCCACACGCGCCAGCGTCGGAAACCAGGAGGAGTTGATCTGCATGAGGCCAACGTCAACACTGCCGTTAGAGTTGCGATTGACAGCAAGCGGCCGCATGCCGGACTCGTGCCACGCGATGGCGCGAACGAGCGTCGGATCGAGCCGGTAGTAATTGGCCGCGTCGTCGAGACAATCCGCCCGCGCTAAACTGGCAAGAGCCAGCAGAAGTGCGAAAAAAGCGAACAGCCTTTTCGCACCGCTCACGTCTCGCACTCGGAGTCGTGATCCGCTCATTCCACCCTCGCCTTGCGCTCGTAGAAGCGCACTTCAGGGACACGTTCCACGATCACTGAGCGGCCGTCGGCCACCACAGTCAAGCGCTCAGCGATTCCGTTGAACTTGAAGTAGCGGTCCTTCAGTTCGCCCGAGCCCTCGCCGTTGTCGTTGCGTGCGCTCACATTGGCCTTTGAAGTTCGGAATACGAGGTAGGTCGCGTTGTCCTTCTCGAAGACCGATTCGAGGCCCGCTGCGTTGTCGGCCGCGAAGTCATAGCGAATCTCAGCAGCTCGCCGAACTTCGACAGCCTTACCCGCGGCAGAGACGGTGAAACGATCCACGGTATCGAACGCGACCACGCGATCACCGTCCAGCCACGTCAGGCCCTGCTTGCTGCCCTCGCTGTTCCTGATCTGGAGACCCTCAGGCTTCGTCGCAAAGCGAATTTGAATCGTCCCGGCCTTTGTGTCGCGGATGGCCTGCGCGTCAAACGCCTCGGCCAATAGCGAGCTGGCCACGCCACCGTCACCACTGCCTTGATCGTTTGGGACCGTTGCTGGCGCACCTGTGTTGCCGACATTCGCGCCGTTGCTGGCATCGGACGAAGCCACCGCGACGCCCACGGCGATCGACTTGGGCGGCTCAACACGCAGCGCGATGTTGCGACGGCCGAAGTCGACCTCCGCGTAGAGACCCTTCTGGTCCAGCAACCGCCCGAGCGCCTGAAGCCAGTTCTCGGCATCCCGCGTGACGAACGTCGTCTCCTCCGTCAGCGCAATGGTCTTTTGGGCGGTCCCCGTCCAACCGCTGGGAGCTATCGCCTTGACGATTTGCGCCAGCGGCTGCGTGACGCTCCCGGGACGCACGAGTTGCAGATTGCCGTGCTCGCCGACCATCGCGATGCGGCCGGAGAAGCCAGTGAACCCATGGGGCAAGTCCCCCGACGGATTCGCCGGCTCGCGCGTGATCGCGTTGGAGCGTTTCCAGCGCGCCGTCACCATTTGCCCGTTCGCAGTGAAGTGCAGAACGTCGGGGACACCATCAACCATGATGTACGGACCGGATGATTGCCCGTTGTCGGCCACGATGGTCTGCCCGGCACGCGGCTGAATGTACGTGCTCGACCCGTCGTTGAAGATCATCGCGGGGCGAGCCGTGGATGGCGCCACCACCTGGTAATCGAAATCCAGCGGATCGGTGTCTGCGGCGAAGGCCTGCACGGACAGAACGGGCAGCAGCAAAGCGAGGTGTCGGAACTTCGTCATGGGCTATTGGCGGAGTCCAGCCGCTTCAGGTGGTTCAGGAATCGGGCGAAGTAGGGCCCTCCACGCGCGGGGTCAGCGCTGTGATACCAAGCGACCGCCTTCATCGGAGAGCCGCTGCGTTGCCGGTTTTCGAGCAGGATGGTTTCCGCGACACGGATGTTCGATGCAGGCGACAGGGCATCCCAGGGCGATGCGAAGCGCTGGCCGTGGTAGCACCAGTTCACCTGCATGATTCCGACATCGAAATCGCACCGCTTCGCCTCGATCAGGCGGCGGATGGCACCATAGGCATCGTCTCGGGTGGCGAAGTAGTAGCCACGCCCCGCGACGTTCAACGTCCACGGCCATGGTCGCCCCTGATACGACGATTCGTTCAGCGCAATGCCGGCCAGGATGGTCGGATCGACGCGATCACTGAATTCCGCAAAGGGGGCGGCTTTCGGTGCGCAGGCCCAACCGCCCTTGCGCTCGACGATGGCGGCTTGACCCGCGTCATCCAACGAGGCGGGACGCAGCCACCCGGCACCGGCAACAACGCTGACAAGCGTCTCGGCATGAGTCACTCCGTCGGGCTGTCGCGCGGACCCGATCTGGAACTCCTGGCCGACCAAACGCTGAGCCCAGGTTTCGAAGGCGCCCAGGCCGCAGTACAAGACCGGCTTGCCCGGAAGCGTCTGCAGCCGAACCTGTCCACCGTCGCGCACGACGTAGGCCGTCGGTGAAATCACCGCATCGACCACCACGGCGTGCGCGGACACACAGGCCGCCATCAGGAGAAGCCCAATCGCCCTATTCACGGTACGGCTCCAGGACGATGTCTTGCTTGACCTGTACCAACAGCTTCTGGGCAGGTTCCGTGGTGATGGTCGGCCGAATGTTCTGGTTGCGGTTCAGGATGGTCTGCGCCGTCTGTGTGGCGACCTGGCCCGCCGCGTTGCCGTAAGTAGTCAGGCCGTTCGAATTGGAGGTCGTCGCCGTCTGCTGATTGTTGAAGCGTTGCTCCAGCACGGCGATGACAACCGCGCCATAGAAGATCTTGAAGAAATGGTTGTTGACGTCCCCGCTCACACCGGAATAGCCATTGGTGTCGGCACCCTGCATCGAGCCGAGAGGAACCCACTTCTTATTGGGGAGCTGCAGACGGGTGAACGCCACGAGAAGGCGCTCCTGCCCGATGCTGATGTCGCTGCTGTAAGTCCCAACCAGCATCGAACCTGCCGGAATCGCGAGGCAGGTGCCATCCACCGTGTCCCATACGTTCTGCGACACCATCGCGCGAAACTCGCCCGGCTTATCCGAGTTGTTGCCGCCGACAAACGTCGCTGGAATCACAAAGCCCTGGGATACGGTGCAACTCGGCAAACGGCCCGCAATACCTGTGCGCTCGTACTTCGTTGCTGCTGTCTGTTTCAGAAACTGTTGATCGCTGTTGACGGGCGCAGCATCAGCAGGCGGTGCGCCGGTTGCGTTGGCAGCCGCTGCGGCAGCCTGCTGCATCGCCCGCATGGACGCAGGGTCCAGCGTACCTTGAAGGTCGACTTTCGGGCGTGCGTTGTCACGCACCTTGTTCATGCCTGCCTTGTAGAGCGGCGCAGTAAAGATGCTGTCCTCTTCATTCTTCTTCCCCATCACCTCGGTGCCCTGACGGCCCGTCGTGAAGTCTTTCGCCGACATGACCGGTGCGCGCTGACCGGAGTCGGCTCTTACCGCAGAGGCCTCTTGGCGGGACGCCTCATCCTTGGCGGCCTGCTGCTGGGCACGGATCTGCTGGCCGAGGTTCTGCGACGCCTCACCCGCCGTCGCCCGCGATTTCATCTTCTCCGCGCGCTGCTCCTCCGACGCCTCTTTCACTTCGGCGTCGGTTTTGCTCTGGTAGTAGAAGGCAAGCGTGCCGATCAGCACCGCAGCAATGCCTGCTGCGACGTAGATAATCCCTTTGGGGATCTTCCCCTTGGAGACTCGCTCGCGAGCGTCGGTCACGTCCTCAACCTGCTTAGCCACGGCCGATCCTTTAGAAGAGACCCAAGAAGCGACCGCGGCCGCGGCGCACGATCACCTCCGTGCTACCCGACCGAAGCGCCACGGTCTCTGCCAGGCGCTGCAGCACGAGGTAGTCGCCTCGGCGAATGAAGTTCGCTACGACGAAATCACTTCCGTCCTTCACCAGCGCGACGGGCCACTCGCTGGCAGTCGCGGGCATGCGCATCCAGATGAGCTTGCCGTCATCAAAGACAGCGTCGGGCTTGAAGTCCGCGCTTCCCGACGTCGAATAGTCGAAGTTGAGCTTGTCCGGCGAAACGCCGACGGTGTTCGCCGGACGCTCTCCCTGCTCGCGTGCCTCGCCATCTGCCCGCGCCTTGATCTTGGCCATCACGGTCTCAGGGATGCGGAAGCGAACCTTCTGGTAGAAGATCCCGCCCAGGGGGGACGACACCAGCGTGAACTCGTAGGAGCGCTTGTTTGTGGTCACCGACAGGGTGTTGACCAGACCGGCAGCGTGCGGCTTGAGATAGAGATGATTGCCGTTGTCCGTTGACGATTCCCAGCGCACGCTGTCACCCCACGCCGGCTCCGACACGATCTGCTCATCGTCCGGGAACTCAATGGTGGTTCCCTTCAGTGGCGCGGTCAGGACGCGATAAATCTGATCCTTGCTGTACGTAAAGACGACGAGGCGGGAATCGCCCGGCATAGCCAGCGGTTCCGCTCCACCGTTGAACGGATTCATGGGGTTCATGGCATCCGCCATTGATCCCAAGTTCAGCGGGGGGATAACAGGTTCGGCGCGCTTCGCGGGGCGCTCGGCAGCAGCCCACGCGCCTCCGACAACAGCCAGCGCGAGACAAGCGCATGCGAGCGCCGAGGAAGTTGTGCGCAATAGGGACATGGTCATGCCGGGGTCTTCTGGAGGGTGAAGAAGACTGGGTAGATCCCGAACGGATTCGGACCCAGCGCCTCCGCATCACTTTGGGGAGGCTTGATTTCGTAGCGGAACGTGATCGCGTACCGCATGCGCTTGGGCTTCTGGCCTTCTTCGTTCGTCGTCGCGATGAATTCGACGGCGACGGTGTTGTCAGGCAGCGGCGCGATGTTCTTGATTTCGGGTTCGCGGGTGAGCGTCGGGCTGGACGTCACGGCCCGGAACGGTGCGTCCTCGTCAAACCATTGATCGAACTGCTTGCGTGCAGTCCCAACCATCTGCTCCTTCGCGGACTTGATGCTCTTGTACATCCGCGCATCCTCGACCACCGGCGTCAGCATCGGTTCGATCGTGAACCAGCGCGTGATGAGGTCCTTGAACCCGACCGTCAGGTCACGTCCTTTCGGCTCGTAGGGCTGCAGCACTCTGACCAGGGGCTGGCCGTTGGCGTCGGAGCTGACGCCATAGGACTTCACCACGGAAGGTGCCGGCTCGCGCGTCGCCACGGCAACCAGGGCCGTCAAGCTCGCAATCAAGAAGGCGATCTTCCAATGGTTGCGGTCGACCTTGACCGCGGTCGTTTGATCGAAGACGGCCTGGGCAATGCTTTTCTCCGCATACATGCCGGGATGCGGTGAAAGCACCTTCGCTTGTTCGGATTTCTTGCTTTTGAAAAGACCCATTCCGGCACCCAATTAGATGCCGACAATTGAATCAGGAATGAATGCGGACGCTTGATTCAAAAGCCCCGCGATATTTGCGAGCTTTTCACCGATGTCATGTCAGTCGGTGAGCCACCTGACTAGCGCGTTCACGGAGTGAAGTTTGGGTGCCAAAAAGCGCGCGTTGGTTTACCGCGTTCGGGATAAATCCCCGGAAAGCGCCCATCCGCATAGAGGCTTTCCGCACTTTGGTCCATCGCGGGTATCCGCCCCGGATTGTCGTTCTACGTCCTGCGCGACAAGCAAGACGGTCTTAGCGCAGTTGAGCACCCCAGCTCTTCGAGCCTTGCATCGTCGCCAATGCATTCATTCCGCGAAAGCTGAAAAAAATGACCCCGCTTTCGCCGCGAGGGCCTGATCCGTTTTCCAAAAGAATAGCGCCATGACCGCGAATCATGACCCCTATTCCAATCAGCTCACGCCGCTCGAAGAAAGCGCCGTGAAGATGTTCTTTGAATCGCTCAAGCCGATTCAACCGGTGCTTGAAGAGGCGACCGTGGCCGAAGTCATGATCAATCACCACAACAGCGTGTGGGTTGAACGCAAGGGCCGATTGGAGCGTCTCGATCTCATGCTGGAGCCCAAGAAGCTTGAAGGCGCAATCCGCGCGCTGGCTTCGTCGGTTGAGAAATCGGCGGTCAAAGGCACCGATCAAGGGATCATCAACGCCGGCCATAAGGGGCTGCGGATCGCCGCAGTCATGCGCCCGACCGCAATCGACGGGCACGCCCTCAGCATTCGCCGTCACCGTGAAAAGAACCTGACGCTCTCCGACTACACGGCGATGGGCGCGTTCTCTTCTTCCGTCGCGCGCAACCCTGACGACGATCAGATCATCTTCCCGCCCGACGTCTCCGACGACGGGCTCGCGCACGCGCTGTCGACCATGGTGCGGCAGCGCAAGAACGTGCTCGTCGCCGGTGGCACATCGTCCGGCAAAACCACCTTTCTCAACGCGCTCGTTGGCGAGATTCCACACGAAGAGCGAATCATCTCCATCGAGGACACCCAGGAACTGAAGCTAAGCGTCCCGAACTGCGTTCGTCTTCTTTCGAATCCCGACAAGAAGGTCACGACCCAGCAATTGGTCGCGCTGAGCCTGCGTTTTCGTCCCGACCGTGTGCTGGTTGGCGAGGTGCGTGGCGGCGAGGCCTTCGACTTCATTCAAGCCCTCAATACCGGCCACGACGGCGGGATGGGCTCCCTGCACGCCAACAACGGCCGCACTGCGCTCTCCCGCCTGGAGAGCCTCGCCATGCTCGGCATCCCGCTCGGCTCGCGATGGGATCTGAGCGACATGCGCAAGCTCATCGCCGACTGCTTCCACTACGTCGTGCACATGCGGCGCACGGGCGAGATGCGGCACGTCTCCGAGATTCTGGAGATCCAGGGCTACGCAAACAACGACTACGTCATCAAACGTGTTTTCTAAGGGGGTTTCATCATGATCCAAGCAGTCCAGCGCCTGCTCAAACGCGCAACCACCTGGCGCGGCACGGTGGCACAAGCCGTTGCCATCACCACCCTGCTCTATGGGGCGGAGGCCCGCGCCGACGAATTGGCCTCTCTGTCCGGTTTCGTTTGCATGATCGCGAACTTCGTCAAGAGCGGCTACCTGCTCGCGGGCGGCGTGATTGTGATCGTGATCGGTGCAATCGCCATCGCGCAGTCCGAATCCACCATCGTCAAATTCGTCTCGACGATTGGTATCGGTATCGGCATTGCAGCGGCTTGTATCCCGCTGCTGCAGAAGTTCGGCATCTCCGCCACGTACTGCACGTTCGTCTAACCATGCGCCAGCACAAGGTTAGTCGCTCGCTGTCACTGCCTCGCATGATCGGTGGTGTCGTGCGTGGCTTCGCCATTGCCAACGGCACGCTCACCGCAGTGCTGGTCTACATCACCTACCGGGCGGGTTGGCAGTTTATCTGTGGATTCCTCGCGCTCGGCATGGTGGTTCACATGGCGCTGCGTTGGCTGACCAACAAGGACCCGTGGTGGAACCAAATCCTGATGGTCTATGACCGCTATGGCGACTTGTACGAGCCAGGCCCCTGGCACGGCAAGCTCGGCGCGCGCTTTCGCCGGCCCTACGGGTTCGACAGTGATCTGCCATGCTGAAGAAAAAACGGCCCATCCAGGAAATCGCTCCCTGGCTCACCTTTATCACGCCCTCGCTGGTGCTCGGCAAGGATGGCAGTTTGCTGGCCACCTACGGGCTGGGGGGCGTTGACGCGGACCACCCCAACAAGAGTGAGATCACATCCGCTCGGGATCAGCTCGATCAGGCCTGCCGCAGCCTGGACGGTCGCATCACTGCGTGGTGGCGCATCAAGCACCGCCGCGCACACGACTACATCGCCGGCGAGTTCGCCAGTGCTCATGACGCCAAGATCGACGAGCTCAATCGGGCCAACATGTCATCGGGCAAGTTCTACCAGAACACGCACTCGCTCGCGCTCAGCTACACGCCCGCATCCGGCCTGGACAAGATCTTCGAAAAGATCAGCTACCACGTCACGGTGGGCGGCAAGGGGCTGGTCGCGGCGTTATTCGAGTCGCTAAAGGACACGTTCCTCGCGCGCAACGCGTTCGCATTCGATCTTGCCAAGACGCAGGCCGATGCCAAGCGCTTCGAAGGCATGCTCGATGCGTTTGTTGGCGGCAACACCAAGATCGGGCTCAAACGGCAGATGCTGCAGGAGTCCATGGCACTTCTGCATCAAGCGGCGAACCCATCGGTGCCGCCACGCAGGATTCGCTTCCCGATGACGCTGCTGGACACCCACCTCACCGAGTCGATCGTGACGCCGGGTGCCGAGCAACTGCTCTTTGAGTCGGCGCATGGAATGCGCTACGCGGCCGTGGTCGCCGTCAAGGAATGGCTCGGCTTCCAAGAAGCGGCGCTGGACGTCCTGACGAAGCTCGATGTTGAGCTGGACGTCTGCGTCCTCTACCGCTTCTTGGACAACTCCAAGGCCAACGTCTACATCGAGAAGATCCGCAGCTTCTACAAGATGGCGAGCTTCAACCTGTGGAAGATTCTGAAGCAGTTCGCTGCCAAGGAAGAACAGGAGAACGATGAGGGCCGGGAACAGCTCGCCGACGAGGCGGGTCAGGCACTTCGCCGGCTGACCGCGGATGGTCAGCAGCATGGCTTCGCCAACATCTCCGTCATCGTCTACGGCAACACCGAAGAGGAATGCTCGGACGCGGTCAGTCTGGTCGTTGGCGCCATCAGTAACGCGGGGTTCGGCACGATTCGTGAAGGTACGAACCTGATGCCCGCCTGGAACTGCACGCTGCCCGGTCGTTGGGACAACCAGCGGCGCCTGCAATTTGTCGAAACACCGGCCGTGTCGGACGTCGCCCCGATTTGTACGATCAATCCGGGGCCGACCCGCAACGACTGGCTCTCGGACAAGGCCGGCAAGGAGATGCCACCACTCACCTGCTTGCCGACACGCCACCTGACTGCCCAGCGCGTCGACATGCACGAGCCCGGGGGCAATGGCCACCTCTTCGTGATCGGCCCGATCGGTGCCGGTAAGTCGGTATTCCTGAATTTCCTCATGTCACAGTCGGGGCGCCATAACCCCCGGCGCATCCGGTTTGATAAGGACCGGTCGACACGCATCACCACGCAACTCGGTGGTGGTCAATTCATCGATGTCACCGGTAAGTTTGCGACCGCCACACGCTGCAACCCGCTGTCCCTGCTCGGCGAGGCGGAGAACCACGCCTACGTGACGGAATGGCTGATCTTGGCCATCGAGGACGAAGACGGATTCAGGCTCACCCCCACACAGAAGACGGACATCTTCGACGCGGTTCAGATTCTGGCCGGCTATAGCCGCGAGCAATGGACCCTGTCCTTCTTCGCCACACTGATCCACGCCGATCTGCGCGAGCGGCTGCAGCTCTGGATGAAGGGTGGTCAGTACGGTGACTTCTTCGACAACGTCGACGACGCGTTCCAAATCAGCGATGACCTGACCATCGAGATGGGTGAGCTGCTCATCAACTACGAGCGCGCGGCGGTTCTATTCCTAGACTACGCCTTCTTCCGGATCAGCAAGAGCATGGATGGTCAGCGATTCACGCTGATCGAGATTGAAGAGGCGGGCTTCTTCTTCAAGTACGAACGCTTCTACAGGCGCTTGGAAACGTGGCTGACCACCATCCGCAAGCTTAACGGTGCCGTGTGGATGGCAACACAGTCGCTGCGCCAGATCGCGCGGATTACCGACTTCGAGGTGCTGAAGGAAACCATCGCGAACTTCATCTACCTGCCCAACAGCCTCGCCAATACCAGCAAGAACCTGTACTGCGACACGTTCGGCCTGACCGTCGACCAGGTGCAAATGATCAACGACGCCGTGCCGAACCGCGACTACCTGTGGGTCACCCGGACCACGTCGCGCATGCTCCAGACGGACTTCAAGCCTGAGATGGTTGCCCGGCTGCGCTCCGACGGCAAGGCGCAAGCGGTTTTCGACAAGCACTACATGCAGGGCGATGGCTGGGAGGACCGCTACGTGCGTGAACTTCTGGCCGCCTAAGCCGAAGTCGTACCACGGCGCTGCGTTGCGCCATCTCTCAATCGAAGGAGCCACCCATGCTCAAGACCACATTCTCTGCAACTTTGCGAAAGATGCGCGGCACATTCGTCGTGGCCGCATCCGCCGTCGTGCTGTCGAGCCCCGCCCATGCCTCCGGCTGGCCGGTGTTCGATGCCGCTAACTTCCTCAAGAACACCATCAGCGCGGCGCAAGCGTTGAAGACCGAGGTGTACGAGAACACCAACATCATCTACCAGTACAAGATGATGCTGAACCAGCTCCAGCAGGCTGTGGGCCTTGATGACATCAAGAACCAAGCGCAGATCGACTCGATCCTGGCGGACGTGAAGCGCTACTCGGACTACGGCCAAGTGCTCCAGCAGCTTTACGGGGCAGTCTCCAGCGATGCGAGCTTCTTGGACAAGGTGAACGGCCTGGTGGTGGTGTCCGGCAAGTCGCCCGCGCAATGGTTCGAGGACCAACGCACGCTCCTGACCTCTGGGAATAAGACGGCGCAAGCCTTGTTCGATGCCGGCACCGACGTCGCCAAGAACATCGCGCATCTGGCCCAACGTCGTCAGGACCTGCAGTCACAGATGACGCTGAGCCCGACGGCGCAGGCCACCGCCCAGACCACCAATCAATACCTGGACCTGCTCTCCAGCCAGAACGCCGACCTCATCAAGCTGATTGGCACCAAGGTGCAGGCTGACGCCGTGAAAGACCGGAAGGAGAACGCCGACACGGAAGAAAAAACGGCGGCCATGCAGAGCGTGATCTCCAGCCAGGACGCTCAGCTCCAGAAGCTGCGCCAGTCCGTGTACACGCGCAGCAGCACCGCCCAGTGAGAGTGGCACAGATGAGCTTTCCTCGACTGATGGGCCTGATGCGCATAGCGTTGCTGGTCTGCCTCGCGGCGTTGTCGACAGGTGCAACGGCGCAGGCAGACGCGACCTTCCCTGTCACGACACCCTCGACGCCGTCTCCCACCGGCTCTGCGGGGTCAGGCGCGGATAACCAATCCGGTCCCAACCTCGCCGGGCCGAAAGGCGCGGTCGGGGAAGCCATCTCTAGCGCGCTCAAGAAGTTCACCGATTCGACGGCGCAGGTCATCAATGCCGCGGTCGGTATCAGTCACACGATTACCCCAGAAGCCGCCAAGTTCGCGGCGGCGCTGGGCATCATCACCATTGTCCTGGCGGCAATGCGCTTCGCTGGCGCTCACCACCCCGTCACCGCGTGGACGAACTTCCTGGAAGAGATGGCGACGCTCGGGATATTCGCCGCGATCTATGTGGGATACGAGCGGTTCGCGCCAGGCATCTACCAGTACTTCAACACCATGGCCACGTCCATCGCCGGCGGCGACCTTTCGCCCGGTGCGACGTTGGCCACGACGGCCGGCAATTTGTGGGACTCCTACGGCAATGCCCTGAATGCCGCGACCTGGTACCAGAAGATTGGGGTGGCCCTGGCCCTGATCCCCCTGCTGCTTGCCTTCGCCGTGACGGTGGCGACATCGGTGATCTACAACTTCTACATCTCGCTCGGTCAAATTCAGGTGGCCATCGGCATCGTCGTCGGCCAGCTCGCGGTCGCCCTGGGTTTTTCCGAATTCACGCGCAAATACTTCCTCGCCTGGTTTGACTACATGGTGTCCGGCTCTCTGTATGCAGTGGTCGCGGCAATCATGTCGAAGCTGGTGACCGCGTCGTTCGCATCTTCACTCGGTGACGTGAACTCGATCGGTACCGACACGATGGCGGGCGCCTGTTATGCGCTCGTGCTGAGCATCTTCCTGCTGTTCATTTCGTTCGAGATTCCGAGCATTGCAGGCAAGCTGTTTGGCAATGGTGCCGGCATCAGCGGCGGGGCCGTAAAGGGCGGCATCAAGGCGGCGTGGGGCCTTGGCAAGCGCATGGCGGGCTGACGATATGAACCACACGCCAATGCCCATCGCTGCATTGACCGCCACGCTCGGTTCGCGGCTGGACCTCGTTCGGCAGTACGCGAACGAGTCGTCGAGCGCGGATTTCGAGCGCAAGTGGTTGTCCGTGCTCGAAACCTGCGCCGACTGGTATTCGTCGATGCCGCTGCGCCCCGAACAGCATCCGGAACCCGGTGGCGCGTTTCGCGCCACGGTCGAGACCGTCTACTACGCCCTGCGGCTATCCGGGGGACAGAAGTTCGGCGCCGACCAGCCCTCGGAGCGTCGGCGCAAGCTCGAACCACAATACCTGTATGCCGTGTTCCTCGCGGCGTGCTGCACCTGGCTGGACGAACCGTTCCGCCATTTCCAGTTCTACCGACTGAGAGACCAGGCCGAGTGGAGCCCTGCCGCGCATGGCGCCTTCTCGGCTTGGCTGGAAGGTGGCGAATACCGTGTGCAACGCCGAGAGGCGCCATTGCCCATCGAGCGGATGCGTACCGCCCTGCTCGCACGTTCCATCCTCGGCAACACTCGGCTGGAGCTGCTCGAGAGCATGGTGCAAACCGACCTCTTCGGTGCGATCAATCCGGAGAGCCGCCCGGCCGGTACCGAGTCGCTGCTGCACAAGGTCCTGCGTCAAGCCGTGGCGGTGACCTGCGACACCGAGGACAAAGCACGGCGCGCGCGCTTTGCCCCCGATACCACGCCGATTCCTCCCGCGAAGACGTTGGAGGACGGATTTGCCGCTCACGCTCAACCGGCCCCGGCGGCCGAGAAACGTCCATCGCAGCCCAAAGCCAAGGCGGCAAAGAGCGAGCCGTCGGCAGCGGATAGCGTCTCGGCGCTGTTCGAGCAGGCCAAGGCCACGCCGACGTCAACCGCTTCAGCTTCGCCTGAGACGCCAGCGCCGACATCGGAGAAGCCCAACACCCAAAGCTCACTGTTCGACTTGGACTCGATGCAGGTGCCCAAAGAGCCAACGGTCAAACAGGAAGACCCGTTTGCCGAAATCCTGAGTTCTGCGAGCACGCTCATGCGCGAGTTCTTCCGCGCACTCGTGCAGGACGTCGAGTCGGGCAAGGTGGCCGTGCACTGGGCCGAAAAGGGGCTGGTGCTGCAAAAGCGGATTCTCGGCAGCTACGGCATCGCCAGCGAAACGCTGGTGGACAACCTGCGCAAGCTCAACCTCCTCGCCAGCTCGCAGGGCGCTGACATCGTGCTGGTCGAGCGCATTGGCTCGCTGATCCTCGCCCGTCCGCAGCAATGAACTACGTGAGCCACTTTCGCCCGATCTTCGAGGCCCGCGCGGCCGTCGGTTGGCTGATCGGTTTGATCTTGCTCCCCCTGTCCGGCATGCCCCACGCATGGGCGTTCGCGGTCATTTGTGCTCTGTTCCTCGTGGCGCGCGCCTACCAGGTGCGCAAGGCGCTGGCCTTTCGCATGTCGATTTCGACGCGTTGGCTCACCCTCATTCAGATCGACGTGCTGCTGCGCACGAGTGCCCGCATGCGAGCCGACCTTGACGCGATGTACTTCGGTAACGGCTTCGAATGGACGCAGCGCCATTGCCAGATCGCGCACGACATCTTGCGCATGCCGTCCACCGAAATTCCGGGTCTTCCGAAGTGGCTCCCGCCGAAAGTCGCCAAGCGAATCGAGACCGCGTTTGCGCCGCCCAACAGCGTCCCCGACACGGCCCCGCAGGGCAAGTCCTGGATCCACGGGATGGAACCCAACAAGATCGAAGTGCCCCTGCACTATAAGGCGCTCGGCGGTCACACGGCCGTGAGCGGCACCACGGGTGCCGGGAAAACCAAGACCTACGAGCTGATTGCGACACAGGTCATTCACAGCCCCAACAAAGACGTCCTCATTATTGTCGACCCGAAGAACGACAAGGACTTCAAGAAGCGCGTCGAGCGTGAATGCAAGCGTGCCGGTCGCAAGTTCCTGTACTGGAAGCAGGCTGCGCCGTCCGAATCGATTCGGATGAATCCGGTTGAGAATTGGTCGCAGCCGTCGGAAATCGCCAGCCGCGTCTCCCAACTGATGGAAGAAGGCCCTTTCCGCGACTTTGCCTTCCTCTTCATCGACCGCGCAGTCAAGGGTGAGCTGTACGTCGGCGACAAGCCGAACCTCCGCTCGATCCTGAATTACGCACAGTCCGGCATCAATGGTCTGCTCGATCGATGCCTGCGCCGATTCTTTCCGGAAGCGGGCATGCTCGACTGGGAAGACGAGGCCAGAGGCTTTCTGCAGCGCATCGCCCAGAAGGGCGGGGTGGATCCTCTGCAGGGGATGGTTCAGCTCTACGTCGACAACTTCGCAAAGAAGGGCCTCGGCCACGAGACGATCGACGGCCTGGTGGCCACCTTCGTGCACGATCGCGAGCACTACATGCGGATCATCGCCTCGGCGCTGCCGCTGCTGCAGATGCTGGCTACCGGCGAAACCGGTCTCATGCTCGCGCCGAAGGCCGACGATTTCACGGATGACCGTGAGATCTGGGAT
Source organism: Ralstonia pickettii (assembly GCF_030582395.1). Classification (NCBI taxonomy): domain Bacteria; kingdom Pseudomonadati; phylum Pseudomonadota; class Betaproteobacteria; order Burkholderiales; family Burkholderiaceae; genus Ralstonia; species Ralstonia pickettii. Next base: position 15,549 of record NZ_CP104383.1, read on the forward strand.
ATCGAGCGCGTGATCAAGCAGAAGGCCGTCCTGTACGTTGGCCTGGATTCGATGTCCAACAGCATCGTCGCCAAGGCGATCGCTTCCATGCTGCTGGCCGACGTGGCTTCTGTCGCGGGCGCCATCTACAACTTCTACGAGACGCCACCCGACATCGTCTTGCTGGTCGATGAGGTGGCCGAAGCCATCAACGAGCAGGTGATCCAGATTCTCAACAAAGGCCGTGGCGCCGGCTTCCGGTCGTTCGTGGCGTTCCAAAGCCGCTCCGACCTGGAAGCCAAGCTTGGCAGTGCTGCAAAGATGCTGCAGGTGCTCGGCAACCTGAACAACCAGATCATCCTGCGCCTTGAGGATACCGACACCGCGCAATGGTTCTCCGACAAGGTGGGCGAGACAGCCATTCGCAACATCGTGGTGTCGAGCAGCGCAAGCACAGGTTCCGAGTCGCACGTCGGGGAATTCAGCGGCTCCGTATCTCGCTCGACGCAGTTGGAGAAGGCGCCGCTGATTCCGCCACGCCTCATCACCGAACTGCCGAACCTCCAGTACTTCATGCGCATCTCCGGTGGCTCGGTCTACCAAGGTCGCATTCCCATCATCCAAGGATAACTGCAGCATGCCCAGTCTGTTTCGACAAGTCGTGAACCAGTACAAGCTTTCGTCGAAGCTCGCGCCCGTCTTCATCGCCTTCCCGGAGCTGGATGACTCCTGCAAGCGCGTCGTCGATTTTCTCGGCGTCAATTTTCGCGTGCGCGAAGAACCCCTCGTGGCCGAGATGCTGATGGATGCGTTGTCGGCTTACCGCCAGGCGCGCAAGGAGGGCGACGCGAATATTGCTTTCGTGCGCGGCCTCTTCACCCGCTCGCACGAGATCTTTTCCATGCGCTACGCCGCGTTCAAGGGCGAGAAGTACCACGTCTGGGCACCACTGCAGGAACCCATCCCGGACTTCGAGGCACGCCAAAGCGCCGGCTACCAGTGCCGCATGGTCGATGAGCCCTGCCCTGACGACGTGACGCCGCGCAGCGCTGCCATGCAAATGGCTGCGCGGGTGCTCAGTGGGCACGTCTTCTGCCGCTATTTCGAGGAATACGATGTCGCTGAAGAATTCGCTCATCGCTAAGGTGTCCCGGCTCGATCTCGATACGGTCGGCCGTATCGAACTCGCCGCCCGAGGCTACCTGCAGGAACTGGCCGAGATTCCGCCCGAGTACGCCCGCGGCCGCGAAGCACTGTGCTTCGCGCTGCAGAGCGTCGCACTTCGCCGACCGGCGCTGTTCTGGTTTGGGTTGGCTTCCGTCATCGTGACGCCGGCGTTGCTGATCCTGCGCGTGGTGCTCTGATGGCTGACAGTCGCTTCGCCTCGCACCTTCGCCTGTGGACGCTTGTTGCCCCGATCATGCTCGCGGTCGGCTGTCCCTTCCTCGAAGGCGATACCACATTCGAGATTTCCGACGCCGAACTGGCGTCGGTTGAACTGAACCTGGGAGACACCGCGGCGACGCGGGCTGCGGATCGGACCAACACGCAGTTTCGGCACTGGTTCGTCGAGTCTGGCGCCATGAAGGCGTGGACGTCCACGCTGCCGAACAGCACCGATATCTCCGACGCTGGCGCGACGGACATGAGCAACGCTTGGCTGCGGCACTTCTGGATGTCCATCTACCGAGGCATCTTCCGCGCGAACGTCGCTCTCTCGTGGGCATTCGGTGCCTTCGTCTTCGGCATGGCCATGATGAACGACGGTGCCGTCTCGCGCCGAATCAAAGCAGCTGCTGCCGGGTTCGCAAGCCCCGTTGCTTTTCACGTGGCGGCACACGCCACGGTCATCACCCTGGGATTGGGCACGTCCGCCCTCCTGTTTCCATTTTCCTTGAACACGATGTGGTGGTCAGTCGGCGCGCTGGTGTTGGGCGTGCTCGGCTGGCGGATGGCTGCATCGTTTCACGTAGGCCGATAGCCGCGTTTCATTCCGTCCCACTGGCGCCCATTTTGGGAGCAAATTTTAAGGAGCACACCATGCAGAACACGATCGATAAGGTTGCAGGCGCCGACAACTCCGACGTTGCCGTGACGACGAACGGGGATACCCTTCCCAACGATGAAGTTGAATCCAGCGCCGCAGCGAATACGGCAGGCGCAACAACACCGTCCGACGTTGAACAAGAACTCAACGAGATGGAGAGCGCGGTCGATGCGCTGCAGCGCGACAGTCTGATCTCGGCGGCCGACGCGGACAGCCAGAAGGGCGAGGTTGCGCGCACCCGCAAAATGTTCCGCGAAATGTCGCCGGATGATCGCGCCAAGATCGTGTCCCGCCGGCGCGAACTGGGGCGCCAGATCCTGACCCGTCAGCTCGCGGGTGCGTCTGTTGTCGAGACTATGGTCAAACTCAACCACACGCGCCTCAAGCCCCTGTTCGAGCAGTGGTGGCCGTTCATGAACCGGATGACCATCAACCTGACCCGCTTCGGACACAGCACGTTCACCGCGTCGGAGCTGTCGACCATCACAAAGCACTTCGAGACACAAATGGCCAATCTGGAAGCCTACGTCGATGAGCAGCTGCGCGTCGCCGAGGGCTATCGCGCAGCACGCGAGAAGGACATGGAATCCAGCGGCGCAATGATCTGGAAGCCGTCGGTCACAAAGCCGTCGATGGAGATGGTGGTCGAAGCATACTCGCCCTTCTCGATGCGGGCTCTGGGCGTGCTGAACAAGTTCGACCGGGCCATGGATCACTTCGACTTCATGGTGTGGAACGCCATCCGCGATCAGTCGGACGTGAACGAGGAAGTGAATCGCTTCCTGCGCAAGTTCCAACCGCTGGCCATTCGTTGCTACACGACGCACCTGCGTCTGATGACCACCGTGCGCAACATCTGATCTGAGCGCGCTCGTGCCCTGCCGGACGACCTCCGCCGTATCTTCACCTGTTGGTGGCGGTACGGCGTACGCATCGGCACAGAGGGTTCCGCCGGCGGCGGGCCACATGCGCTCGGCATTTCCTGAATCGCCTGCAAACGACATCACCATGGAAGCGACATCGCTGCTGAGCGAGATTCGATCTCTCAATATCGCGTATCTGCGCCTTGCTCGCAGGCTGCTAGCCACCGATCAAGCCCTGGCGACAACTGCGCTGGGTATCTCTCAATCGATGGGCGAGGCATTGCTGACCCTCGACGAAGAGGCATGCGTGCGCATGGCACAGACCAATCTGTTTTTGTGCCGCATCCACTTTGATGATCGGGTGCTCGCTGCGCTGTTGGCTGGACCTCGCCTGGAGCTGTTGGAAAGCCCTGCCTCGGCGGGCAAGGCGGCCCCCGCGATTGCGTGACGCCCCGGGTTCGGCGCGCAGCGGTCTACTCCACCGACATTTTTTGAAGCCGATTGCCGGTTTTTGCGAGTCACTGCCATTTATGGAGTGGCGACGCACTCGATCGCTAACCGCTTACACATCCATTGGGAACACCATGAACTCACAGGCCACACTGACAAAGCTGTCCGTCGCATGGACGCTGGTCCGCCACATCGCATTCTGGGGTGGTTGGGCTTTCCGCTTGCTGGTTGTCGTGCCGAGCGTCGCGTTCTGCCTACTGCTTGCGATCCATAGTGACTTCTCATTCTCCGCGATCCCGCGCGAGCTGCTCCAGTCCGTCGCTGATAGAGCCAAGTATCCGGCGGCTCCGGCTGGCTATATCACGATGCAGACATGCAAGGACACCACGTCTGCCGTCAAAGGCTTGCCCCCGCCGCAGGCCCTGTGCAAGACGTTTGGCTTCGAACAGCAGTCGATCGACGCTTCGGCGCGCGAAGCGGGGATGAATCTGGCGCTGATGTACAGCATCTTCGCGCTTCTGGGCTGGGGTTGGTACTTGTTCTCTGGGTCCTTCAACGACAGCCTGCGCGCATTCCGCTCGTCGCTTCAGAAGGTCCGTCGAGCCTAAGTCCCGGGTGCCTGCGAGTTTCCAGAAGCTTCACCCGGCTCGCAGGCCACTTGCCGACCCCATCGGCCATCGCAGGCTCGGGGTTGGCCACCGTATTGGTTTCTCAGATGCCCACGTCAATCCTAGACGAACTGAACCCGTCACAGCGCGAAGTGGCAGACCTACGCCTGCACTGTGTCGCCGTTGCCTGCCCGGGCGCCGGAAAGACAAAGACAATTGCGACCAAGGCAGCCATTCTTCTCGCCGATCCCGCATGCAGGGTCGGTGCTGTGACCTTCAACAAGGAGGCGGCCACGGAACTGCAGGAGCGCATTCGCGCGCTGGCCGGGCCGGCATCGAAGGCTCGCCTGTTGGCAGGGACCTTTCACGGGCTGGCGTTCAAGCAGCTCACACCAAAGGGATGCAAGCAGCAGGACATCGCCAACGAGGGGGACCAGTTGGCGCTGGTTGCACAAGCCCTGAAGGAAGCCGACCTTGATTGGAAGGAAGAAGCCGCTTTGGCCGCCATCGAGGCAATCAAAATGGACTTCGGCAGGGTTCCGCCTGGCAGCGTTGAGGAGCGCCTGTATTCGGCATACCAACAAGCGCTGGCGCGGAACGGGAAGCTCGACTTCCAGGACATGCTCTGTATGGCCATCGAGGGCATGGAGCGCGGAACCATCTCGCCCTACCCTTTCACGCACCTGCTGGTCGATGAGTTCCAGGACACCGATCCGCTGCAATACCAGTGGGTCGCGCAGCACGCGCGCAGTGGCTCGATCGTGACCGTAGTCGGTGACGATGACCAAAGCATCTACGGCTTCAGGGCCGCGCTCGGATTCCGAGGCATGGAGTCGTTCATCAAGGAGTTCGACGCGCGTCCCGTGATTCTGGGGGAGAACTATCGCTGCAAGTCAGAAATCCTCGCCGCTGCCGACAACGTCATTCGGAACAACAAGGAGCGCATCCGCAAAGATCTGGTCGCCGCGCGTGGCCCCGGCGGCCACATCTCGTTTCGGCGCTTCGATGACGAATATGCCGAGGCCGTGAACGCAGTGGAGGCCCTCGCAGCGTCGATGCGCGCCAGCAAATCGGCAGCGATCCTGGCAAGAACGAACCGTATCCTCGACCCAGTTGAGGCCGTCTGCCGCTCCCATGGCGTGAAGTATTTCCGAGCGTCCGGCAAATCAATCCTGAGCCGGGCCGAGGCCGCGCTAATGTGCAACCTGCTCGAACTCATCCAGAAAACGAAGACCAACGGCCTCGATGCCGTGCTGGCGTTCGCTGGCGTCGGAGCGCAAGACCTCAAGACGTTGCACAGCCGGATCGGTCCCAGTCTTGAGCAGCGGCCGCGCAAGGAGCTGGTCGAGATGGGCCTGGCCGAGAGCACCGCGGACACGTACCGGGAGCTGATGAAGCGGCTTGCCGAATGGCGCGGTCTCTGCGATCGGAAGTTCTATCCGCTCGTGCTGGAAGGTGTCTACGAGTGGATGGCTCAACGTGCCAAAGCAGACACCGCCAAGCGTGCGGTCACCACGACCTACGACGTGCTGAGCCGCCTCAACGGTCCATTCTCGGATCGTATCGCCTTCCTGCGGCGCGAGAACAACGTACCGGCGGCCGACGCGCTGATTCTCACGACCATGCACAACTCAAAGGGCTTGGAGTGGGATCACGTATGCATCATCAGGGCTGAAGAAACCGTGGTGCCGAACGAGAAGAGCACAGAGTCCGAGGAGCGTCGCTTGTTCTACGTGGCCATGACCCGTGCGCGCGACCGTCTTGAGATGAGCACGGCGAAGAAGAATCCAACCTCTCGATTCGTTCTTGAAGCCGGTGTGTCGAAATAATCAGCTAGACTTTTCCCGACAGCACGAAGTTCAGAATTTCGCCGGCATTGGGTTCGCCCCAAGTTTCGTGTGCCACCCATTCGAAAAAATTCGATTCCGCTGCCTTGGAGGGCTTCTTGCCTGCGACGACCTTCAACTCCTTCACAGAACACTGATCGTTGTAACGCGAGAGCATCGCCGACTGATCGTCAGCGGATAGTTCCCCAAAGTAGCCCTGCGCATGCGGAATGCGAGCTGCGAGGTATTGCGCCCGCGCATCCTCTTCATTCTTTGGGCTTCGTGCCAACGGCTTCTGCTGCTGTTGACCAGCTCCGGCAGACTCAGCCTTGCCCGCGCCCTTGCCCCAATCCTCCGTAAGCGACTTGCGAAAGTACGCCGGGATGTTATCCAACGGCGGAACACCCTTCTTCGCTTGTCGAGCGCGCGTGTAGCTGATTGCCTCCAGGATGCGTTCGGCTCCGAACGTGCGAACGAGGCGCTTGGCCTCGGAATGCGGGACACCGAACTTGACCACTGTGTTGACTAGGTCTTGGTGAGGCTCCTCCTCCAGTGCGCTCACTTTGCGACTGATCTTGAATTGAATCTCACCGACGGTTCGGCCGACCTTGTGCTCGATCAACTCGATCTCATGGTCTGATACATCATTGATTTCGGCAATACTCGGCGTCAACACCGCTCGCTTGAAGATCTTGTATTCCTTGTATTTGGTCTCGCTCTCTTCGCGTCCGAGTATGAGATTGCGAAAGGTGGCCAGTGGGATACGTGCGGTCAGGCCTATCCGTTCGAACCGTACAGTGTTCTCCCACAACGCAAGCGAATAGGACCGCCGGAACAGCTTGGCGATCCGCATGTCGATCATTGCGTACCGTTGGGGATCCAGTAGCTCCTCACTGATCTGCGGAGCGAACGAATACGACAAGACGGAGCCCACAATCTTGGCGCCGGCAATGAGTGTTGAACCCGTCCATGTCGACGTGCCGTCGCTATTGAGCTGATCCCAATCCACGACAGTGCGCATCAACGATTTTGCGGTCTCTTTGATGTATGCGTTGTCCTTCGTGGTGAGGTCGAGCGCTGCCATCATCTGAGGGATAGAGACCTGAAACGTGTTGTTTGTTTCTCGGCCTGCCAGGCGTTGCTCGATGGCGTTCTTGATCAGTGCATTGAAGATGCGGCGCTGCTGGAGCGACAGCGCACTACCTACCGGTGAAACGTGGATCGCTTGAACCGCCTTCTTGAACGGCTCAGGAGCCTCCTGTTGTTGAAACAGGGCGATCTGGGAACCCTTCTTTGCTTCGGGTACGCGTGCCATGACCTAGTGGGTGGGTTCGCTATAGGTGAAAAACTAGGGGTAGATTTTTCACCTATAGCGCTCGTTTGGCAATCTTACGTTGCCAGGAAGGGACAGCGCTCGCTGCCTGAGTGTTCGACTCTTGATCTCGCTCTCCCCAAAAACGTTCACCTTTTACGCGGGCTTTCGGCCCCGCATTCCTCGAAAGGTGAACGGATTTGGGGGGCTTTCCGCAGTTGCCCGTCCATCTATTGTGCTCCATAGCGCTCATTTGCCCATTTCGTAAGCATTGGAAGGGGCGACAGACTCTTGAAGTCGTCTCGGGTGCGCTTTCGGAGCCAATTGCCCCAAATCCTTTCACCCTTCCCCTCCCCAAATCCTTTCACCTATGCCCGGGAGCCTGGGGCTGGATGGAAGTGGGTACTCACGGGGTTACCCCAAATTCGTTCACCTATGGAATCCCCAAATCCTTTCACCTATGTTTGCAGGCATGGATTTGTGCGGGAGTGCCTGCTCGCATGCGCCCCAAATCCTTTCACCTTTCATCTCCCCAAATCCGTTCACCAAGCGGGTCCAACCTACGGTCTCGTGTGTCGCACCTGGGCTGTACTCTAGGGTGGCTCTCCCCAAATCTGTTCACCCTCGCCATCCCCAAATCCTTTCACCTTTAGGGTTCGCTGGCGGCGCCCCAAATCCGTTCACCAAAGCCCCAAATCCACAACCCCTTGGCCCCAATGGCTTTCACCGTAGCCCCAAATCCACAACCGGCGTTCCCCAATGGTGTTCACCCAATCCACAAATCTATGCACCATATGACCGGCAAAGCCTTACTGGGCTTGGGTTTCCGGAGCCTAAATGTTGTTTAAAGGTTTAAAGTGTTTACGTAAACAAAGTAAACGCTGCGTCTCTTTCAGAGAGCGTCAAAAAAAGACAAAGACCCAGGTACACCTGGGCCTCGTCGTTGAAAAACCTGCATACAGCGTGCTGTTGCTAGCCCGCTGATGGCTCTACCAACTCTTGGTCAACCAGTGCCTTCAGCTTCTCAGCCAGCGCCTCTTGTTTATCAGCCGGAATTTCCTTCAGCTCCAAGCTAATTCGGCCGTCAGGAAATGTCTTAAGTTGGCCGCGCTGCACACCATCAGCTTTGAAATCGAAAAGCTGGTGGTAGCGAGTGCGACTTCGCTTCGCGGTAGCGCCCGGGCCTTGCAGGTTGCGCAAGATGAGCTCCAATTCGCGCACCGTTCTCTTGCCTTCGATAACTGCCGTCAGATGACGATCAGCGCCTTCCTCCCCGACACGGTCGAAGATCAACTTGAGGCAGTAGGCCGCCTGCAACCCCACACGATCAGCACTTTCTGCCATGCGCTCTAGAATGGCTCTCGGCAGTGCGTTCAGCGAAAGAACCTTGCTGACGTATGCCTTGTCTTTGGTGACCTTCTCAGCCAGCGAATTTTGATCCGCGACCACCTGTTGCTCGATCAATTGCTGCCACGCAATCGCGTCATCGAAGATTGACTGCCGCTCGTGGTCGTTGTTCGCTCGGTAAGCCGTGGTGTAGAGGTCGATGGGCAGTACGTCATGACGTTCTTCGGCATCGATGTGCGTCTCGCCCAGCGATCTCTTCGCACGCAGCCGACGCTCGCCGTCGATGATCACATACTTGCCAGGGAACTGAGGTAGGCGCGTGAACTTGATGGCCTCAATTTGGCCTTCCCTTTGAAGGGTTAGGGCCAACTCTTGGATTTTCGCCTCTGGATAGAAGACGCGAGGGTTGTACGGGTTCGAGACGCAATCGGCAATTGCGATGCTCTTGCGCCCACCAACTGCGGACGCAGTTGGGCCGGCAGCAGGTTCCACCGTGTTGGCGGTTGTCTCGGTAACGGGTTGAGATTCTTGCTCCTGAGGGGAAGCCGGAGGCGGTTCCTGCTCTCGCTCGCGAGTCTGAATGGCCTGCTGCTCGTTCTTGAACCCCTTAATCAGCCCGCTCGCGAGGGTGAGCTTTGGGATGGGCTGCCCCTTTGTTGTCGAGGCGCCTTGCACTTTAGTGTCCTTAGTATTCTTAGACATTTTCCACCTTTTGCGAACGCGATTGAGTGATGTGCTGCGTCAACTCAAGGACCAGCGACTCGATTTCAGCGCGTGCTTCCTTCAACCCCTTCATGTATCGCCCGCACTCATGTGCGGTAGTCCCAAGAGCAAACAGCTGCCGATAGATTTCACGTTGGGCAATTTGACTCTGGAGCAGATGCGTACCAACGTCTTGCTGGTTCAGCAGCGAAAGGATTTCTTCTCGCATGCGTGTACGGCCATTGATGTTGTTCAGCATCAGTGCGGAAGCTAATTCCGGATTGATGCGCCGTTTGATGTTCTTGATTTCGTTAATCATTGCCAGAGTGCTGAACAAGTCAGCCGGCGATGGCCCCATTGGGATCAGGCAGAAATCTGCGATGCCGAGCACCTCGGGCGTTCGCGGGTCCTCAAGGTTACCAGGGCAGTCCACAACGACAAGATCGTATTTGCCTTGCAATTTTTGGATTTCGTTTCCGATCTTAGAACCTGCGGGAGCGAGACTCGCCACCGAAATCTTGAGAGGCTCCTCACCGCTTGTTGCCCATCGCAATGAGGTGTTCTGAGGATCTGCGTCGACTAGAGCGACGTCCGTGCCTCCAGATTGGAAGGCAGATGCGAGATTGAGACTCAGCGTTGTCTTACCTACGCCACCTTTTTGGTTTGCGATTGCAATCGTAAATGCGCTCATAGGTTCTCCAAGGTTTTTGTGATTTTAGCGAGACTTGCTGTGAACTCAAGGAATTTCTTATCTCTCTTAGTGTTTTTCTCATCAGCCGTTGTAAATGAGTTGCCACGTGGAAACTATCCTCGTCATGCACTGTGGACTGAACTTTGCGACCAGTTTCCACGTGACAACCCGTCACATCTTTCCTGACGCTGGAGTGCAGTTGTCACGTGGAAACTCGTGCCAAGCATACGTTGCATGTGCGGTTCGGGCGAACGGGCTTCGTGGCTGACGGGAACACTTGGAGCTATTAGCCGAATCGGCGATCGCAATGACGCGAAGTCTGGGCGAAACTTTTACGGATCTACCGAACCCCATTGGTAGCTGCCACCTGGAAACGCGATGGGCCCCTTTGCTGGCGTCACTATCCAGCATCTATGTGATGCAATAGAAGGTTCAGAAGTACGGTCTCTGGCGGCAGTCGGCGACAACATGTCGCATGATTCTGCGTGCGCATGACACTCGTCTGATAAGTTGTCACGTGGAAACTGCAGCAATGCAGCTGGGGATGCTTGCGGGGCGAGTTTCCACGTGACAACTCATTGAGGGGTTCACGGGGGCTCGCTATATACTGAAAGTTAGCCCAATGAAGGACGGGCTTCGTTTGATCTTGGCGCCAGCTTAAGGACAGTGCCGGCTAAGCCTGCAAAGACGGGGAAGTTGCGGCCCCCGCATTCGAAAATCACGAACGCTTCCAAAACCCCCGCAGCTCCTTCATCCGAATGGCCTCTTCCGACGTCACGTAGACCGTCGTGGTGTCGAGCGACTTGTGCCCCAGGTTCTGCTGCATGATCTCGACCGGCGTGCCGGCGGCAATGGCATGTGATGCGTGTGAGTGTCGCAGCCAGTGCGTGCTGGCTTCGTTCAGCCGTGCTGCTCCCTGCGGATCGGTTGCCTCCAACTCGGTTGCGCAGGCCTGGAAGAAGCGCTTGATCTGCCGGTAGAGCACACCCGGCGTCAGCGGAGCGGCAGGGCTCGCCGTGTCCCGCTTTGCCCACGGCGCACGCTCAGCCTGATCGGTCGCGTGGCCGAGCAGGGCCACCGGCTCACGAATCTGGGCGGGGTCGCTGGGGAAGCCGCGGGAGTCCAGGTACGCGCCCAGCGCGTGCACGACCTCATCGGGCACTGGCACCTCACGTACACGCGACCCCTTGCCGACCACGGTCAGCCACCAGCCGTCCATGCGTTCGCCGGAGCGGGGGAGGGCGAGACTGCGCCATGCCAGGTCGGCCGTTGTCGCTCCCACGATCTCCGCGAGACGCAAGCCCGTGGCGTAGAGCAAGGGCAAGGCGACCTGCAGCCGCAGGTTCGATGACGTGCGCTCCAGCAGGAACAGGCGCTCCACCACAAACGCCCATTGGTCCTCGGTCAGACTGCGCCCAACGTCCAGCTGTGGTTTGCCACCATTCGTCGCCCGCACGCCGCCCCACGGATTGCCGCTCAGATAGTTCTTGTCGTTGAGGTACCGGTACAGGTTCTGCAGCACGGTCAGGGCATAGGCCTGCGACTCGGGCGACAGCTTGCCCTCGAACGGTTTCCAGCTCGGCGTCCACCGTTCCCGAGAGCGTGGCGCACACCAGTCGTCGGGCACGTCGGCCAGGAAATCGCGGTAGGCGACGCAGTCCTCAGTCGTCATCGACGAGAGCGGCTTGCGCCGAATCCAGATGGCCCACAGCAGAAAGCGTTCTGCCTCCTTGCGATAACTGCGCTGGGTGTTGGACAGGTAGTGCAGCCAATCCAGCGGGCCGGGCTCGGTGATGACATCGCGCCGGCCGGTGCGCCGCCGGGCGATCTCGGCAGGCGGCAGCCCCGGTTTCGAGCGCAGCCAGGTGAGTACCGCCTCGTAGTCGTTCTGGGCGTCCAGCAGGCACTCGACCGGGGGCCGCCGGAAACGGCCGTTACTGCCGTCGAGCGCGGCCGGCACAACGATCTTTTCCAGGGGCAGGAGGCCAGTGCCGGATGCCACCACGCGGTCACGCTCGTGCGCGGTGAGTTGCCGGCGCGGGATCCGGGCGTGTTCGCCCAGTTTGCGCGCCAGCGTGTCGGCGTTCGCGCGCAGGAAGCGCTCGATGGCGTGGGCTTTCTTCTCGCCGACCCCGCGCAGCGCGCGGAACCAGCCGCCGCCCAGGCTGTTGATACGGTCGATCAGGGTGCCGATGGTGGCTACGCCGGCGGCCTCCAGCCGATCCGCGACGCCCGCGGCCAGCCACGCGTGGCAGTGGTCGTCGACCCGCACCGGCTCCGCCAGCACCTGTTCCAGGTCGGCCAGCAGGCGCAGCTGCCGCTCCATCAGCTTGGTCCGGCGCTCGGCCCGCTGCACCGCGTCTCCGAAGCGCTCCCGATAGGCTTCGAGCTGCTCCTCGATGCTGAAGTCATCCAGCCCGTTCTCCAGCGCGAACTCCTCCAGCGCTGGCAACGCGGGTCCGCGCTGCGCAAGGCCGGAGAGGTCGATGCGGATCAGGCGCACCTTGCCGTAGTGGCCGGCGCGGCGCACGGCCGCCGCCAGTTCAGCGCGCAGCCAGGCGGTCATGCGCCGTACCTTCGGGTGCGCGACGAAGGTCTCCTGCGTCAGCTCGGCCTGCGCCTCCAGTTCGCCATCGATGGCCAGGTAGCGCGCCCACATCGGCCGGGCATCCAGCCCCTGGACGACCGCGCGCAGGAACGCGAAATGGCCACGGTGGAGGTGGCGTCGAACGACAACGCGGCGGCGGGTGGGTCGAGTGCGCTTTATTTCACTTTGCAGCGTCTCGAGGCTGGGGGGTGGTTCAGGGTTGTGGTCGGGGTCGAGCGGGTCCATGGGCGGCGAAGCGTTGTCGGGCTTGGGTTTCCGGGCCTGTTGGAAAACGCGAAAAAGTGACGTTCTCGAAAGCGTACATTAATTTCACAGTACATGATAAGAATACTTATCAACCACAGTAAAAAGCGCACTTCACTCGATGGAGTGCGCTTTTAGGCATGTTAGAATCAGCCCAATAGCCTCCATCCAGACCGAAATGTCGTCGCCGACCTCAAAAATGGCGGCCCAGCGCCAAGACTGGGACACTGCCGAAAGCCGCTGCGCTGAGCGTCGCGAGCTGGCAGGCGCGGCGGCCAGCGCGGCCGTCGCGGTAGAAGAGGGGGTAACGGTGCGCTTCCGGCCGATCGGACGGACGGACGTCGATGCTGCAGATCGCTGGACCTTCGGAGGCTATGCCCCAGGCTGGCTATGGTCCCGCGAGTTGACACGGGCTCGCCGTCGGCCGCGCCGCGTGGAGGCCGCCGTTTATGCGGAGTTGCCGGATCACACGCATGTCTTGTGTGGCTTGATCCTGGGGCGGATCAGTAATCGACACGTGGTCGCGTCGATCCACCTGCTCAGCCGTGCGCCGGCACCTAACCCGCTGCAGGGCCGCTTTGCCAAGATCGCAGTGCGCTACCTGGAATTCTGTGCGGCGGCGTTTGACTGCACGACGGCCTCATTGCAGCGGCCCATTCCCGAGTTGGTAGATTTCTACAAAAGCCTGGGCTACTCACGGGTCGTGGAGAAAAAGGGTAAGATTGAGAGACTTGAGCGCGATCTGGGGGCAGTCCTGTCCGCAATGCGCAAGGGAGATCAACCATGAAGCCGACAGCACGCAAAATTCGACGCCAAGCGCTCCTGGCCGAAAAGCCGGAACAGGTCGCCGCGCGCCTCGCCGTGTTCGCCAAATTGACGCGCGAACAGGCGGTCGCGCGCCGGTCGGTAGTGGAGCCCAAAGTAGCAGGATCGGTGTTGGCAGGCCGGCGCGTAAGGGTTGCAGGCTGAGGCCACACTCGCACGTTACAGGAGCCGCCTTCGGGCGGCTTTTTCATATCTGCAATGACTGCATCAGTGCTGAACCATGATCTTTCGGGGGACTTTGAGCGCCTGCTCACGTTGGTGATGCAGCTCGTTGAGTCCCAGGCCGGGCAGCAGATCCCGGTGGACCAGCTTTGGATGAACGATGCGCAAGTGCTGGGCAAAAAATTCTGTTACCACGTAGCCTCGCTGCGCCTGATAGCCCAACCGGTCCAAATCGATATTGCCGGGTATGGCGCAGATCTTCACATCGACCACAGTTCCGTGATGATTCTTGCGCGCGCGGCTCTGGAGACCTACCTCACGTTCGCCTACATCTACGGCAGCAAAGATGTGGAGGTCCGACAATTCCGCCATATGATCTGGCGTCGTGCCGGCCTACTGGACCGACAGGCGTATCCGGCACGTGCGCCAGAGCACCAACAGAAGTTGGCCGACGAGAAGACAAGGATCGATCAACTCCAGATCGAGATCGAAGCCCACGGCGTCTGGCAGCAGTATTCCGAACCGATGCGTAAAAAGGTTCTGAAGGGCGAATGGCGCGCCGGCCAGTCTTGGATCGACACTGGCATCGCCGCCGGTTTCCACCCCGTCTATATCCGCCAAATCTACAGCTTCCTCTGCGGCTACGCGCACTCGAGCTGGCTCAGCATTCTGCAGATTCGCGATGCACAAGCGCTTTGCGACCAGGAGGCGATGGCCGCTAGGTTCGTAAGCGTGGCCCTCGTTTTCATGAGCTTCTTTGCAACGAGCTACGTTGCCTTGTTTCCGCAGGCTGAGGCGGTCCTGGCCAGCAACACCGAAGCGGCCAACCTTGCCCAGCGGTGGCATCTGACCGCTGATCGCCAGTCTGCCCTGTATGGCACAACGAACTGAGCTTGCCGATTCGCCTATGCCCGCCGACCAAAACCCACCTGCTAAGCAATTCCCCCGGAACGAACGAGTGCCGGTGGCGCGCGCGGTTGCCACGACGATAGAACATGCCACGGCCGCCCAAGTCAAAGCGCTGGCGGAGCCGTTCAAGGGAACCTCGGTGGGTCAACGGTTCTTCGGACCTGGCTGGATCGGTGAAGATGGCGTTGCTTGCATAGTGTTCATCGCCCAGGACCGTGACACCATCCAACGGCTACGTCGACAGCGGACGTGCGTCGCAATTGGTTGGCGTTGGAACAACACCCCCTCCATGGTGTTTTCCTTTACGTTGATGACAGAGGGAAAGAATCCCCATCCCCACACACGGTGGATGCGGCCGAGCGCTGATCCAGTGGTTGCGGCGATTCGCCAGCGCGGTCGCTTTCGCATGATCGCCGTTTCGCCGGAGGGGTACCAAACTGTTTGGTTTGAGGCGCAGTTGCATTCGGGTTTTGGGGAAACCGCTCCCTCACTCCAAGGCATGGAGCAGCAATGGCAACATCCGGTGCCTGGACTGCAGGGGTCACGCGAGGGTCAGCGATTCGATCCATTCGAGCGCGAACGAAAGGCTGACACAACCGATGCCGCTCCTGCGATCCCGCTTTGGGCGGAACCCGCGTCAGACGTCTGGTCGGAGCTGAACTATGACGGGCCCTGGGCAGGCGACCTAAATGCAACAGACAAGGCTCGCGTCGCATGGGGCAGGCAGGTGTATCGGAATCGCCGCCTCGCCGCTGGCTTCGTGCGCGGAATTGCAGAGCGACAGGCATATGACCGCGTACCACCGGTCGTCACGGAAGAGGGCAACTGGCTCGGTGAGGGCATTATTGCCGAGCAGGGCAGGGTGCTAGTGGCGCGTGCGCCATTGATCGGACGTTGGCTGGCAGCATTGGCGGGTCCAGCCCCCGATGCGGAAGCTGCGTATCGGGCGTGTGTTGAGGTGCTGCATGACACGTACGCGCTGTTCTGTTTGCTCGACAAGCTGATTCCGCTGCTCAACGATGCGGGCGACCAAATGTTGTCCGAAGCCGCACGTTGGACGTTCGAGGCTGCTCTGTTGGATGACAAGATCACGCAGGGCGGCACCCACCGGCCCTGGTTCGCCAACACTGGGCAACACGGTTTGGAATTGCGTAGTGCGCCGTTCAACCTCGAAGCGTCGCTGTCCGACATCGAGGAGATGTGGCGCAGCGGTCTGGACATGCTGGACCTCATTGACGCGGGCCAGCGCCTCGGGCCAAACGATTTTCCGGTCCCGTTGTCGGATGTCTGTGAAGCCATGCGCGGCGTCGCGCTCGATGGCACCGAAGACGAAGCTGAAGCGACGATTCAGGCGATGCTGCGCGAAGCACAGGAAGCTCGGCAATGGACTATCCCGTGGGGCGCACGAGTAGAAGTGGCGTTCGGCCCATTCGTGGCGGTGCGGATCTTTGAGAACCAAGGCGAGTTCGCGTGCCAATTTCTCGACGCAGCGCAGCGCTACCACCATGTCGCGATTGGCATTGCCAGCGATCCGCCGCGCGCAACAGGTGGCCGCTTGATCCGCCCGCGCGATGATGATGGCGAAGTGACGTGGAACACGGACGCCGAGTTGAGCTTGCAGTTGATCGCAGCTGCGATCATCCGGGACTTTCTTGTGGTGGAGGAGCGAGAGTCGCTGTTTGGTACGCGAACGACAACGCGCCGCAGCCGTGGCCGTGACTTGACGACGGTGGTGTACCTGCCGCGCGTACGCTATAGCCGGCCCAATCTACGGCAGGCGACACAACACGCGCACGAATCTGGTCGTGCCCCACACGCTGTCACTCAACACCTGCGCCGGGCGGCAACAACATCGGCGACTCAGCGTTTTCTCGCACAGCGGTATGGAATGCACCTTCCAGAAGGGTTCACATTCGTGCGCCCACACACTCGCGGGGCAATGGCGGAGGCTGAGCGGGTGCGTGTCTACCGCAGCCGCTCGGCATCGCGCATGATCTACGAAGAGGTATCAACCGCGCCAGAAGGTGCGCGGCCGGCATGGTTTGAGTTCGAGCGGGATTGTATGCAACTGCTCAGGGAACGAGGGCTGCGCGTGATTCACCAGGCCGCCAGTCGGGATGGCGATGGTGGCGTCGATCTATACGCGGTTGACGAGAGCGGCCAATCTTGGATCGTACAATGCAAATGCTGGGCGGCGCATCGCAGTGTCGGCCCGGAAATCGTGCGTGAACTGCATGGGGCCATTGCCTTTGCTGATCGCGGCAGCAGCGGCACCAGCAAAGGGATCGTCATTACCACAAGCCGCTTTACTTCGGGGGCCGCCGAGGTCGGGCGCGAGTTTGGCTTCGAACTAATCGACGGCCAGCAATTTGCTCAGTGGCGCCAAAATCGGCATTGAAGTTGGTTCACTGTATGAGCGAGCACCTTGCCTTGCGAACGTGCGCGCTATCATCGAACGGGCCAAAACCCTCGAAGCACTCCCATGAGATCCCACACACGATGGCTCGCCTGCAACAGTTGTGGCGTCCTGCGTGACCACGTTCCCGAAAATGCCGGCGTAACATCGTTCGACGCGGCACACCGGGTGCAGCTTTGGATCTGCACGATTTGCGGCGCTGCCCACCCGGTCGCACCGGAGCATAGTGATCAGGCCGACCGCGAGCGATTGGAGCGCCTAGGACAGTTGCGACTAATTGAATGAAGAAAGCTTGTCGGCACCCGTTTGACACCGCATTCGGTCAATCGCGTTGCTGAACTATCAACACACACAACGATGAAGGAACGCGGATGAAGTTCTACCATTTCACGTCCGTCTCGTACGCCGAAACGATCCTCTCGATGGGGATTTCGCGTGGCCACGTGAAGCATGGTGACGGAAGCATTCGCAACTCAGTGGTCTGGCTGACGACGGATCCCGATGCTGATGGTCACGGCCTGACGACAGGCGACAAAACGTTGACCGCGAGAGACATGGAGTATCTGACCCGCGTCGATGGGGTCGCACCCAAGAATGGCATCGTCATGAACAAAACCCGAGTGCGCCTGACGGTGGAGATGTCGGCCGACACAGCCACTCTGATGCCCTTTGTCGAGTACTACGCGCGTCGTGGCGAAAAGCCCGATGAAGCCAAGCTTATGGGCCTTTCCGCATACGTCGAAAATCCTTGGCGTCTGCCTCTCACGAGACGGCGGCATTTATTGAAATCGACCACAACCAAAGAAGGCACGTGGTGGCTCTCGTTTGCGCCGATCACCGCCTCCGAGATTACGCGGGTCGAATACAACAGCCCGGCTGGGTTCGTAGACTACGACTTTGAAGCGCATGGCCGGCAGCACTTCCATGACGCAGGCTTTGTGGTGCCCAGCGCCGCCACGCTACAGTCGCTGCACCCCCTGGTGCCCTGCGACTATCCCTTCGAGAAGGCGAAGGCGTTCGCTTTCTGCTTGGACACGAAGCGCGTTCGACGTGGCGACTGGTGCGCCGGCGTTCGGAATGAGCCACCCGAACGCTGAGGCCTTGGCCAAGCGGGTACGCGACCACTCGGACGAGTTGCTCGACTGCTGGGCCCGCGCTGTTGACGTGTACTACAGCTACTACCCGAAAACAGGGATGCCTCGCCCCCCAGTTCGGTTGAACCCGTAACTACGGGTGCGGGCCTAGCGATCCTGCGCTGTCGAGGGGGCCGCCGCCGCTTCGCTGGCGCGGCCTGTCTTTGATGTAGTCGTCGACTCTTTCGCTGCGGTGGATGTTGAGTGGAAAGCGGCACCAAACTTGTCGCTGAAGTCGTGCCAGCCGGTCACGACCGTCACGAGGGCACTAAACGCGACGAAGGCAGCAACAGGCCACCAGGCAAGGAACGCGCCGACGGCCCTTGCTACCAGGCTTGGCCGAGTCGTCATCGCCTTCTCCGCCGATTGGTAACGGTCTCGGCGCCGCAGCATTCCGATGCGCCAACGATCCCACCGCGAACCACCGTCGAGCACACTGGATACGCGCCAGTATCGGAACGCGTCGGCCACGGCTGCGTCGATGACGCTTTGTGTGACATCGTTCGGGCCCACGAACACTCGCCAAACGATGAGCTTTTCGGGCTGCCGCATGAATTCAGACTCGTACGGATAGAGCAGCACGGCGACATTGCCGGTTTTGGCTTGAGAGAACACAAGTGCGGCTCCGTGCTCCGCCGCTGTCGAGCCCTGTTTTCTCAGCGAAGCGCCCACCGGATGCTGGCCTGGGAATAGGGTGACAGTTCGGTGCTCGCGTTCGACGCGCACGTATAGCCGTTCGAGGTAGCCTGCTTGCTCGGCTGCAGTGATGACCTTCTCAAATTTCTCTTGCAGAGCCGGCTTCAGTACGACGTTCCAATTGATGAACTTGTAGCGGCGCACGTCCGCGCTACGCTGGGGAAAGAGAGACAAGACATCCTCATGGGTTGCGTTGGGCACACGCGCCAATGAAAACGGGAGGCTTGGCCTCCCGTTGGCACGAATGGCAGCGGAGGACTTACTGAGCGGCGTCCTTCACCTTCTTCAGCGGGCGCACCTTGACACGCACGCTGGCCGGCTTGGCCTCGAACCATTGCTCTTGGCCCGTGAAAGGGTTTTTGCCGAAGCGACGCTTGGTGGCCGGTACCTTCACGGATACCACCTTGAAGAGACCAGGCAGCGTGAACTCGCCGGCGCCTTTCTTGTGCAGCGCACTCAGGATGGTGTTCTCCAGATGCAGGAGCACGGACTTCACGGCCTTGGCCTCAAGTTCTGTCTGCTCGGCCAAGTGACTCACCAGGCTGGCTTTGGTGAAGGTGTCCTTCAGCGGCTTGATGGTCGGGGCCGCGGCGGCGGCGGTCTTCTTTGCCGGTGCGGCTTTCTTTGCTGCGGTCTTGGATTTCGTCGCCATGGAGTGCGTAGATTTCAAGGTGGTTGACCATCGCGAGATGGCGAATTGTGCGCGCTACTGCGTGCGAGGGAAGAATAGCAAGGCCAGTCGTGCTGGACAACGGGACTCACCGTCTTCATTTAGTCAAGAGGGGCCTCGTAGCGGGGCGCGCGGATCTGCGCGTCGATCCAAGCATCCTTTACCACCGTATCGAGAACGGTCGGGGGAATATCGAACCACTCCGACACGAAATGTACGGCGTCGGCCTCTAGGCCCGCCCATGCTCGTGCTTTTGCCACCCAGCGCGGTCCGACCTGAATTGGAGTGCAGCGTCCGGGCGTGACGTGGAAATAGCTGACGCGGTGCGCGGTGGTTGATTCGATGAACCACATACGGCGGATGCCGGCGTCGTCTCTGGCGCAGCCGAGACGCAATCGGGCGCCTTGCTGCTCGAGCGCGCGCAACGCACTGACCAACGAGGCATCGGTCGGCCGGTACCAGACCGAGACCTTGCGCAGCACGGCGTGTTCACCTTGCGTGGCGCCCAACCAGTTCACGGCCGCGACCAGGCGGTGGACGCCGTTGGTGCACGTCACAGCCCCGCCGTAGGCGGCCAGCTTCAGTTCGTACGCTGCCTCAGGGGCGGGAAATGATTGGTGGCCGATTTCCGATTCGCAGTAGTCAATGACGCGCTCGTCCCAGCCAAAACCGTGCAGGTCCTGCAGCATGCCGCGCCACGTCAAGGCCTTGCTGAAATTCCGATGCGTTAAGCCAACCACGGCGGCGATGGGCACGTCGACGTAGACCCGCTGGGTTGATCCTTCAGTCGTGAGGAGATCAAGGACCGGGCCCAGCTCAGTGCGCTTCCAGACCGACTGGTCCAATACCGTGCAACTGGAGTCAGATGCTGCCGCGCGGATGCGCGCAAGGCCCGGTGCCTTTCGCATCTGCGCGGCTTGGTCTTGGCCATAGACGACATCTTGAGCGCGATGCATTGCATCATCCATCATGGTGCTTGCATCTCCATTGCTGTGTCATTCGGCAGCAGAATGTCGTTGACTTGGTAGCCGTCCGCTCGCAAGAGTGCGATGAGTCCGTCGGACCCTGGCAGGTGAGCAGCACCAACCGCGACCACCGCGCCGCCGGCGTCGAGGGCTTGGCGCAAGCGCGGCATCCAGGACAAATTGCGGTCGTGGACCATCAGGCGGTGATAGATCGCCGCATCCTCTGGAGATTCGTTACCCAGACTCGCGAGAGCGGCGATCCTCTCATAGTCGCCGCGATTGAATGCGATAACAGCTTGACGGAAATCCTCTCGCTGGCGGGCGATGTTCAAGCCGCCCATCAGCAGGCGCCAATAGATCCGATCCGGGACCGCGCGTCGCCGGTTTTCCAAGTCGGTCTGATCTTCGAGAGGCACTATCGCTACGTTGTAGCGCAGTGCCGCTATCGCGAATATCGCGTCTCTGGACAGGTTGCTCAATTCTGTGCAGGGAATCCAAGCGTACGCGGCGGCCATACGCGGACTCTTGTGCTGCAGCATTTCGATGGCCAGGTCGGGACGTTGAGGTGCTGCGCATTTCGCGCGCAGCTGAAGAAATTCAACCTGTGTATCGGTCAATGACCGGGCCCATGGTGCACGAGAGGCCCGACCAGCAAACACCTCGGGGTCCAGTAGATCGGCGCCCTGGAGTTCGACAGGCTGTGGACCTTGGGCCCTCGAACTTTCAATGACAAAACTTGTGGCGCCCTGGAGCACCGACATCGCCGGCTGGCGCATGCCCTGATAGGGGACGTGGAGAGTGGCGACCAGCACGCTTTTGGCCCCGTTCGGCGCGGTGATTGCGAGTGCGGGTACGCCATCCTGTGCAATAGCCGGTGTGGAGGCGAGGGTGGCGGCACAAACGAATGCCGCCAGTGTGCGAAATTGGTCAACCAGGCCAAACGACCGCAGCATGCGATGACTCCGGATGTGAAGAGGGCTAGGGGAAGGACTGTATGGCGGGCAGGGCGCAATGCAGAGGGGGGCCGTGCCGCCCAGTGGGTAGGTAAGCGGCGTTGCTACGCCCCCTTGCGCCGTGAGTTTGGTTTGCTCGGCGGTTGACCGGTCTGCTGATCTGGTGCCGACTCTGGTGTCGGCTTCGCGGCCTCAATTTGCTCGCGCAGCATTCGCAACTCGGCCTGGGCACCGGCCTCAAGACCGACGACCTCGGTTAGTTTCTCGCGGGTGCGCTCATGCGCGGCCTGCGCTTCAGCCAGTTGGGCACGCACCTGGTGCTCGCGCGATTCGGCGTTGGCCAAGCGCTCGTTGGCCTGGATTCGGGCGATGTCAGCAGCTTCACGCTGCGCATCGGCGACGGCGGCTGTGCGATCGGCAGCGACCCGGGCGGCCTGTTCCGCCGCCAGTTGGGCGCGCAGTTCGCTCAGTTCGCGCTCCAAGTGTGGCAGCGCTTCCAGGCGCAACTCCACTTGCGCGAGCGCCCGACGAACGGCGGCGAGTTCGCCGCGCTCCCGCTCCGACTCTGCATTCAAGCGTTCGATCTCTGCTGCCTGCTCGGCCGCCTTGCCGGCAAGCTTGTCGCGCTCTGTCGCAACCTGCTGCAGCTCCTGCGTCAGGGCGTCGCGTTCAGCTTCCAGAGCCTCGCCAGTGCTGGCCAGCACCGCGTTTTCACTCATGACCTGCGCCAGTGCGGCCTCGGCGTCGGCCGCGGCGTCCTCGGCCACCCGCGAAAACTCGGTGCCCAGTGCGGCCAGCAGGCGGGGGTTCGGATCGCCAATCTTGCGCGCGGCAGGCTTTTGTTGACCCTGCCAAGTAACCAGATGGCGGTGGATGGTGTTCATGCTGCCAGTGCCCAGCCGCTCGCGCACTGCGCTTAGCGTCGGCTTGATTTGCTCGGCGTAGAACAAAATAAAAATGTCACTACGGTTTGGCGAAACTGAGCCAACGCGGGCTCTGTAGTGACAATTTTAATTACGTTGAAAGCGAGGCAATAGCGTCAATAGGCGTAAGCCCGCATTAAATTTGTCAATTGGCATCCTAGACTTCCACTCCCTTCGTAAGGCCTTGATCTTATGGGGAAAAGTCAGTCCTTCGATAGCCCGGTCCCGATCCCGCGACCTCGCGGAGCGCATCGGCGTAGAACAAAATAAAAATGTCACTACGGTTTGGCGAAACTGAGCCAACGCGGGCTCTGTAGTGACAATTTTAATTACGTTGAAAGCGAGGCAATAGCGTCAATAGGCGTAAGCCCGCATTAAATTTGTCAATTGGCATCCTAGACTTCCACTCCCTTCGTAAGGCCTTGATCTTATGGGGAAAAGTCAGTCCTTCGATAGCCCGATCCCGATCCCGCGACCTCGCGGAGCGCATCGGCTCGAGGCCTTCAGCCTCAAATTGGGGCGCCGGGTGTCGTTCTATCGGTGTGCGGCTCTCGATCAATGGCTGAGGCTGGAGGCCGATCCCGACGTTCAGCGTTTTTGCGAAAGGCCTGGGTTCATCCTAGTGGGCGGACAGCGACACTTGGCCGAGTTCTGGGTCCGTTATGAAACTCGGGACGAGTTGGTGTTGCTCTCAGAGTCAGACGACGAGGGCATGGTCGTCGACAAAGGGCGCCAACTGGACGACTCAGAGATCGATATTCGTGTGGTGCCGCCGGCAGAACTCGCTGCATCCCGAGTCTGGATCGACAACTGGCAACGGATGTTACCCACGATCGTGGCCAATCGCGGCTTGCCAGCGGCGAGTCTGCTGACAGCGATCCGGCGCTTTGCGACAGCTGAGCCGAGGCAACTCCTGACCATTGAGCGCGAGTACGCCACAGGCGATCCCGTTCTGGTTCGCACCGCGGTGTATGAGTTATTGCGCACGGGCAAGCTCTCGGCACCGACCTTGCATACGGAAGCGTTGTCGCTGCTCACACTGTTCTCGGCACCGGGAGGACAGTCCTGATGCGCCGCAAACCGGAGCTCCAGCATCTCGACCTCGCGTCCTGGCCGTCAGTTGCATGGACGGAGCTCACGGAGGGGCGTCAGCAGCGGGTACGCATGGCGACTGCCGCCATCGAGCGCTATGCACGAGGCGACGCTATCGACGAAATTGAACTGTCCACCGGTATCGATCGTCGCCAACTATATCGGTGGTTGTATCGTGCGTTGCAGACACACCCCGATGGACGGATCTGGGGCTTTCGCGCCGTCATTCCCAATGTGCGGATTGCCGAATACGCGCGCGTTGCCCCTATCGTCGTCCAGGGGCAGACCGGCAGTCGCGGTACGGCCGGGGCGATATCGCAAATCTTCGAGAGCCATCCCGCCTTGGTGACGTGGCTTCGGGCTCAGATTCGGCAACGCAAGGTCGTGCTGCATCAGGTCAGCACGGATGGCAAGCTCAAGACGCGCCTGCGCGGCCTGAAAGCCCTGCATGAGGAGTTCCTGAAGCAATGTCGGTCGCTCGGTCTGAAGGCGACGGACTACCCGCTCTGTATGGACTATTTGGCAATCCGCTCGTTGTCCAACCGGCTCAAGGCGGAAATGCTGCGCTCCTTCGGCCAAGCTGCGCGCGCGGCGGGCGCCTCTCACCTCAAAGGCTTGCCCCTGCAGGACGGACATGCCGTATCGCCCGCGGCCGTGCGCCCCTATCAGGTCGTGGAATTCGACGGGCACCGTCTGGATGTTCGGCTCAAGGTGGTGGTACGTGACCCTTTGGGTTTTGAGCACGAGTTCGAAATGGAGCGCATCTGGCTGCTGGTCATCATCGACGTTTGCACTCGCGCGATCCTGGGTTATCACGTCGTGCTCGCGCGCGAGTACAGCCGTCATGACGTGATCAAGACGATGGAGAAGGCACTGGAGCCTCATCGCCCCATGACCTTCACCCTTCCCAATCTCGCGTACTCCAAGCACGATGGCCTGCCGTCGCAAAAACTGCCCGAGCTCGCCTACGCTTGCTGGGAGTGGATCAAGCTCGACAACGCCAAAGCAAATCTTGCCAACGACACGCTCAGTGCCTTGTGCGAGTTCGTGGGTTGCATTGTCGATGCGGGCCCTTATCACCACCCGGACGAGCGCCCCTACATTGAGCGTTTCTTTGCGACCATTGCGCAAGAGATGTCGTCGCGTCTGCCTGGCTACACCGGATCGCATCCGCGTGACCTTCGGCGTGCGCTGTCCGATCCGAAGGGCAATCTCCGCTTGTACCTGTCCTCCGATGAGCTGACGGAACTCGTCGAATATGCCATCGCCAGTTACAACGGTACACCGCACAGCGGGCTGAACAACATCACGCCTCTGGAGGCCATGGAGCGGTTGATCCGTGTCAAGCAGAGCATGCTCTCCTGGTTGGCCGAGCATCGGCGTCGCACGCTGTGCCTGATGCAAACCGCGTCGAGGCACACGGTGCGTGCCTACTTGCACCAAGGTGTGCGTCCTCACATCAACCTGCACGGTGTGCGCTACACCAGCACAACCCTGGCAGCGGCGACGCATCTGATCGGTACGAAGCTGCTTGTCTATTCCAACGTCGAAGACCTGCGCGGCGTACGGGCGTTTCTCGCGGATGGAGCCGAGTTGGGGCCATTGCAGGCGCAGGGCGCGTGGGGCCTGGTGCCCCACGATTTGCGGCTGCGCAAAGAGATCCTGAAATGGCGTAAGAAGCGCGGCATGCGCAAAGGGATGGAAGGCAACGTGATCGAGGCGTTCGTCCAAGAGAAGCTGGCGCACGCCAAACACACACGCAAAGCCGCCACGGATCTCGCGCACGTCATCCGTGTTTTGTCGACTGCGCCGACGATCTACACGCCTTTGCGACCCACCGTACCCATTTCTGCGCCGCTTTCCAATGCCGTCGCTGACGATTCACCATCGCCGCCGCCAGCGCCCGGTGTACCACGCCGCCTCACGATTGGTACGGGACTGATTTCCTAGGCGGGCCGCCCGCAAGGAGGACCACCATGTCTGTCGAACGCCCCCGCCCGGTTGATCCGGCTACGCACCCTCTGGTCACTGGCAATTACCGGATCGCCACGGCAGCGATCCAGGATTTTTATGAACTGGTGACACGGTGCCTGCGGTACCGTGTTCCTGGGGCGCTGATCTACGGACCCTCACGCATTGGCAAGACCCGGGCGATCGAATACATACGGCTCCTGCTCGCCCGCAACTACCCCAAAATCTCCACCTTCCACGCGCAGTGCGAGCACAAGCCCAAGCATGCGGAGGGCCCCTTTCTGTCGAACCTGCTGGAGGCCGTCGGCTATCCCGAGCCGCAGACGGGAACCAACACGGCCAAGCGGTTCCGGCTGACCCATAAGCTGCGGGAGGCGGCGGCCCGAGCGGGCAGCGGAACGATTCTCCTGTTTTGCGATGAGGCACAGCGCTACAACGTCAATGAGTACGAGTGGCTGCGCGACATTCACGATACGCTCGATCGGCAGCAGATCAGGCTGTACACCTTCCTGGTCGGCCAGGAGGAGTTGCTGGCCAAGAAGGAATCGCTGCAGGCGGCAGGGGCCACGCAGATCATCGCGCGCCTCATGGTCGAAGAGTTGCCGTTCTATGGGATACGCGATGCTGATGATGTCGCGACTTGCTTGCTCGGCTATGACGAAACCTGTTACCCGGAGGCGAGCGCTTGGACCTTCACGCGGTTTTACGTCCCCGAGGCATTCGACACCAACTACCGGCTTGTCAACGACGCGACCGTGCTCTGGGAGGCCTTCAGCGCGGCGCATCACAAGGCGAGCCTCCCCTACAAGATGGAAATCCCGATGGAATATTTCGTGCGCGCTGTTGAGATTGTCCTGAAAGATAGCGAGACCCGGGACGCACCGGGTTACAGCCCAGCGCCAGCATTGTGGGCATACGCCGTGCAACAGTGTGGTTACGTCCAATCGCGCCATGCGACCGGGCATATCATCGCCGCTGCGTAGCTCCCGGAAGAATCGATTCCCGATTCTATCGTTTGACGAGAGCGTGCTTTCGCCCGCGCTAGGCTACACCTTCGACCCGAAATGGGTCGACCCGTGCGAGTCGCTGATTTCCATTCTTTGGAAATTCGCGCAGGCCAATCAGCTTTCGGGGCATGTTGTGGTGCGTCATGCCGCCTTGTCCTTGCACGCCGATCCCTATTCCGGCGTTTTACCGGTGCACGATGCGATCAATATCGCCGCCTTGCGCAAGACCTTGCACCTGCCGGCCAAGATACTTCTCGGATCGGTCCTCGATGCTTTTCCTTACCGCCAGTACGACGAGCGTTTTCGATTTTGCCGCAAGTGTTTGGGGCGTGGATACCACAGTCCCCTCCATCAGTTGCAGAGCGAGTCCACATGCCCGGCGCATCAGACGCCACTCGAGATCGGTTGCCGACGCTGCGGCTACGAGCCGCTCTGCTTGCTCAAAGCTCGTTTTCTGGAAACCCCGTTTCGATGCGACTACTGTGGTGCCCCCTACAGTTACAAGACGTATTCGACACTACGATCGGAGAAGATGTGCAAAGATGACAGAGTTGCAATGCGTCGGCGATACTTTGAAAGGACATACGGCTAGACTGGGCGCATTTGGATCACGGCGGCGTCACTCGCGTGATTGCCGTGGAGTCGAAAAATTGCTCCATCACGCTGGAAATACTGAGTCCCGGCCCCCGGTTGGGCGTCGGGCGAGGCGCGCTCATGCGTGAAGTTCAGCGACGATGCGCTCGGCGAGAAAATCGCAGGGTGGTCGGTTTGACGTGACGCTTCGGGCGAGGACGATTTCAAGCGTGCCAATCTCAGGCAGGCCGTGTGCGGGCCCGAGCAGCGTAAAGTCAGATGGCACAGCACACCGCGCGAGCGGGGTGATGGCGAGGCCAGTTCGGGCCATCGTCAGCAGGCCAAGCAGACTCGGGCTCTCATAGGAAGTTCGATACACGATTTTTGCGCGCTCGAGACTGTGGATCGCCTTCTCGCGTGCGACGCTTCCCGGTAGGAACACGGCAATTGGTAGCGGCCGCTCACGCCAGATGTCAGTGGCGCCGGGCGCTGCGGCCCACACCATCGGCTCGTGCCGCAAGAACTCGCCGGTCAGCCCTTTCACCCGCGTCGCGCAGACGAGATCCACCGTGCCGTCGCGCAACATCGGGGCGAGCGCGACGCTGGGCAGGCCGGTCACCTGGATCTCGACCTTCGGATAGGTGGCCGAGAACTTCTTGAGAATCGGCGGAAACAGCGACGACGCGTAATCGTCCGGTACGCCGATCACCACGCGGCCAGTCACGTCCGGCCGGACGACCGCCGCCCATGCCTCATCGCGCAGCGCAATGATCCGGCGCGCGTGTGCCAGCAGCACCTCGCCGTCCTGCGTCGGCACCACGCTGCGCGGCTTGCGCACGAACAGCGCTTTGCCAAGGGCCGATTCCAGCGTCTTGATCTGCATGCTCACCGCCGATTGCGAGCGGTGCACGAGATCTGCCGCCCGGCTGATCGTGCCCGTAAAGGACAAGGACATTTGTTGAGAGGGCTGCACCCCAACCCTCAGCGTGCTGCCGGCAAAAACATCGCCGCAAGAACTGGCAGGAGACACTGCGCATATTTTTCTGATGCAGTGGGATTCCACCGAGTGCCGCGCATGCTCTGCATGCGTTGAGAGGCCAAGTTTTGGCGCGCCAGACCATGAGTTGATCGCATGCTTGCGCCTTCAGTATGCGCAAGGTGATTCGAGGTGGTAAGCATGCGGAGAGCAAGCACCATTCTCCGGCTGCATTCTTGTAATCCACCCGTAACTCTACGGTCAGGTTGACTTTCCTAGACTGCGGCTCCGTGATCGTCCATTGATGGTGCCCGTGAAGTTGCTGCGCGTTTTTTCGCTCTGGCTGGTACTAGTTGCGCTGCCCTCACAGGGCATGGGCGCCGGTATTCCTGCCGACTGCGAACGCGCGCATGCTGTAATCAAGAAATCGCGGAGCATTCAGCATAAGCGCCTCTCCGTGGCTACACGTACCAGCCATAAGCATTGCCACGACCACCATGGCAAAGCAGGACCTGCTCGTTATGACGACCGGTGCAAGCTATGTCCGTCTTGCGAGGAGGCTCCGCAGTATGCAGTGCCCGCGCGACTGACCATGTCCAGTTGTCGGCCGACAGCGCGAACACATTCGTCGTCTAGCGCCCAATTTCTTAGTTTCATCCCAGAGCTCCTCCTACGGCCTCCGCGCCTGGTTTCCTGACACGCATCACTGCTGACGTCTGACAGCCTTCGCTTTTGTAAGGGAGGCACGCGGCCACAGCGGTAAGACCCGTGAGCGTGTCCCGGCACGCAACCAGGGAAATTGAGTGTTCCGTCAGCGAGCAATCAAGGCGCGGTGAATAGCGCTGTTGTTCGCTGCGTAGGAGTTTGCCGTGCATATCTGTGTAAATTGCCATGCGCCTCTGAGGCCTTTTGCTTGGTCGTGCAATGCCTGCGGCTGGAGAGCCGCCGTCCATGACGGAGTCGCTTGCTTGGCGCCCGAAATGCTTCAGGACAACGACGGCTTCCACGAGCCGCTGTTCGACGAATACCAAAAGCTTCAAGCCGAGCACTTTTGGTTCGTGTATCGCCGAAAGTTAATCGTGTGGGCGCTGCAACGTTATTTCCCGCGGCTTCAGTCCTTCTTGGAGATTGGCTGCGGCACAGCAGAGAATCTCGCTGCGATTGCAGACCGGTTCCCACATGCTGAGGTATGCGGTGGGGAGCCTTCGCTGCATGCGCTGCAAATGGCGCGCCGCCATTGCACAGCGAAGTTCTTGCAAATGGACGCGCGCGCGATCCCTTTTGTCGAAGCATTCGACGTGGTCAGCGCCTTTGATGTGATCGAGCATATCGATGATGACCGACTCGCCCTGCGCGAGATGTACAAGGCGTGCCGGCGCGGAGGTGGGCTGATCTTGACGGTGCCTCAGCATCCTTCTCTCTGGAGTCGCGTGGACGACGCGGCCAAACACAAGCGTCGTTATACGCGTAAGGATCTCGTGGAGAAGCTGCGGGCCACCGGGTTCCGTCCGCTCTACGTCAATTCCTTCATGTCGCTGCTGTTACCCGTCATGGTTATTTCGCGCGTGCACCAGAAGATTGCGCGGACCGATCTGGAGGTTGACGAGGGTTTCCGCATCGGAAAGACACTCAATCGGCTGTTTTCGACCGTCTGCGACGTTGAATATCGCTTGTTGACCCGCAGCTTGCCATTTCCCGCCGGTGGTTCGCTGCTCGCTGTCGCGGTCAAGGAGTGATATGGCCATTCAAGGCACTGAAACCAGTCATTCGCACCTGCGCTGATGCGCCTTGGAGAAAAGGCCGGCATGACCGATCGACGAATCTTCTACAGATATCTGCTGAGTGGCGGTGCTTCCACCGCCACTCACTATCTGGCGCTGTACATTTTGGTCCACTCCGGTACCACCCCCGTGGTGGGATCGACCCTAGGTGCGATCTTCGGGCTCGTGCTCAATTTCACGGTTAGTCGGCGATGGGTGTTCGGCGCCCCCGCCAAGGTCGGTGCGACACTCTCGCGCTTCCTCCTTGTGTGGGTGCTGGCATTGCTGTTCAACGCCTGGATGCTGGCGGTCCTGTTCGCTGCGGGCCTGCACTATTTGGTTGCACAGGTGATCTCAACCGGGATCTTGGTTCTGATCAATTTCAATCTGCATCGCAGGTGGACATTTTCCGTTGCACAAGCAGCACCTGCAGTTGTGGACGCCTCAAACTGCAAGGCTGGTGCTTGGCGTACACAGCAAAAACCTGATAGCTAACCCTCTTTCACGCCAACTCAGGCATTTGGCTGTGCGGGTACGACGCGCTCAAGGTCCCGCCCACTAGGAGACTATTGCATGAAAAAAAACGCTTTGATATCGGTGTTGGCCGTGGCTGCCAGCTTTCCGACGGTGGCCAAAGGCTTCGTCCTGCATCTTGAGCACGGATTCGACGCCCACAACCCCGTCGTAATCTTGGGGGGTACACAACCCTTTCCCACAAATGCGGAGGAGTTTGACGTATCTGCGCCGCGTGGCGTCATTCTGACCAAAGTACTTTCCTATCAGCAACGCTACATCATGCGGCTGGTCAACCGGGGAAGTGCTTCTGTAGCCCTACGTCTGGACGTCAAGGATGCTAGCAGCGTTAAGACCCTGCCGGGAACGCAACCGATCAATTTGGTCTTGGATGCAGGCGAAACAAGGGAGCTGGCGATGGAAGCGTGGACGCCGATGACTGTGGTGGTAAGCGCGGCAGCGCAGTAAGTATCTCGCCCGCTGGTACGCCAGCCAAGCTGGCGTCATTTGCTGCCCAAAAGCCAGAAAAGGGGCATGCAATCTGCCATTGTTCAGCAGAATGCGTGTCGGCTTCCTCAAGCAATCTAGCGAGCCTGACCGCAACGACCGGATTTACCGTGAACGGTAAGCACCCGGTGAACCCGTCTTGAAGGGGACCCGCGTAGCAAGGAGCATCGTGTCCATCTAGTTCTAGGTGGACACGTGGACACTATCGAAGAGAGCGCGCCAATACGGCGCCGACGTCGGCATAGCGCCGAGTTCAAGGCCAAGGCAGTGCAGGAGTGCATGCAGCCGGGTGTTTCGATCGCGGCGATAGCCCTGCACCATCGCCTCAATGCGAATCTGCTGCGGCGCTGGGTCGCCGAGCAGGAAGCAAAGAATGGCGCGCCTGAGGACCGCGAGTTGATGAGGGTGCCGCAAGGCGAGTTCATCCCGTTGCGGATCGGCGAGCCGACCACTGCCGTGCCGGACATCCAGATCGAAGTCCGCCGTGGCGCGACGACGATCAGTCTTCGCTGGCCGGGATCGGCCGCAGCGCAGTGCGCCCAGTGGCTGCAAGGGTGGTTGCGTTGATTCGGGTGGACGCGATCTGGTTGGCCGTGGAGCCGCTGGACATGCGCGCCGGTACCGAAACGATCCTCGCGCGGGTCGTCAAGGTGTTCGGCGCGGCACGCCCCCACCACGCCTACCTGTTTGCCAATAAGAGTTCGACGCGCATGAAGGTGCTGGTCTACGACGGCTTCGGCATCTGGCTGGCCGCGCGGCGCCTCAACAAGGGGCGCTTCATCTGGACGAACGGCGACCAGGCGATCGCCACGGCGCTCAATCCCGAGCAATTGCGTGCGCTGGTGACGGGGCTGCCTTGGCAGACGCTCACCCACGACCACGCGATCACGGTCGTGTAATACCCCCAAAGCCGTAAACTGGCTTCCTTCCAGAGGACTTGGGGTTCTGGCAGACTCGCCGCATGAACCTACCCACCAACCTCGATGCCCTGAGCCCGGACGAACTGCGCACACTGGCTGCGCAGTTGATGGCCCAGGTCGGCGAGAAGGACCGGGAGTTGCGGTACCGGCAAGCCAAGATCGACCAGCTCACACACGAGCTGGCCATCCACAAGCGCTGGAAGTTCGGCAAGCGCAGCGAGCAACTGACATCTGAACAGGCGAGTCTGCTGGACGAAGCCATTGACGCAGACCTCGAGGCGATTGAGACCGAACTGGAAGCGCTCCTGCCGTCGTCCAAATCTGAAGCCAAGAGCAAGCCCAAGCGCCAGGCATTGCCGCCGCAGTTGCCGCGCACCGACATCCACCACGAGCCGGACGCAGAGACCTGCACCTGTGGGTGTGCGCTCAAGCGCATTGGCGAAGACATCAGCGAGAAGCTGGACTACACGCCGGGCACGTTCACCGTGGAGCGTCACATCCGCGGCAAATGGGTGTGCGATCAGTGTGAGACGCTGGTGCAGACGCCGGTGCCACCCCACGTCATCGACAAAGGCATCCCGACGGCCGGACTGCTGGCACATACGCTGGTGTCCAAGTTCGGCGACCACCTTCCCCTGTATCGGCAGGAGCGCATCTATGCGCGCGCCGGTCTGGCCATCCCGCAATCGACACTGGGCGCGTGGGTGGGCATCTGTGGCGTGCGTCTGCAACCGCTGGTGGACGCCCTGCAAGAAGAGGTTCTGAGCCACGGTGTTCTGCACGCCGACGAAACGCCAGTGCAGATGCTCGCGCCCGGCAATGGCAAGACGCACCGCGCCTACCTGTGGGCCTATGCGCCGAGCGAGTTCGAGAAGATGCGCGCGGTGATTTACCAGTTTGCGCCCAGCCGCAGCGGCGAGCACGCTCGCGCGTTCCTGGGGCAGTGGCAAGGCAAGCTGGTATGTGATGACTTCGCCGGCTACAAGGCCAGCTTCGACGGTGGCGTCACTGAGATCGGTTGCATGGCCCATTCGCGGCGCAAGTTCTTTGAACTGCACGACAAGCACAAGAGCGAATTGGCGGGCCAGGCACTGCGCTACATGGTGAGCTTGTACGAGATCGAGGCGCAAGTGCGGGATGCTGAGCCAGACCAGCGCCTGGCAGCGCGGCAACAAAGGGCTGGCCCGATTCTAGAGCGGCTGCACGCCTGGCTCGAGGAACAGCGACGCCGCGTCCCAGACGGCTCGGCGATCGCGCGGGCCATTGACTACAGCCTCAAGCGGTGGCCGGCTCTCGTGCGTTACCTCGACGACCCGACGGTGCCCATCGACAACAACCACGTCGAGCGACAGATCCGGCCGGTTGCCCTGGGTCGCTCCAATTGGTTGTTTGCAGGCTCACTGCGCGCCGGTCAACGCGCGGCTGCCGTCATGAGCCTGATCCAATCGGCCAAGCTCAACGGGCACGATCCCTACGCCTATCTGAAAGACGTCCTCACGCGACTGCCGACCCACAAGGCGGCCGACATCGCCGAACTGCTCCCGCATCGCTGGACGCCCAGCGCCACCTAGCTGGCAAGACGGGTTCACCGGGTGCTTACCGTGAACGCACTGCAACTCTTCGTCATCCTGGCCGGCTTGACCGGTCAGCTCCTTATTGCGAGGAAGGATCCGCGCGGCTATCTCGCTTGGATCGCCGGTAACATCGGACTGGTGTTCGTCTACTTGGAGACCAAGCAATTTGCCTTGATTGCACTGCAATTCATCAATACAGCAATCCAGGTTGCCGCCCTGATCGCTTGGGGACGGGGGAGGCGGCGCAGCGACACCAGCCCCGCACGACCGAGTGAGTCGTAACGGGACCGAAGTGAACGAACGAAAGTCCTAACTGCCTGTGAGCCACTTGCTGCGCGCAATGAT
The DNA here is from genome assembly GCF_030582395.1 of Ralstonia pickettii. Taxonomy (NCBI): domain Bacteria; kingdom Pseudomonadati; phylum Pseudomonadota; class Betaproteobacteria; order Burkholderiales; family Burkholderiaceae; genus Ralstonia; species Ralstonia pickettii. The sequence goes on from NZ_CP104383.1 coordinate 49,115, forward strand.
GACGCGCACACCCTTAGCGTCGGGCACATCCGGCAGCAGAACGCCCAAATCGACCGAAGTACTCTGCATTGCTTCGATGAACGTCCATGCTTGCGTCCCAGTCCCCGCCGAAAAAGCGACGGTTTCACCGGATTCGACGTTGATGTATTTCATTCCTGGCTTAACTGTCAAAGTGCGTGCAGCCAGCGACACTGGCGCGGGCGAGCCGAAGAGCAACGCCGTCCTGTTCACATCCGGTTGAGTTGCTGACGGGCTTTGCCGCACATGTTCGATCCAATTGTCCCCGCCGTCGCCACGGAATTTGTCTGAGGCCCATGCCGCCGAACTGCCTGCGAAGAGGACTGCGAGCATGAGCGGAACAAGTCGATTGCGATTCATCGTTTTCTCCTGGAACGTGACTGATGTCAAGCATTCTAGAGAGGCAATCCTCTCGCTTCGATGACCCGCAAATTACGTCTTGGTAAGACGTTCATGCCGACGGCGCGATCGGGAAACCGCGATGCTGAGCTATATAGCAAAGCGCCCAGAGCGCAGCCTGACAGGCTCCTGGTTCAAAACCACCATCGTATTCCAGCCACGATCTGCTTGTTTACGGCGTCTTGCCCCGCCGCTCGCGCAAACTCTGCGCTCCTTCCCAGTTTCCTGCTCCAAACCACGCCAATGTACGGAGCGAAGTCGCGCCGAAGTTCGTATCGCAGTCGCAAGCCGAGGCGAACATCGGCCAGCCCGCGGCCAATCTCGCGCGCCTGGTCGGTCTTCGAGTAGACGTTGGCTTCGATTTCGGGAGTGAGGGCACTTCGCTGCGAGAGGCGGACATCGTAGGTAGCACGCACACGGGCCGCAAGACGCCCGCCATTACTGACGTACAGGGTCGCTTCGACATCGAACGAGTATGGCGCGAGCCCTTGCACTCCAAAGGCAGCCCACGTACGTGTTGGTCCACCACCGAAGTCGCGGCGAACGCCTGCCTGCCAATCCCAAAATGTGGCAAATGCATGACCCCACAACGCTTCAACTTTGGCGTCTGCGGTTTGACCGAACAGTCGCTCGCCCTCGGTCTTCAACCATAGTCGGTCAAGATCCTTACCGAACCAGCCTTGCATGTCCCATGCCCATCCCGTCGCGTCGCGAGTGCGTACCGTCTCGAGCCGATCGAGCAGAAACTGATGATAGACATCGTTGTCGACCATGGTGTCGCCCGGCACGGCGATGCCTCGGCTGGGATTCTGCATTGGCACGCGGGGTTCGTCACTGGGGGTGATCACATTGACGCCTTCCTCTTGGGAAGGTAAGTCGGGCTTTTGTGTTGCAAGTACCTGCGCTTCTTGCCCATGGGCCTGAGACGGTGTGCCGTGTGGCGTCTGCGGCATGCCTGGCGTGGGCGCCTCAGACGTGTGGGCGCCTGCAAGCCGCACGGTGAGCAATAAGGCTGCGGCAACCAAACGCAGCCGTCCCTTCACTCCTGGCAACATGACGCGCTCCTTTGTCCAAGGGTCAGGCCACAACCACCTTGCGGAACATACCGGCTTCCATGTGGTACAGCAGATGACAATGAAATGCCCACTGGCCCGGGGCATCCGCAGTTACGAGGAAACTGATCTGCTTGGATGGTTGAACGTTGATGGTGTGCTTACGGACGAGCGCTTGACGCTCCGTGTTTTCAAGCTCGCTGAACATCCCGTGCAGGTGCATAGGGTGATTCATCATGGTGTCATTAACGAGAGTGATCCGCAGCCGTTCGCCGTAGTACAGACGGATCGGCTCGGCCTCCGAGAACCTTTTGCCATCGAATCCCCAGATGAACCGTCGCATGTTGCCGGTCAGATGCAACACGATCTCGCGGCCCGGAGGCCGATCGTCATAGGGCTGGCCCAGCGTTCGCAAGTCTGCGTAGGTCAAAACCCTCCGGCCATTTTGGCGCAATCTCGGCCCAGGGTCTGCGAGCGACTTGGAAGGGTTCATCGACCGCATGTCGACTTCGGGGCCGCCGTGCATACCCAGCATCGTCATTGGGTGGGAATGCTCGGGCTTACCATCGTGGGACATCGACATGGAGGGTTTCATGCCGGCCATGCCTTCATCGCCGGACTGCAGTCGCATGCCTGGCATGGCGTCGGCCGCGGTTTCGCCCCCCGCCTGCATAGAGTGGCCGAGGGGGGAATGGATGCCGTTGTCCTGAGTTTCCATCGTTTCATTGGGTGGCCCGCTGGTCATAGACATTCCGTTCATGTTCATGTCCATGCCCATGTCAGCCATGGTCAGCCAGGTTTTGGGGTCCATAATAGGAATCGCGGCCCGCATGCCGTGCTTCGGCGCGAGGGTGGCACGTGCATATCCGCTGCGGTCCATCGCCTGTGCAAATATGGTGTATGCCTCATTCCGGGGCATCTGCACCAACACATCGTAGGTCTCCGCTACACCAATCCGAAACTCGTCGACGTTCACGGGTTCGACATCTTGTCCGTCCGCCGCACAAACTCGCATGGTCAGGCCCGGGATGCGAACATCAAACGTTGTGGTGGCCGATCCATTGATGAAGCGCAAACGTACGTATTCGCCTGCCTCCGCGATAGCTGTCCAGTTAGTGAAGGGTGTGGCGCCATTGACCAAGTAGCAGTAGGTTGCAGCAGAGACATCGGCGAGGTCCGTGGGATTCATGCGCATCTGGTTCCACATACGCCGTCGAGCCAGTGCTTTTGAGAGGCCCGCCGCCCTGACGTCGGCCACAAAATCAGTGACCGTCGGTAATTGGAAATTGTAAAAATCACTCGACTGCTTCAAGTGAAGGAAGACGTTTTCAGGATCTTCGTCAGTCCAATCACTCAGCATAACGACGTAGTCCCTGTCGCTAGGTATGGGGGCCGGCCTTTGTGGCTCGATCACCAATGGGCCATAGAGGCCGAGTTGCTCCTGAAAGCGGGTGTGGCTGTGGTACCAGTATGTACCGGCCTGTCGGACCTTGAATTTGTAGACGAAGGTCTGGTGAGCAGGAATGCCGGGAAAGGACACGCCAGGCACGCCATCCATGGCAAACGGAACGAGGATGCCATGCCAGTGGATCGAAGTTTGCGTGGCCAGTGTGTTGGTGACCCGCAGCGTTACCTCGGAACCTTGTTTCCAACGCAGGATGGGCGCAGGAATTGATCCGTTTACCGTAAGCGCGTACCGTAAATGCCCCGTGAAATTGACGGGTGTGCGCCCAATTGTCAGAGCGAATTCGGTTCCGGACAGGTCAGTTGAACGATCCTGGCTTTGCAGCCCCGAAGCAGGCGTGCCGATACCGGCCCCCGTTGCCGCCAAGCCCGCCCCAGCCATTTGGCGTAGAAATTTGCGCCGCAGCGCCAAGTCGATTGAAGTGTTGTCGCCCACGATCCTTGCTCCCGTTGGAAGGTTGTGCCCCTGCGTCACGAACGCGAGGAGGACCTCCATAGCAATCCCCGGGGAGTCGTTCAGCATGAGACAGTCGTTCAGCATGAGACGTGCCCGGAATTCGCATGGACCTGCACCGCAGACCAAGCTCGTGGCCACAGAAGCACGTCCCTTGTGAATCCATTGATACCGTCATTGCGGACCGTTGTCCTCGGGGTGGTTGATCGCTATGCTGACCACGACACTGCCACGTGCCAGTTTTTTCCAACAGGATGCCGAGCATGAGCCGCCAGCACAGCCACAGAGAAGCCGCCTCCCCGCGACAAAGCGCCGATACGGCGCACGACCACAATGAGCCCACGCAACCCCACGCACACCACTGCAATGTGCATGGTCACCATGCTCACTCGGCAGGCGCGCCGCGGGCTGTCCCGGGCGACGAGGCAAGTGTTTCACCACCGGCATCCGCGTCCACGATTTACACCTGTCCAATGCATCCTGAGATCCGCCAGGATCATCCCGGCACGTGTCCTAAATGCGGCATGACGCTGGAGCCGATCATGCCGGCGGGGGAGGAGGAAGAGAATGCGGAGCTCATGGATTTCCGGCGACGCTTCTGGATAAGCTTGCCATTGACCGCGATGGTCTTTGTGCTGGCCATGGCTGGATATCGTCTCATTCCCCTAAATCCAGCATGGAAGAACTGGCTCGAGTTGGTGCTTGCCACGCCGGCCGTGCTTTGGGCTGGCTTGCCATTCTTCGAGCGCTGTGTGCAATCCTTCTTGCACCGCAGCCCGAACATGTGGACGCTTATCGGGCTGGGGACGAGCGCGGCCTATCTCTATAGCGTAGTCGCGACAGTCGCACCGGACGTATTCCCCTCGACCTTCGCGGCGAGCGGCCGGGTGGAAGTGTATTTTGAAGCGGCAGCCGTAATCATTTCGCTGACCCTGCTGGGGCAAATGCTCGAGCTGAAGGCCCGCTCACAGACATCGGCCGCCATCAAGTCCCTACTGGGCCTTGCCCCCAAAACAGCCAGGCGCATCGACGCGGACGGCAGTGAAGAAGATGTTCCGATTGCCCATGTCCATGTGGGCGATTTGCTGCGTGTGCGGCCCGGTGAAAAGGTGCCCGTGGATGGTGTCGTGGTCGAGGGCGCGAGCGCGCTCGACGAGTCGATGATCACCGGTGAGCCGATTCCAGTCTCCAAACGCGCGGGTGACCACGTCATCGGTGCAACCCTGAACACCTCGGGTGCGCTTGTGGTCCGGTCCGAGAAAGTGGGCGCGCAGACCGTTTTGTCGCAGATCGTGCAAATGGTCGCGCAAGCGCAGCGCTCCAAGGCGCCGATGCAGCGAATGGCGGACAAGGTGGCAGGCGTCTTCGTCATCGGCGTGGTCGCCATCGCTGTCATGACGCTCGTCGCCTGGGGGATCTGGGGCCCCCAGCCAAGCTGGGCCCACGGCTTGATCAACGCGGTTGCTGTGCTGATCATCGCGTGCCCGTGCGCGCTCGGGCTGGCCACACCCATGTCCATCATGGTGGCCAGCGGCAAAGGGGCCGAACACGGCATTCTTTTTCGGGATGCCGCAGCAATCGAGAACCTGCGCAAGGTCGACACGCTTATTGTGGACAAGACAGGCACGTTGACCGAAGGGCGCCCCTCATTCGATCGGGCCATTGGCCTCAATGGATTTTCCGACATGGACGTCTTGCGCTTGGCGGCCAGTCTGGACCAAGGTAGTGAGCACCCCTTGGCCGCTGCGATCGTGGCGCAAGCGCGCGAACAGGGGCTCGCGCTCGAGCGGCCGGAAGATTTTGAATCCGCGTCAGGGATCGGCGTGAGAGGACACGTCGCTGGGCGAAGCCTGGCGCTCGGCAACACCTCGCTGATGCAGGCGCACGCGGTTGCTGTCGATGCCGCCTCCACCGAGGCAGACGCCATGCGAGCCCGAGGCGCCAGTGTGATGTACCTGGCGGTCGATGGGGTCCTTGCTGGCCTGCTGTCGGTTTCCGATCGCGTGAAGACGACAACACCGCAGGCCCTGACCCAACTCAGAGCCGATGGGCTTCGGATCGTGATGGCTACCGGCGACGGAAACGTGACCGCCCAATCCGTCGCAAAACAACTTGGCATTGTTGAGTTTCGCGGCGAGGTCAAGCCTGCGGATAAGCTGGCGTTGGTCGCCACACTTCAAGAACGAGGCTTGGTTGTAGCGATGGCAGGCGACGGCATCAATGATGCACCGGCGCTCGCCAAAGCCGACGTGGGTATTGCGATGGGTACCGGTACCGATGTCGCGATGAACAGCGCCCAGGTTACCCTCGTGAAAGGCGACCTGCGGGGCATTGCCCGTGCCCGCGCCTTATCCGAGGCAACGATTGCCAACATGAAGCAAAACCTCGGCTTCGCCTTCCTTTACAACGCACTGGGTGTGCCATTGGCTGCCGGCGTGCTCTATCCTTTTACCGGACTTCTGTTATCACCCATGATTGCCGCATTGGCGATGAGCTTGAGTTCGGCATCGGTGGTCGCCAATGCGCTGCGACTCCGTGCGACCCGACTCTGATCCCAGCATTCGCCGCTTCACGAGGCTATTGCGAACAATTCTCATTCTCCCTTACAATCTCCTTATTTCGGAAGGGGAGTCAAATGCAAGGTGCTACAAAAAGCACGCATTGGGGGAAGGTTTGGCTTGCTGGGGCGCTTGCCTGGCTGTGTTCCACAACTGCGCTTGCCGGCGAATCGCCGTTCGGGTGGATTTACACGGCCGACGTTATGCCCAAAGGCCGCTTCGAATTCGAGCACCAGTCTTTCCTGCAGCGGGGCCAGTCCCAAGGATCCTATAGCGGATTGCTCAACCGCGAAGAAGTCGAGTACGGCGTGACGGACAAATTCCAATTGGCCGGCTATTTCAACTGGAGCTACGTGAACGCCAATCGGAATGGTCTTGATGGCACCACGCGTGGGCCGCTGACAGATCTCGGTCCCAATGACGATCCGACTGGGCGTTACCGCAAGACTCGCTTCGAGACTGTTTCACTCGAAGCGATCTACCAACTCATGAACCCAGTGACTGATCCGATCGGCTTGGCACTGTACATCGAGCCAGAACTGGGGCCCCGTGAGCGCGATCTCGAATGGCGCATCATCTTGCAGAAGAACTGGTTGGATGATCGGCTCATTTTTGCCGCCAATATTCTCGGTGCCCATGAGCGCGACAAAACCGCCATGGGTGATATTGAGCGTGCTTCCATGCTTGATCTGACCGCCGGCGTGTCCTATCGCTTGACCGACAACCTGAGCCTGGGCATGGAGGCGCGCAACCATCGTGAATTCCAGGGGTATCGCTATAACCGTCGTGATCACTCCGCGTGGTTTCTTGGCCCCAATTTGCACTACGCCACCAAACACTGGTGGGTAACGGCCGCGTGGCGCCACCAATTGCCCGTAGTCAAAACCTACAACGAGGACCAGGCGGACGTAGTGGCAGGCAACCGTATCTTCGGTGACGAGCATGCGCGCAACGAGTTCATGGTCAAGGTGGGGTTCCCATTTTGAAGCGCGTCCATTGATACGGAGACAGACATGAAGTGGACTCCCATGGCGGCAGTGCCGCTTGCGGTGCTGGTCGTGCCCGTCCAAGCGACGGAATACCTGACAGTTCAACAGGCTCAGGCGCAGATGTTTCCTGGCGCGAGTTTTCAGGCCGTGCCTCTCCAGATTACGGACCAGATTCGCGAAACATTGAACGAGCGCTCCGGGGTACACGAGCCATTCAATGACAAGGGGGTCTGGAAAGTGTCGACTGGCGGCTGGTTCATCGTGGATCGCGTGGTGGGCAAGCATGAAAAAATCACGTATGCCGTGGCGCTCGACGCCAAGGGAGCCGTGCGCGCCGTCGATATCCTGACGTACCAGGAAACGTATGGCTATGAGGTGCGCAATGCCGACTGGCGTGCCCAGTTTGTTGGTAAGACCGCGCAGGATGCTGTGCAGCTTGGTAAAGACATCCGTAACATCAGTGGCGCGACGCTCTCATGCAAACACATCACCCAGGGAGTCAAGCGGGTGCTGGCTGTGTATGACCTCTTACTAGCCAAGATGTGATTCGTCGCTCCAAACCGCTATTGGGGACTTTCGTTGAAGTTCGCATTGACGATGTGTATCCCCAGGACTGCGCTCACTTGGCAGAAACCGCCATCGCAGCGGCGTTCTCCGTAATCGAGCAAGCCGAGGCGTTGATGAGCTTCCAGCGCTCGGATAGCGACTTGTCACGTCTGCATGCGGCGTCGGTAGGCGAAGCGGTCCGCGTTCACCCTTGGACCATGCGTGTGCTGCGCGAGGCCCAGCGCATGCACGAGCGTACCGGCGGCGTGTTCGACCCCACCGTGGCCCGCATGTTGGTGGCACACAAAATTTTGCCCCGCCCAGCGGGGCCGACGGCGGAAGTCGACGTGCGGTTTGCGGATGTAGTGATGCTCGATGAAAATCGCATTAGTAAGCGGCGCGCACTATGGTTGGATCTCGGTGGCATCGCCAAAGGCTTTGCCGTGGACATGGCTATCCTAAGTCTGCGGCGCCACAACGTTCGCAGTGGCGCCGTTTCGGCCGGAGGGGACCTGCGCGTCTTTGGCAAGCATGCACAGCCCATCCACGTACGCAGTGCCAACGCGCCCGGTCGGCTAGAACTACTCGGTCGGCTCACCAACGGGGCCGTGGCCACCAGCGGTCACTATTTCGCAGAAAGCTTCGGACTGCCCCCTGGTACAGCATCCATCCGGTCGCAACAAGCGCCGATGGAAGCGCCTTGCGCAGAGCGAACGGTCACCGTCATTGCCCCCCGCTGTATCTGGGCGGACGCACTGACCAAGGTCGCCATGCTTGCCGGTACGACGGCGCCCGCCACGGTCCGCGCGCTATCAAGCTATCACGCACACGTTGTTGCATCATGACGCAATCCTCGCATCGACATCCCCTGAAAGGGACAGGCATTCGTCTGCATCCGTATCACTATTGGGTTGCTCTCGCCGTATTGCTAGCGGTAGCGGTGTCTGGGCTGATATGGACGGTTTTGCACGATTTGCTTCAATGGGAGGACGCACCGATCGTCCGCCAGATTCTGCAGTTGCATGGCGCCTTTGCGTTCTGCAGCCTGATTCTCTTGGGTTCCATGCTGCCGCAACACATTCGCTTCGCGTGGGTTGCGCGCCGAAACCTCGTGACCGGTACGTTGACGGGAATCGTGTTCTTGTTGCTGACCATCACCGCTTATGGGCTGTATTACGGGCCCGAAGATTGGAGTGGTCTTACGAAGACTGTGCACCTTGTTCTGGGCATTGCTGCTGTTGCGGCCGTGCCCCTCCACATGTTCATTGGACGGAAGCGACACAACGGCTACCGTGCCCCCGCGAGCAAGAATGTACGGCACGAAAAAACCTGAAGCGAATCGACGAGGCAATCGTACAAGCCTGCGCAGCAAACCGCTCGGCGCGCGGGAAAGAGCCCCGGGGGAGTAACCCCCCGGGGAGGGGGAAGCCCGGAAAGGGGGGGGGGCGGGATTGAGCTTTGGTTTATTGGTGGCCACCATCCGTGTAAGGGTCACGGGTGCCCATCGAATGCGCGCCATCGGTGTAGATGTCACGCGCTGCGCGCCCACCATCGGTGTAGGGATCGCGCTTGCCCATCGCGTTAGCGCCATCGGTATATGGGTCGCGCGCGCCAGTAGCGGTCGCCGCGTTGGCGACGTTGACACCGAGGGCCAGCAACGCTGCCCCCACCAATGCGGATTTTTTCAGGATGTTCATCGCGTTTTCCTTCTTCAAGTTGAAACAAGACACTGCTATGCCAATGCAGTGTAGAAGGCTGGGGCTGACAGAAACGTGACCCTCGTATTACAAGTGCGACAGATCAGCGAGATTGATCCGGTATGCCACCTTCAATGCACGGCACGACAGGCGTCGGCGCATGTCTCGCAGGCACGCGCGCACTGCTGACAGTGCTCGTGGGAGTGCTTGGCACACTCGGCGGCGCAGGCTTGACAGATTTTCGCGCACAGCTCGCATATTGCAGTGGCTTGGGCGCTGCCTCGCGCCATCACGCCCACGGCGGCTTCGCAGATCTCAGCGCAATCGAGATCCAGCCGAATACAGGTGCTCAATGTCAGAACGTCCTTCTCGGTCAAGCAGGCGGTGGCGCAGTGCAGGCACGCCACGCGACACGCGGCGCATTCGTCGATGCAGGCTTGGAAGTGTTGGTGAGGCATTTGGGTTCTCCTTGATTGCCGACGTGCCGGAATGGCACGCTGCATGTACAGCAAGGAAAAAGCCTGGGCCTGGCCCCTGACGGGGAAGCGTTATCGCCATGTTGTGATGCACGCACAACCTTTCAAAGGCGTCATGCTCACGCAAGACTTCGGGCAGCTTGCACGACACATTGGCCGCCATAGGGGCCGACCTGACGGATGATGTCAGCGAGCGTGCCCCCCCAAAGTTCAGCAGCGGATCGGCAGCCGGACGGTGAATCGAGTGCGATCGTGCACGCGTGTGGCAGAAATGGTTCCCCCATGGGCGAGAACGATTGCTTTGGTGATAGCCAAGCCAAGGCCTGCTCCGTCCGATTCTGGGCGCGCACGCGACTTGTCTGCGCGAAAGAAGCGCTCGAAGATGAACGGCAGCACGTCGGGAGCAATCGCCTCGCCGTCGTTGTCGATCGTCACGGCGAGGCCCTCCTCGGTTGGCGTGATGGAAACGATCACACGGCCGCGCCTGGGTGTGTGCCGTATCGCATTCGACAACAGATTGCTGAAGGCGCGTCTGAGCATGAGCCGATCGCCACGCAGTTGCGCTTGTCCTTCCACTTGCAACTGCACGGCTTTGTCCTCCGCGAACGCGTCGTAAAACTCAAAGAGTGCGCGCACCTCGCCGGCAAGCTCGATCATCTCGGCACTGGGCAGCGTCAGGTTGTGCTCCATCTTGGCCAGGTAGAGCATGTCCGACACCATCCGAGCCAAACGCTGCAGCTCTTCTACGTTTGAAGCAAGGACGTCTCTGTACTTTGCAGGTTCGCGAATTTGTGAGAGAGCCACTTCGGTTTGCGTCAGCAGGTTGGTGATCGGTGTGCGTAGCTCGTGTGCGATATCGGTCGAGAAGTCGGTGAGTCGCTGGAAATCGCCCTGCAAGCGCGCGAGCATGCCGTTCAACGTCACGCCAAGATCGGCAACCTCGACCGGTACCATATCGACCGGCATCCGTTCGTCCAGGCGGTCCGCCGTCACAGACTTCGCCCGCGAAGCCATCGCGCGCAGCGGCAACAGCCCCCGCCGGGCCGCCCACCATCCAAATAGGCCGCTCGCCAGGGCGGCCAATGCGATGTAGAGCGTCAACGTCTTCCGAAACGCGCGTAGGAAATGCGCATGGATCTCAGTATTGATGCCCACCAATACATCCAGCGCACCGTCGTCGCGCAGCGGCACTTGCATATGCACCCCCCGGTATTGCTTGTCGCCCTGCTGCCAAACAAGGGCCCCGGAATGACGGCCTGCCTTGCGTAGCACGGCCAACACCTCCGCAAAGTCAAAGTCGGGGGTGGCAAACAAGGCCTGACCCTGTGGCGCCTGGACTCGCACAATCAGATCCGTGCGGTGCTGTAGCACGTCGTTGAGCCGACTAGAGACCTCGGGTGCAGAGCTACTCTCAACCACCCGGCGAATAACGTTCACGTTCTCGCCCAACGCCGTAAAGTCTTCCACTGCAAAATGCTCCTCCATGGCCAGGGCGATCAGAATGCCGAGGCCCAACAACATGGCCGCTGATGACAAGGAGAAATACGCGGTCAGCCGCGCCGTTAGTGAATGGCGCCTCATTACTCCCCGTCCTCCGGACCTTCGAGGACATAGCCCATGCCACGGACGGTATGGATCAATTTAGGTTCGAAGTTATCGTCGATTTTGGCGCGCAGGCGTCGAATGGCGACGTCGATCACGTTAGTGTCGCTGTCGAAATTCATGTCCCAGACTTGGGAGGCGATCAGGGACCGGGGCAACACCTCGCCATGACGGCGGGCTAGCAGTTCCAGCAGCGAGAACTCCTTACTGGTCAACGTGATTCGCTGACCGCCACGGGAAGCACGACGGCGAGTCAGATCCAGCACCAGGTCGGCCACCTGGATGCGTTCTGCAAGCGATGGCGCACTGCCTCGTCGAAGCAGAGTTCGAACACGCGCGAGCAATTCCGCAAATGCAAATGGTTTGACCATGTAGTCATCCGCGCCCAGCTCCAAGCCCTTGACCCGATCAGCGACGCTATCGCGCGCGGTCAGAAACAGCACCGGCACAGCCAGTTCAGTTGAGCGCAGTGCGTGCAGGATCTGCCACCCTTCGAGATCGGGCAACATCACGTCAAGAATCAAGAGGTCATAGTCGCCCGTCATTGCAAGATGTCGGCCGTCCAAGCCATTGCGGGCAAGGTCCACAACAAAGCCGGCTTCCGACAACCCCTGCTGCAAATATTCGCCGGTCTTGGATTCGTCTTCGACAACAAGGAGCTTCATGTCTGTCTCTTTATTACTTATGGCGCACGAAAAGTGCGACCGGTATCGTGTAGCGTACATGGAGCGGCATGGTTGCTGACCAACCTGACCAATATGTAATGTTTCGGTCAGGTTAAGGTAGCCTTGGAGTGATTAGGCTGCTCCTGCCGTACAAATCTCATCAGGGACTTACGCAAGGAATAAAGAGATGCGCAGCAATCGTGCAATGGGCGTGGTGCTTCCGAACCTTCCGCGGAGGCGATTTGTGCAAGGCTTGGCCGCCGGAGGGGTGATCGCTGGCCTGGGCTTGGGCGGGATGCCCGCGCGGGCGTCGCAGGCCCAGGGCACAGCCTTTGGCACCGCGCCCGTGCTGCGGGGCACCGAATTCGATCTGGTGATCGCTGAGACCCCAGTGAACTTTACCGGCAAGCCAGGCATGGCGACTACCATCAATGGCATGCTGCCTGGCCCAACGTTGCGGTGGCGTGAAGGTGACACGGTCACCATCCGGGTGACCAACCGTCTGCCGGAGCCCACGTCAATTCATTGGCACGGCATCATTCTGCCGTTCCAGATGGACGGCGTACCCGGGATCAGCTTTTCCGGCATCGCCCCGGGCGAGACATTCACGTATCGTTTCAAGGTCCAGCAGAGTGGCAGTTACTGGTACCACTCGCACTCCGGCTTCCAGGAAATGACAGGACTATATGGCGGTATCGTTATCGATCCCGCTGGCGAGGACCGCGTGCGGGCCGATCGCGATTACACCGTCTTGCTTTCCGACTGGACGGACGAGGATCCGATGCGCGTCCTCACCAAGCTTAAGATCCAAGGCGACTACTACAACTATAACCAGCCGACTGTGGTCGATTTCTTTCGCGATGTCTCCCGTGAGGGATGGACATCTGCCATGAACAAACGGCAGATGTGGAACCAGATGCGCATGAATCCGACCGATTTGGCGGATCTCTCCGGCGCGACGCTGACCTACCTCATGAATGGCGTGACGCCAGCGGGGAATTGGACCGGTCTATTTTCTCCAGGCCAGACGGTACGGTTGCGCTTCATCAACGGCGCCGGCAACACGTTCTATGACGTTCGCGTTCCGGGCTTGAAGATGAAGGTAGTGCAGGTTGACGGACAGGATATCGAACCGGTGTCGGTCGATGAGTTCCGCTTTGGCCCTGGCGAGACCTGCGACGTAGTGGTCTCTCCGACGGATGAGGCCCACACAGTGTTCGCGCAGACGATGGACCGGACCGGATATGCCCGGGGCACTCTGGCCGTGCGCCAGGGCGTGCAAGCCCCTGTGCCAGCGGTCGACAAGGCTGAATGGCTGACGATGGCGGATATGATGGGCGACATGGGAGGCATGTCTGGCATGTCTGGCATGTCTGGCATGTCTGGCATGGACCATGGCGGCATGGCAATGGCTCACAGCCAGCATGGAGCGATGCCGGGCAATGCCGCAAACTCCTTGAAGGTGCCGAGCAAGAAAGCCCGTCATGCGCGTACAGAGTACGGTCCCAGCACCGACATGCATGTCGATATGGCGCGGACCAACCTCGACGATCCCGGCATAGGGCTGCGCAACAATGGGCGACGTGTGCTGGTCCTGCAGGACATGCATACGATCGGCGGCCCTATGGACGCCCGCAGCCCTCAGCGCGAGGTGGAGTTACATCTGACCGGCAATATGGAGCGCTACGCGTGGTCGCTCGACGGAGTGGAGTTCGGCAAATCGACCCCCGTTCATTTTCGCTATGGGGAACGTCTTCGCGTCATTCTTCACAACGATACGATGATGACGCACCCGATGCACATGCATGGGATGTGGAGCGAACTTGAGGCGCCGGACGGCACATTCTTGGCGCGCCGACACACGATTCCGGTGCAGCCCGCGCAGCGCATTAGCTTCCTTGTCACGGCTGACGCTCTTGGCCGATGGGCTTGGCACTGCCATCTCATGCTTCATATGGATGCAGGTATGTTCCGTGAAGTGATCGTCGCCTAAGCCCGGATCGACAAGTCAAATGACCACGCATAAGCACGTTAAGACAGCACTGGCAGTTGCCTTGGCCCTTGTCAGCATCAGCGCCGCATCTGCACAGGAATCTACAGCGACCTACGACACCATGGCGCCAAGCTCGGGCGCCGACACTCAGCCAGCAGCCCGCGGCTCGATGCAGGGCATGGACCACGGCTCGATGCAGGGCATGGATCAGGGCTCGATGCAGGGCATGGATCAGGGCTCGATGCAGGGCATGGATCAGGGCTCGATGCAGGGCATGGACCACGGCTCGATGCAGGGCATGGACCACGGCTCGATGCAGGGCATGGACCACGGCTCGATGCAGGGCATGGATCAGGGCTCGATGCAGGGCATGGACCACGGCTCGATGCAGGGCATGGACCATGGCTCGATGCAAATGCAAGGCGGCTCGGCGCCACCTGATGCACGGGATCCGAATGCATACTCGGGTGGATATCAACTGGGTGTTGGCAAGTACGCGCTGAGCAACACCCGCCAACTCATGATGGCCGATGAACACAATTTCGGATCGTTCTTAATTGATCGCCTGGAGTGGGTGCGGGGGCCCAACTCCAATGCCGCGTCTTATGAGGCCCAAGCGTGGTACGGAAGCACTTACAACAAGGTCGTACTGAAGGCGGAAGGCGATGTGAAAAAAGGTCGACTCGAGGAGGCGCGCACCGAGTTGCTATGGGGACATGCGATCACGACGTTCTGGGACACCCAGCTTGGGATCCGGAACGACGTCGGATCGGGACGTCCGGCGCGGAACTGGGCGGCTTTCGGCGTGCAAGGCCTAGCGCCATATTGGTTCAACATCCAGGCCACCGCATACGTCGGTAATAGCGGTCGCACCGCGCTGCGACTGTCCACGGAGTATGAATTGCTGCTGAGCCAGCGTCTCATTCTACAACCACGCGTGGAAGCCAACTTCTATGGGAAAAATGATCCGGCTCTGGAGATAGGCAGCGGTCTGTCCAGCGCTAGCGTCGGCCTGCGTTTGCGTTACGAATTCAGCCGGCAGTTCGCGCCTTACATCGGCGTCGAGCGGTACCAGACTTTTGGCAACACCGCCAACATGATTCGGGCCGATGGCGGCCGAAGCGGTGAGACCCGATTTGTGGCGGGCCTGCGCGTTTGGTACTAACCGTTCTCTTTTTACATCACCAGGAGGTATTGACATGTTGAACAATCGTTACATCGCAAGCATTGCGGTCGCGGCATCGGCCATTTTCGCCAGCACGGCCGCATTCGCCCATCCTAAGCTGCTGTCTTCGACGCCTGCCGACAAAGCGGAGGTCGCCGCGCCGGCAAAGATCGAACTCAAGTTCTCGGAAAATCTCTCGACGCAATTCTCGGGAGCAAATCTCGTTATGACTGAGATGCCTGGCATGTCCGGTCATGACGCCATGAAAGTCGCCGCGAAAGTCGCTGCCGGCGATGACCCCAAGACGATGGTGATCACGCCCGCACAGCCGCTGATGACGGGTACGTACAAGGTCGAATGGCGTGCTGTCTCGTCGGATACGCACCCGATGTCGGGGAACTTCTCGTTCAAGGTGAAGTAAGGTTATGGCAGACGATTGGCTCAATATCGCCCTGCGCTTTGCGCTATACGTGGATCTGACGATCCTGTTTGGAGTCTCGTTATTCGGTGCCTACGCTCTGCGCCCCGACCATCGAAGCTCGGCGATTGCGCGCCGGTATGTCTGCGCTATTGGTGTCGCCGCAGCTTCCGGCATCGTGCTGTCGCTTTGGAGTATCGTAGTGACGGCCAAAGCGATGACGGGAGCCGCCAAATATGCGGAGTTGACCAGCCACGTCTTCGGCATGATGCTGAGTAGCACCGCGGTTGGCATTGGGTGGATGGTGCGCATCGCGGCGCTGGCTGCTTGTTTAATCATCGCCATGTGTGTGCGTAGGCGACAGACTCTGCCTTTTAGTATTTTTGCCGTATTAGGGGCGGTAGCGCTGGCAACAGTGGCCTGGGCGGGGCATGGCGCGATGGACGATGGTTCGCGTGGATACGTTCACATCACCGCCGACATCGCCCACTTGTTAGCTGCGGGCGCATGGGTTGGATCGCTGACAGCGTTTGTGTTGCTTGCGCGGACACCACAGGCGGCTTCATTGGAGTCGGTGGAAATCCTCAACCATACGTCCAACGGCTTCGCCCGTCTTGGGACGTTGATTGTTGCCACGCTGCTTGCAACAGGCGTCGTCAACTATCTGTTGATTGTGGGCCCGACAATCGACGGATTGGCAACTTCGGCATACGGCGTCCTGTTGTTGGCCAAGTTGGCAATGTTCGGGCTCATGCTCGGGCTGGCGTCGGCGAATCGTTATCTGTTGAGTCCTCAACTTGAAATCGCTATGCGCAGCGGCGATCACGCTGGCGCGGTCATGACATTGCGCCGGAGTCTGATCACGGAGGCCAGCCTTGCCGTGATAATACTGGCTCTGGTTGCTTGGCTGGGTGTGCTTTCTCCGCCCGGGACCTAATTCCGGCATTTTTGTGTAGCCTTACACGCGTCATGACAACACCGTTGAGCTCGCAACCTATATCCACGTCTAGGCGATCCCTGGTCGTCGGCCTGGCTCTCTTGCCTGCCATAGCTTTGGCGCAGAAGTCTGAACCTAAGCCTACAGTCCAGGTTTGGAAGACGCCGGGTTGTGGATGCTGCAAGGATTGGTTGTCCCACCTGCGGGACAACGGATTCGATGTAGTCGCACATGACGTCGAGGACACCGTCGAGGCACGGCGCACCGCAGGCATTCCCGATCGCTATGCTTCGTGCCATACGGCCGCCGTGCAGGGCTACGCCTTGGAAGGCCATGTGCCCGCGCGCGAAGTCAGGCGCCTGCTGCGGGAGCGCCCTAAGGCAATCGGGCTGGCGGTCCCCAGCATGCCCATCGGCGCACCTGGCATGGACGGTCCGGCGTACGGTAATCGACGTATGCCGCACAGCGTGTTGCTGATCGGTTTGGATGGAACATCCACCGTGTTCCAAGCGTACAGTTGAACCAACAGAAGAAGACGTTGGCCGTGAAAGCGACGGGTTCACCAGGTATGTCGCCAACGAATCTGGCGATACGCTGGCGTAATAGCTGGTTGGCTCAGCGAAAGTGATCGTGAGGAACATGTCGGTGGCCGACTTGCCCGCAGGCGTGCGGACAGCAATGGCTCTCGTTTTCGTCACATGGATTGTTCTTCTGGCGGGTTTCGCCTGGTATCTGCGCCGCAAACATGGCGAAAAACGGCTCGCAAATGCGCGTGCCGCTATTTGTGGCTGCCGTAATAAGAAATCACGTCGAAGCGCTTAGCGGCGAAGCTGTAGGAAACCCAAGAGTTGCCGTGGCTCCCAGGTTGCCTCGCGTCATGCACAGCCCTGCATTCGCGGTGTCTCTCGCTGCTGACTACAGCGTTCGAGCGATGGCTTCGATCGGCTTGATCCCCACACCAAAACGAGCAATGCTATCTCGGTGTTCGGAGAGGCCTGTGTAGGGAACATAACGAATGCCGAGTTCTGCAACCTGTCGGAAAGCGGGACGTGCCAGTTGGGTACGCACGTCTGCCTCTCTGGAATCTGGGGCCACCAGGAATAGGTGTTTTCTTGTCGCTTGCTCCGTGCCCAACGCCAAGTCCAACAGTCGTACTATGCCCGAGTAGATGGACGTGCTATGTTCGACCTCGAAGGCAGCCTCCACCTCCAGCGAGACAGCGTTCAGCCAGACGACATCGATGAGAGGTACGGTGTCAGCGCCTGAAACCAAAAGTGAATTCGGCAATGTCGTCAAGCAGCCATCGCTAAGCATGCCGCCACTGTAGGGGCGGCTGCGGTCGTTGGTCGCCACCCAAACCGCGAAGCCCAACGCCCTGCCAAGATCGCGCAACCAGCCTTGCACCTCTGTATGGGATGCATCGTCGGTTCGGCCTGCCTGAAGTTGCTTGGCGAAAGAGGCAGCTTCCTCGCGGGCCTTGGTCAGATCCTTCTCCCACGCAGCGATCACGGCGGCGCCCCCCTCTCGCGGCGGAGCCGAATAGCGCTCCATGCCGATATCGAACAGCAGTCCGGCAATCGCACCCAGATCATTGGAAAGCAGGTCGCGGTAGCGTCCATTCAGGGACCGCACGCCCTCGCGCATGGCCAGGTAGTGGTCCCATTTGCCGAGCTTGACACGAGAACCAGTCAGCGCGTTGTATCCGTTGACGATCGCAGTGTTGAAGGGAACCGCCAAAGTTGGGTGGATGAAGTACAGCAGGTTGGCAGCGGCCGGGCCCAGCCCCTTGATGCCGTGCTGGTTCAACTGCTGAACCGCATGAACTAGCTCGTGCTCGGTGTTGCAGCAATTGCAGGTATGCAGCATCCTGGCGAACGCTCGCTGATGATCTGGATTCTCGTAGATGTCCGGAATACGCAGCTTGGGTTTCCAGAGGAATGCGTGGTCCGCCCCCTTGAAGATTTGGCGCTGCTCGGCAATCGCAGAGACCACGGTTTCGAGAGAAGATCCGCGATAGGTGTTGCCAAATGTTCCGGTCTGGATCTCGCTGACCACCTTACCAATGCCACGCCGAATGGAGCGAAAGTTCTTGAGGCGCTCGGGCCAGAGAAACCACGTCTGGTAAGTCCCGTCTCTGTCATGCTTCCATCGCTCAATGAGCGCTCTTGTTAAATCGGTCATGCAAAACCCACTGTTGTTGTCGTGGCACTGGTCGATCGGGGCAGTGCATGCGCGCATTTCCGATGCTGTTTCAATGTTGATTCGACCGAGTTAAAGCGGCCGAGTCACCGCTAATCTCCGCGTGCCACCCCCGAAAAAACGGGTAACCACATTGCGTTGAACTCGGTACTTGTTAACAAAACTGTAATCGCGGCGACAGGGCGTTGTCGTCGTCTGCAGTGTAAAATGCAACAGCATGGACGCATTTTCGGCGTTTGTGCGAAGCGCATCATGAACCTAAAGCGGGCTCTCCAAAGTGCCCTCATGCTCTTGTTGCTAGGTTTTGCGTCTGGGTGCACATCCGTCGCTACGACGACAGCCCAGTTTGGGCACCCAGCCGCAATTGCACATGCGAGCCGGACAATTACTTTGACTCCACGCATCAGATACGTACATGTGTACGTTGGTGAAACTGTTGCTTTCCAGATTGGGGAAAAGAAAATTGGCTGGATGTTCACGGCACCAACGATCGGAGGTGGACAGCCAATCGATATGAGCTCAATCTTTCCTGATATTCCTGAGGCCAAGGGCATCGTGATTTTTATTGAGCGGAGCAATCTTTACAGGGCAGGATGATCGGGCGTGATGGGGATACGAAGTGCCGCAGTACGGCGCGCGACCACAACCTCCGCTTCACGTGGATCCCATTCATGGGATGATCACCGATCGTAGCTTGACGACAGCGAGACCTCGATTGACGAATATCGAAGGTTGTGGCCTTCTCCTATTTGACCACAATCTTTCCGATCATTCCGGCTTCGTAATGCCCCGGTACCAGGCAAGCAAAGTCAATAATGCCGGGTTCACCGAATCGCCAGATGATTGCTCCCTGCTGGCCAGGCTCGAGCGAGAGATGTTTTCCAGTAGTGTGGTCCATCTCCGGCATCTTGCGCATCATCTCGACATGCTCTTTTAAGTCGGCGGCGGTGCCGATCACCATTTCATGGTGTACCTTGCCAAGGTTCTTGACAACGAAACGCACGGTCTCGCCCACTTTGACGGTGAGCGTGATCGGTTGGAAACGCATGTCATCGCTCATGGTCACACTGATGGTACGCGTCACCTTTCGAGGATCTCCGGGTTGGCCCGCTTTGGGTGCGGGCCCGCCGGAATTGGCGTCTAGGCCGGCGAGGTGATTCGCCGCACCCAAGGCGACTAAAGGCACAAAAATCAGTGCTGGGATGAAACGAGTGAAATTGTTCATAAGCCCCTCACTTTGGAAAACGATCCAGAAACGTGCCACGGCTCAACACCGCCGCCCAAGCGCGGGAGCCGTATGTCAAGGCAACGCCGTGCATCTGTCCGATAGCGCCGGCTACGCGACAAAGGCTCGGCCGATGGCATCAATAATAGATCGTGGAGACCTGATCCGTCGATCGAGGGCTATCCCATCAGAATCGCGTGCCCCCTTGGCAGCATCAGTCACATTGAGACGCGTGGTGAAGCGACGCTCGCCAATTGCGTTCTCGAGGCAATCCGCTCGAGAAAGTGAAAGGTGCACAACGAAGACCGAGCATTTTTTTGGGCGGGGCAGCTAGGCGTGCAGATCCCGATCTTCAAGCTTGACCGTCGGCGGTGGACTGAAACGGAGCGAGTAATGCCAAGCAGCTCTGACGTAACTCTTAAAAGTGGGTATGCCTTGCGGGCGTGCAGCGCGCTGGCGCTGGCGGCCGTGGTCAGTGGTTGCACCACCGCTTATGAAGGCAAGTATGACTACGCCAAAGGTTGGCGGCCAGGTGTAATCATAAAAATCGGCACACCAACCGACCTGGCACCTTTGGAGGCAATGTGCTCGCTTGCGGAAATGAGTAGCACGGCACGCTTTGCTTATGTGCAGTTCATCTTTGGGCCGACCCATGGCAAGTTTTTCTACAGCGGCCCACAACAACGTCATGTCATCGTGCCGCTGCCGCAAGGTGGTGGGCTGCACGAAGGTGCGCGCGTCTACATAAATCTCCAGGATTGCGACCAAACAGCTGTTCCCGCATCCACCACTACTCGGTAGGCTGCGCACTCAATGGATAGCGTTGTCAGAACGAGTTGGGCCGGGTGAGCGGAATTTTTAGAGGCACAGCGAAATCTGGAGTATTAGGTCTGGGCTGCGTTCGTGCGCCCCCCTTCCATCCGGTACTAGCCGCAAGCCGCCGCGGCCAGTTGAACCGTCAGGCGGACCAGCAGGAGGCTGCCAGCGAAGGATGGATGCCGGCGGGTCATATGACGCAAGGGCTCCTCGAAGGTAAGCGCCCGGCGAACCCGTCTTGCCAGTTAGGTGACGCTGGGGTTCCAGCGATGCGGGGGCAGTTCGGCGATGTCGGACGCTTTGCCCACGACGATCCGCTCCGTGGAGCTGGAACACTTGCTTGGCCAGATCAATGCCGAGGACTTCGATTCCCATGACGGACCTCCCTCAAAACGAACGATCGAGCCCGTCAGTTTCCTCCGCGGGCGGCGTCGGGTCCATCTCGGTATTTTCTTACGGTTTCACGACGCTGACCCGTTGGGCCCGGCTGGAGCCGGCGGCATATTTACTGCGCAGTGAATATGCCGTTTGCGTCGAACTTTGGCGCTGGCAGCGCCTCCCGCGCTGACGCGCAGCGAGTCGCCCGTTACGCTGCCGGGCCGGCCATGCCGAGCTGCTTCCGGTAGTCGGTCAGCATGACTTGCTGCGCCTCGAGCGGCGCGGAGAGCTTGGCCAACTCTCCAATGGAGTTCTCGCGTTCCGTTCGCGCCGCCGCCAGTTCATCCGCTTGCGCCTGGACAGTGGCGGGCAGGGCATCACGCTCAGCTTCCATTCGGGTTCGATCAGAGCGCGTCTGGTCGAGTTCGAGTTGGGCTAATTCGCCGCGCGTCTCCAGCTCGCGAACGCGCTTTGTCGCGACCCCGGCTTCGGCGACCAGCCTCGCGCCATCCTTGTTCAACTGCGTGATCTCTCCCTGCTTGACGATCAACGACTGGTTGACCTCCCGGATTGCTTGCCCGTCGCCTGCATCACCCGCTGGGCCAGTTCCGCCAGTGTCTTGTCTCCCATAAGCTCCGCCAGCGCGCCCTTCGTCTTAAAGGCTGCCCAGTGCGTTGGCTCGCTTCGTTTCTTCGTCTTCTGGAGCCCATCTGCCGGTCATTGTGGCTGGCTCAGGCCCCAGCTTCTCCACTGATCCGACTGTCCAAAGCTAGTGCCAAACTTGTAGGCCTGCCACAAAGCGGGTCTCGCCGCTTCGGTCACCATCCGTCGCAGCGTGAAGTGGCGGAGCTACGCCAGCACTGTGTCGCCGTAGCCTGCCCAGGCGCAGGCAAGACAAAGACGATTGCGACCAAGGCGGCAATTCTTCTGGCCGATCCCGCCTGTCGGGTAGAGGCCACCGTATCCCAGCGCCCCAGGATTTCCAGTGCCCGCGCCTCTAGCGACTGATCGGCGCAAACCATTCGCACCGCCTCTTGATGCATGAGCAAGTTTTGCAGATCTTGCTTATTCACTGAGTTTTCACCGTTTGGAGAGCCCTGTTGGTCCAGGGCGGTTGTACCACTGGTCGCGGACCCAGGCATCCCAATCGTGGGCATGCGGGGTGATGCACGTCTCGCCTTGGACCACGATGAACGCGCTGCCTATCATCGCCTCAGCAAATTGCTGTCGCCATGGCTCAGGCACATCGTCCATGCGCACGTACAAACGGCCCTGGGACTCCCGGATCGGCACCGCTGCAATCAGCTCATCGCGGGTCATGCTTCGTCCTCCCCAAACGACTGTTCGATGTGCTCAGCGTCACACACGTTGACCGGCCCCGAAGGTGCGAATCGGCACTAGGCTCGGCCAAGCCGAGCCGGTACAGGTGATGCATGCGGCCCGACGGATCGTAAAGCGTCAAGCACTGCAGCTTGCGCTCACGGCGCAGGGGCGGCTCGAACAGTTCATACAACGACCGAGCCGAGTCATCGTCACGCGGGGTGTCCATTGCATCCTCCAAGCCAGGAGCGACCGAGAACAGGCCTTATGCCCAATTGTGCATGCGATCCAGGCCTGTCAGTTTACGAAGCCGTGTGTTTTTCTCCTCCGGCATCGGCGCGGCAGTGGACTTATGCGGATTTACGCACCTAGAGTATGCGGGTGTGCGCAAACGCTCATTGAAAAAAGAGGGGACGTCATGTGGGGGCTCGAGGGAAAGCGGTTCTGGTTGGTACTTATGGCCTTTGCCGCCGGTCTAGTAGCGGTCATTTTCTACCGTGGTCTGCCAGACGCCGTCTATGGTGCGCTCGTGGCCTTGGGTGGCGTGATTCTTACGACTTTGCACAGCGGAGCAATGCGCCAGGCGGACCTCAATAGCACCGTCCTTCAGAAGAGGATCGAACGGGAGATGGGGCTCCGGCGGGACGTATTTCTTCCGGCGTTTGAAGGTGCGACTCGCGCGATTAATGCCCTCAGCATGGTTTTGGAAAGCGGGAAGCCGCGAGACGAAATTGCGGCGGACTTTGCTGCCGGCCATTCGAGTCTCACCAAGGCAATGCTAGTTGCTACCCCGCCAACCATAGCGGGCATCCAGCGACTCGTAGGCGCCTTGAGCCTAGCGTGGAGCGAAAGCATTGGGCACAGGGTTGTACTTGGCCAAATTCAGGATCGCTGCAAGGCGATTGAGCGAGAGCGGGAGCTTGAATTCGAGTTGCGACAGACGATGATCAAGCACCTGCAAACTGTCCACGTGCAACCCAATGTGAACGCTGTGGCAAGCCAGAGAGCAGTTGAAGTGATCCAGGCTCACGATCAGCGGATAGCTGGCATGAACGCCAAGCTGGATGTAGTCATGACCGAGCGCAGCACCTACTATCTGAATGCGCTAAAACCACTGGTTAAACGCCTTGCTGAGATCAGGCCGTTGTTTCCACCCGTTCTTGCAGAACTGCGGAAGGAGATGGAGCTGCCGTTTGATGAGGCGACTTTTGCCAAGGACCAAGAGTCAATAGCAGGTGAGATACGTTGTGCGCTTGAGCGGCGGATTGCTGAGGCAGAACAGTACCTATCGGCGAGAAGGGCGCAGCAGAACTCAGCAGCATCTCAAGCTACGTGAAGGTCTCAGGCCGCTGTTCGCCCTTGAAATATGATCTGTCGACTCGACCTTAGGAAGGTTCGGGAGTGTGACGAAGCGGAAGACGTGGCGGCCTGATAAGCCGTTGCTTTATAGCATCGCGGGTTCGATTTCTGCCCTCCCACCAAATCTCTTTGTCGTTGCCGCCCTCCGAGGCGTGTACCCATTGACCGCTTTGGATCGAACTAGGGCGGTCCATCATGCTGTGCGCTCGTGTCGCCGGCTCCTCGATATTGCGCTGCAAGATCCAGCGGAGCGTCAACCCGGAAATGCGGATGTCCCGTTGGTTCAGCGCCAGGCTTCAGCATCTGGGTCCCGTTGACCCCGGGCGCCTTCTGGCAACGCGAGGTTGGCGATGACGGGGCCGAAGAAGCGCCGTAGCCCCTCTTGCAGATCAGCGAAAATGGTGGCTGAAGGGTCGGCGGGCTCCGGCGCAGGAAAGGTGCGGTACTTCGGTAGCGGGTAAGTCAACAACCCCATAAGGGAGAGGGGCGCCAGGGAGTTCCGACGGAGCCGAAGGACTCATGACCACTGGTTGACCAGCGGGAAGCAAAAATGGACAAGTCTTCGCCAATGTTCGAGTAACAAGAGAGAAGTCGCCAGATTTAGATAGCGAACGTTGCCAAATTTGCTTCCGTCGGCCACTCGACTGACGAATCAACGACGCCGGAAATCTCTACTTCTGGAAGGTGTTAATTCTGGTGCAGAATCCGGTGCAACGTGATAATCCTTCTTATCGCAATAGCTTTATGGAAGAACTAAACTGCCTTCCATGAAAACGCGTCTGCTTCCCGTTGATTCTGCGATTGTCGCGCCACTTGGCTTGCCCGATGCCGCCGAACTGGCTGTGCTGCGCGCCTGGCATGCGGGCTTATCGGCGCGCAAGGCTGTCGAACGCTATCTCGGTGAGCGGCGGGCGCTCGGACAATCTTCGCGCGGCATTCTCGGCCGCATCCGGCGCCAGCTAGCAGCGTTTGCGCGCCAGCGTCAGCGCGAAGACCTGGTGGTGCTGTTCGAGATGCCAGCGGCCGACCGTGCAAAACAGGGCAGGGCAGCCGACCAAGCAATCGAACTGCTTCGCACGCTACCGCTGCCAGCCCCGCTCATCAGCGATGACGTCGGACTGTGGCTGGATGCACGCGCCGTCGCCGCGCTACGGGCCGCGGGCATCGACACCCTTGCGGACCTGACCGTGCGCGTGCCGCGTCGACGCCGCTGGTGGGTGGTCATTCCCGGGCTGGGCCAGGCCAGCGCGCGGCGCATCGAGGCTTTCTTCGCTGACCACCCGCGTCTGACAGAGCGCGCTCGGACGCTCATCGCCGAGCAAGCTCGCGGAGTGGTGGTGCCCTGGGAGCAACTGCGCTTACCACACGAGGTCGATGGCTCGCGAGGGCAATTCCGGGCGCCACGAGAGACCTGCGTCCTCTCAGCCGACGACGATTACGAGGCTGTGCAGGCATGGCTTTCCCTGCATGAATCGCCAGCGACGCAGCGCGCCTACCGGAAGGAAGCGGAACGTCTCATCTTGTGGGCGATCATCGAGCGTGGCAAACCTCTGTCCTCGCTGACTACCGAGGATGCGGTTGCATATCGAAGCTTCCTGCGGCGACCAGCGCCACGTGAACGCTGGGTTGGGCCCGCACGGCCACGCACTTCGGTCGAGTGGCGGCCCTTGACGGATGGATTGTCGGCGCACTCGATCGCGTATGCGCTGTCAGTGTTGGGCGCCATGTTTCGCTGGCTGATCCAGCAGCGCTATGTGTTGGCCAATCCGTTTGCAGGTCTGAAGGTCCGGGGTGCAATACGCTCACCCGAGTTGGCCACTTCTCACGCATTCTCGGAAGGGGAGTGGGTGCTGGTCCGCACCATCGCTGACGGGCTGGAGTGGTCCTATGGCTGGGCTGTACCTGCTGGGCAGCGTCTGCGCTTCGTGCTCGATTTCTCCTATGCTACCGGGCTGCGCGCGAGCGAACTCGTCACGTCGAAGCTGGGGGACCTGGAAGTGGATGCGGCCGGCGACCACTGGCTGAACCTCGTGGGCAAAGGCCGCCGTGCGGGCAAAGTCGCGGTGCCACCGCTGGCACGCAGCGCGCTGGATCGGCACCTTGTGGAGCGAAGCTTGCCGGTCAGCGTCGCACGGTGGAATCCTCAAGTGCGGCTCATTGGTGCTGTGGTAGGGGAGTCAGAAACCGGCATCACGACGGCGCGCCTATGGGCCGTGGTGCGGCGCTTCTTTTGGACGGCCGCCGAGATTATCGAACCCGATCATCCGGCGCTTGCGCAGAAACTGCGCCAGGCGAGCCCGCATTGGATGCGGCATACCCACGCGACGCACGCGTTGGCCCGTGGCGCGGAGCTCACGACCGTACGGGACAATCTGCGGCACGCCTCGATCTCGACCACCTCGATCTATCTGCATGGCGACGACGTAAAGAGAGCGCGGCAACTTACGGCTGCGTTTGGGCGACGCTGAGCGTCGTCGTCGGCAGGTGCGATGGACTGCTGCTCAAGCGAGTTCTTGAATATTCGCTGAATTGCCCATTTTTACTGCGCAGTGAATATGATGCATGGAAGTCATGCGTCTGCTGCGGGCGCCCGGAGCGCGTTTGACCAAGCGGAACGAGTGACTTTATGATCGTTCGCGCAAAGCCCGGATCAGGTCGGCGGTCATGTGCGAATGACGGACCTCGGGCTTTTTTCTTGGGGCCGGTGCTTCGGCCGACTTGGCTCGCGGAGGATGCGATGGCGACGAGCGCGCGTAAAGCGGTACGACCGACGGTGGTTGCCATGCAAGTGAAGAGCATGGAGGTTATCCTCCGTCACGCAGAAACTACTCGCGTCCAGCCGGCGCAGCGCGGTGAGCCCGCGCCTGTGGTGCTTCGGACGAAGATGCGGGTTGCCAGCAAAGAATCCAATTCGGCGGGCAAGTGACAATTGCCCCAGCTACGTTCCAGTGACGCTCACCCAATACCACACCGCTTTCTAGCCAAGATTCAGACAAGCGTCGCGTCACACTTCCTCGTGAATTGACATTTTTATTTGCGAAGTAGTGACGAATTTATTTCCGTCTACGCCACATGGATGCCCTTTTGGGCTTCCTCACTGCCAACTGCTGCCAGGGCGAAGCCTGCCTGGAAACCAGCACCACCGCATGCAAATGCTGACCGGAGATTCCCCATGAAGCGATTCCACGTACACGTCCACGTTGATGACCTGAGCAAGAGCATCGTCTTCTATTCCAAGTTGTTCGCCGCCGAGCCGACCCGCGTGGAGAGCGACTACGCGAAATGGATGCTGGACGATCCGCGCATCAACTTCGCCATTTCCACTCGGGGCAGCGCTGTCGGCGTGGACCACCTCGGCTTCCAGGTCGATGACGCCGCCGAGCTGGTCGAGCTGAAGGCACGCGCCGAAGCCGCGGACATGGCAATGCTGGACGAGGGCGAGACTACCTGCTGCTACGCCCGTAGCGACAAGCACTGGATCACCGATCCCCAAGGCATCGCGTGGGAACAGTTCCATTCGCTCGGCAACATCCCGGTGTTCAGTGAGGGCAAGCCGGAGGAGGCTGCGACCGAAGGCTCCGCCTGCTGCGCCCCACGCGCGCCGGGCGGAAAGCCGACCGGCATTGCGGTGAAGTCCGGTTCGTCCTGCTGCTAGGAGGGCCGTGATGGCCGACAAGACCTACAACGTGCTATTCATCTGCACTGGCAACTCCGCGCGCTCGATCTTGGCTGAGGGCCTGCTGAACCATCTCGGTGGCAACCGCTTCAAGGCGTTCTCCGCAGGCAGTCATCCGGCCGGGACGGTGAACCCGTTTGCCCTGCGCGCGTTGCAGCAGTTCGGCGTTGCGACCGACGGCTTCCGCAGCAAGAGCTGGGATGAGTTCTCGCAAGACGGTGCGCCCGAGTTGGACTTCGTTTTCACCGTCTGCGACAAGGCGGCCGGCGAGGCGTGTCCGGTGTGGCCCGGCCAGCCGATGACCGCCCATTGGGGTGTGGCTGATCCCGCAGCGGTGGAAGGCTCAAACGAGCGCAAGCAGCAGGCCATCCGCGATGCGGCGATTACCCTGAAGCGCCGCATAGAGTTGTTCCTCTCGTTGCCAATCCCGAAGCTCGATACCGTGGCCCTGCAAAAGGCTGTGCACGACATCGGCCAGCAATAACCTCTCTCTCCCATGACCACTAACGTACTGATCCTCTGCACCCACAATTCCGCGCGCAGCGTGCTGAGCGAAGGCATGCTCAACCACTGGGCGCAAGAGCTGGGCAAGGACGTGCGCGCCTACAGCGCCGGCAGCGCACCCAGCGGCCGTCTCAACCCGTTCGCGCTGGAAGCGCTCACCAACTCCGACATCGACATCACCGGCTACCGCAGCAAGAGCTGGGATGAGTTCGTCGTGGACGGTGCGCCGCAGATGCGCATCGTGATCACCGTGTGCGACAGCGCCGCCGCCGAGCAATGTCCCTATTGGCCGGGCAGCCCGGTCAAGGTGCACTGGGGCTACGCTGATCCGTCCAACGCGCCGGGTGGAGATGACGGCAAACGCCAAGCCTTCGAGCTGACGCGCCAGGCGATCGGCTACCGCATGCTGCAACTGCTGGCGTTGCCGCTCGACACCCTGAACAACGCCGAGCTGCAAGCGCAGCTCGAACACATCTCGCAAGACTGAACGCCATGGTCGATCTGCGCAGCCGGCTTGCCGCCGAAGCACTGGGCACGGCGCTACTGCTCGCCATTGTCATCGGGTCCGGCATCATGGCCGAACGCCTGGCCGGCGGCAACGTCGCGGTGGCGCTGCTGGCCAACACGGCGGCCACGGTCGGCGGCCTCTACGTCCTGATCGAGGTCTTCGGGCCGATCAGCGGCGCGCACTTCAATCCGGCCGTCAGCGCGATCATGGTGGCGCGAGGAGAGCTGCCCGGTTCGGCTCTGGCCCCCTACATTGCTGCACAGCTTGTGGGGGCGCTACTGGGCGCATGGCTGGCGCATGCCATGTTCGACATGACGATCCTGCAGTTCTCGACCAAGGTGCGTAGCGGACCGGGGCAATGGATTGCCGAAGCGGTGGCAACCGCGGGGCTGCTTCTGGTGATTTTGCGTGCGCCGAACGGTCGCGCCTCTTCCATGGTGGCGGCCTACATCGGCGCGGCCTACTGGTTCACGGCCTCCACGTCGTTTGCCAATCCGGCGGCGGCGTTCGGGCGGATGTTCAGCAACAGTTTCGCCGGCATTGCGCCGGGCAGCGTGCCGGGTTACGTGCTGGCCGAGTGCACCGGTGCGGCGCTCGGGTTCGCGCTGCACCGGATGCTGGAGCCGCGCCTGGCGCGTCACGGACATCCCAATATCATCGAGTCCTCTGGCGAACACCCGGCGGATTGACTCCACCAATGAGCACACCTGACTTTCGACCGGCACGCCCCGAGGACTATTCGGGCATCCGAGCGTTGCTCATCAAGGAAGGACTGCCAAGCGAAGATATTGCGGTTGGGCAAGCCAGCCGTTTTCATCTGGTCGTGCAGGATGGAGAGCTTCTGGCCTGTGCAGGGTTGGAGCCATACGGATCGGATGCGTTGCTTCGGTCGGTCGCCGTCGCCAAGCAAGCTCGTCGCAATGGGCTAGGCCGCGCCCTCGTGGGAATCGCCGAGCGCGATGCCGCCGCGATGGGCGTACGCCGTCTCTTTCTGTTGACGACGACTGCAGCGGACTACTTCACCGTGCTCGGGTACGAGCTCATCGACAGGGATCAGGCACCTGGCCCGCTGCAAGCAAGTTCGCAATTCCGCTTGCTGTGCCCGGCATCCGCCATCTGCATGGCGAAATACCTCTCCCCGTAGGAGTTGATCCCCACGACGGCGACGCTACGCTTTGCTCGACGCCGATCGAAGGTTGTACGCAACGGTGGCAGCAATGATCAGCAAGATGACCACCTGAGCAATCACAGTCTGCACAGAGGGGTAAATGCCGAGCACGTCGATGCGAGGCATCGAAATCGGCGTGATATGCAGGAAGCCGACCTTCTGCAGCGCCGCAACCCCTTTACCGATCAGCACCACGGCAAGCACAGCAACCAAGGCCGAGCTGAAGGCAAAGAATTGGCGGATCGGCAAGCGCGCGGAGGAGCGCAGCAGAACGGCGGCGATGACCGCCAAGATCGCAATCCCCGAACCCAACCCGGCCAGCAGGTAGATGCCATTCCCTTCGCTCCACAGCGCGGCGTAGAACAGCACGGTCTCAAACACCTCGCGATACACCGTCACGAACGACAGCACGAACAGCATGATCGCTGAGCGCTTGTTCAGCGCGGAGGACAGCTTCTGCTTCACGTAAGCCTGCCAGCGACCAGCCAGGCTTTTCTGGTGCATCCACATTCCGACGCCGAGCAGGACCACGGCCGCAAAGATCGCCGAGAAACCTTCGGTCATCTCACGGCTGGCACCGCTCAAGTCCACGAGGTAGGTGGCGACGGCCCACGTCAGCCCACCAGCGGCCAGCGCAGCAATCCAGCCCGCATGGACGTACGGAAGCACGTCGGTGCGCTCGGCCTTCTTCAAGAACGCCATCATGGCGACCACGACGAGCAGCGCCTCAAGGCCTTCGCGCAGCAGGATCGTCAAAGCGCCCAGGAACGTCGACAGCGGATCGTTGGTGCCGCCCAGCGCATCCTGGGCGTCGGTCAGCATGGTCTGCAGACGCTGGGCGATTTCCCGTACCTGCTCAGCCTGGCCGGTTGTGATCGCGTTGCGGTATAGGCCCATCGTTTTTTCGATGTCCTGGAACAGCGTCTCGTTCTTGGCGGCCAAGGCCGGCTCAACCGGCTCAAAGCCGTCGAGGTAGGCAGAAAGCGCAAGGCGCGAGGCCGTCGCTTTGTCACCCTTATCGAAGGCGGCCACGCTTTCTTTCAGCTTGTCCTTGGCGATCGCGAGACTATCCGCGTTGGAGGCGCTTAGCACGTCTGGGGCGCTTCTCAGGTAAGCGGTCAGTTGGCGCGCAGCATCCGGGCTGATCGACTTGGCCAGCGAGGCTTCTGACGTCTGACTGAGCTTGGCGAACGTGGGCACCGCGTTGTGCAGTTCGGGGCGGGACGCCCACAACTTGGCGCCGGCTTGCCGATCCGCATTGGTATATGACAGGGTCGAAGCGAAATAAGCCAGCGCCCAGCGATCGTCATCGGTGAGCTGCGCGAAGCTGGGCATCGAGGTGCCTTCGACACCGCGCGTGATGATTTGCTGGAGGGCGAAGACACTGCGCTCCTGGGCACGTTGATGGTCGGCCAGGGCAATGGGCGGCGGGCTCAGTTTGGCGGCCAGCGGGCCATCTGCGTGCCCGGAAGCGCCGTGGCAGGACGCGCACTGGCTTTGATACAGCGTGGCCCCACGCTTGAGGTCGGGCACTTTGCTGGGCGCCATGGGCACCGGATAGGCCGCCAGCAAGTCGTCTGCGAGCTTGTGGGCCTGTTCGCCAACGGCGGTGGGTGCAGCTTTGTCGCCGATGAGCGCGCGCAATGTGCCGGCATCCTTGAGCAAGATTTGCGTCTGCGGCCCGGCCGGCAGCTCGGCAATCTGACGTTCCGCCGCATGCGCAAACTCCTGCATCTCGGCGTACTCGTCGGGATTGGCCACTTGGCCATCCTTGACGGAGCGGCCATAGTCAACCGCTAAATAGTCCAGCAATTGCCAGACTTGCTTGGTCTTGTCTTCGGTAGACAACGTGTCGGCATACGCGCCTGAGACCGATGTCAGCAGGTAGAACAGTATGAGGGAAACGATGCGCTGCAGTTGCATGAAGAGCCTACCGGAAAAGCGGGAGAAATGGCTTTAAATGAGAATGATTGTAATTCATGTTTCGCAACAAGGACATCGGCATCTCCCCGCAAGCGCGAAGGCAACCTGTTTCACGTCGGATCAGTGCGCGAAATCGAGATGACGCCCGATCGGCCACGCGTCAGCCCTGATGAGGGGCGTCGGCGTCGCACGCGCAGCCAGCTTCGGACAACCCTTGCAGGATTCCGCAGGCCTCAGCGGCTCGCCCGGCCGAACAGGTTTCGCGCAGAGCGCACAAGTGATGCTTTAACACCGCCAGCGCTTCGATGCGCCGCTCGACCTCATGGATGTGCTTGTCCAGGAGGGTGTTGACCCCACCGCAATCCTCGGCCGGTTGTTCGCGGTAGCGCAGCAGGACACGGACGTCATCAAGCGGCATATCCAGCGACCGGCAGTGGAGGATGAACTGCAGCCGTTCAATGTGCCGCTCACCGTACAGCCGAAAGTTGCCCGAACTGCGATCTGGCGAGGGCAAGAGACCCTCGCGCTCGTAGTAGCGGATGGTTTGAATCGGACAGGCTGTGCGCTTGGCCAATTCACCGATCTGAATGCTCATGATGTCGGGCAAAGGTCTCTTGACTCTATAGTAGCTATAGAGTGTGTACTTGAGTCCAGTCCATTTCAAGCGATTAGGAGGTGCTGTGAGCGAGTGCGGCTCCAAGGGATGCGGCTGTGCTGCCCCTAGCGTGGTGACGCCGGCGGACGTCGATACGGCCAGTGTCGACCTGAAGCGATCCCGCTATCAGATCGACAACATGGACTGCCCGACCGAAGAAGCGCTCATTCGCAATAAGCTTGCGGCGCTGCCCGGCGTGGTGAAGCTTGAGTTCAACCTGATGCAGCGCTCGCTGGCCGTACACCACCAGTTGCCATCTCCGGCGCCGATCGAGCAGGCGTTGTCAGCGATTGGCATGCGAGCGATTCGCTCGGACGAAACCTCTGCCGGGCAGAGCACGGTCCTGACCATCCGCCAGATGGACTGCCCGACCGAGGAGACGCTGATTCGCGGCAAGCTCGCAGGACTGCCTGGTGTGACCGGCCTTGATTTCAACCTCGTCCAGCGCACGCTCGCGGTCCATCACGCCGCGGGCTCGTTGCCGCAAGTGCTGGCCGCCATTCAATCGCTCGGCTTTGAGGCCGAGGTCCGCGACACGTCTGCCGCTGCACCCGCTTCCGCCCAGGATGCCACGCCCACCAAATGGTGGCCGCTTGCCATTGCGGGCACCAGCGCCGTGTTGGCGGAAGTGGTCTATTGGGGTCATGCCAAGATAAGGCCAATTCGCTATCATAAGCCCGCCAGTTATGTAGAAGTTTGCATGCATGCCTCTTGGTTATAAAGAGCCTCTGGATTTCCGCCTTTGCCGTCGGCTAGACTGGCCGGCCCTTCAGCGAT
Source organism: Ralstonia pickettii (assembly GCF_030582395.1). NCBI lineage: Bacteria > Pseudomonadati > Pseudomonadota > Betaproteobacteria > Burkholderiales > Burkholderiaceae > Ralstonia > Ralstonia pickettii. Next base: position 82,056 of record NZ_CP104383.1, read on the forward strand.
TGTGGAGATCCCTGTATGGCCACCGTCGAGCGCACTGCCTACCCGCGTTTCCCAAAGGTCTTCTCCACGAAAGAGCTGCAGGCCTGCTACACGCCGACCGCTGAGGAGTTGGACTGGGCAACCCGCTCGACCCGCGGCCAGAGTCCGCGCCTAGGTCTCTTGGTGCTGCTCAAGATCTTCCAGCAACTGCACTATTTCCCCTATCTTGATGCGATTCCCACCGCCGTAGTCGATCACGTGCGAGTTTGCGCGGGGTTGGACCCCGATACGCCGTTCGGTTACGACCGCAAAGTCTCTCCCACGCTGTTCCGGCATTACGTCGTCGTGCGGCAATTCCTCGGCGTGCAACCCTACATTGGCACCGACGCCAATGAGGTCACCATCCGCGCTGCACGTGAAGCGGCCGAGACGATGGATCAGCCGGTGGACATTATCAACGCGACTATTGATGCGCTGATCTTGCAGCAGGTTGAACTGCCTGCGTTCTCAACGCTCGACACCATCGTCGAGCAAATCCATGCCCGCACCCAAAACGCAATGTTCAGGCGGGTCGCACGCCGGCTCTCTGAAGAGGATCGGCAGCGCCTGGACAAGCTTCTCACGCGCGAATTCGCCAACCGGCAGACCGCCTACAACAACATCAAGCGACATGCCCGGCGGCCCTCGCGCAAACACCTGAACCTGCTGATCGAGCATCTGGAGTGGTTGGATTCTTTTGGCGACCTATCCGGCGTCCTGGAAGGCGTGCCTGCCACCAAGCTACGTTCGCTGGCCAACCAGGCCATGGGCCTGGACGCAGCCAACCTCAAGGAAACGCTGCCTGAGAAGCGCTATACGTTGATCGTGGCCTTGCTTGCTCACATGCGCGTGCGCAGTCGCGACGATCTCGCCGAAATGTTTATCCGGCGTATGGGCGCGATCCACAAGCGGGCCCAGGACGAACTGGAATACATCCAGTCTCGCCAGCGCGCCAAGCTCGAAGGCCTTGTCACCGTGCTGGACGGTGTCGTCGATATCGTCGCCGATGGCGGTGACGATGCCCGAATCGGCGCGCAGGTGCGCAAGCTGTTGGCTCCCAATGGCGACCTGGAGCCCCTGCGCGAGCGCTGCGCCGAAGTGCGGGCTTTCAGCGGCAACAACTATCTGCCGCTGTTGTGGCGGCACTTCCGCGCCCACCGTTCGGTGATGTTGCGCCTCGCCCGCGTGTTGGAGTGGGAGTCGACCAGCCAATCACGCACGTTGTTAGCCGGGCTGGAGGTCGCGCTGGAAAACGAATCACTGCACCGGGAGTGGATCGCTGCTGAAGTCGATCTCAGTTTTGCCTCCGAGCGCTGGCGCAAGCTGGTCCGGCGAGCGCACCACGAGGGTCCGCCCACCAACCGGCGCTACTTGGAGTTGTGCGTGCTGTCCCACATGGTCAACGAGTTGCGCTCGGGTGATCTGTGCGTGGTGGGGTCAGACGCCTTTGCCGACTACCGGGGCCACCTGTTGCCGTGGCGCGAGTGCGAGCGGCGCTTGCCAGAGTACTGCGCCAAGCTGGATCTGCCGGCCAACGCGCAGGAGTTCGTCGCGCACCTCAAGCAGTGGCTGGCCGACGCCGCGCAGACGCTGGACAAAAGTTTTCCGGACAAGCGCCAGCACGTCACCATCAGCGCTGACGGCGAACCCTTACTCAAGCGCACCGCTGCGCGCGAAACTCCGCCCTCGGCCGTTGCCTTGCAGCAGGCGCTGATCCGCCGCATGCCGACGCGCAACCTGCTCGACGTGCTGGCCAATATCGAGCACTGGACCCAGTTCACCCGGCACTTCGGGCCGCTCTCCGGCAACGATCCTAAGATCCGCAACGCCGCCGAACGCTATCTGCTGACGATCTTCGCGATGGGTTGCAATCTCGGACCCACTCAAGCTGCGCGCCATATGGGCGATCGCGTCACCCCCCATATGATGTCGTTCGTCAACCGGCGGCACATGAGCCTGGAGAAGCTGGAGACCGCGCAGCGCGAGCTGATCGAGCTGTACCTGCGCCTGGATTTGCCTAAACACTGGGGCGACGGCAAAACGGTGGCCGCCGACGGTACCCAATACGACTTCTACGACAACAATCTGCTGGCCGGCTATCATTTTCGTTACCACAAGATGGGCGCCGTGGCTTACCGGCATGTGGCCGACAATTACATCGCGGTGTTTCGGCACTTCATCCCGCCTGGTGTGTGGGAAGCCATCTATGTCATCGAAGGGCTGCTCAAGGCCAACCTGAGCGTCGAGGCCGACACCGTGCACGCCGACACGCAGGGGCAGTCGGCGGCGGTCTTCGCTTTCACCCACTTGCTTGGCATCAATCTGATGCCCCGCATTCGCAACTGGAAGGAACTGGATCTGTACAAGCCCGATGCCGGCGTCAAATACAAGCACATCGATTCGTTGTTCTCGGCGGTGGTCGACTGGGATCTGATCGCTTTTCACTGGCAGGACCTGATGCAGGTGGCGCTGTCGATCCAGGCCGGCACCATCTCTTCGCCGCTGCTGCTGCGCAGATTGGGCTCGGAGAGCCGCAAGAACCGCCTCTACCTGGCCGCGCGAGAACTGGGCAACGTCGTGCGCACCGTGTACCTGCTCGAATGGGTCGGCAGTCGCGAGCTGCGCCAGGAAGTGACCGCCACCACCAACAAGATCGAGTCGTACAACGGCTTTGCGAAGTGGTTCTCGTTCGGTGGTGACGTGATCGCGGAAAACGAGCCCGAGGAGCAGCAGAAACGCCTGCGCTACAACGACCTGATCGCCTCGGCCGTGATCCTCCAGAACACCGCAGACCTGATGCAGGCCCTACGCACGATGGTCAGCGAGGGCATCAAAGTGAACGTCGCCGACATCGAATTCCTGAGTCCTTATCTGACCCACAACATCAAGCGCTTTGGTGACTACAAGCTGCACCTAGAGCGCGTACCGGAGGCCTGGATTCGCGATGGGTTGTTCGCGGGACCCGCCCGCGCTGTCCGCAGGGCTCGCCATGCCTGAGACCAAGACCCCCTACGGGGATGTCGACAGCGAAGCATTGCAGGGGCTCCGGCAGTCGTTCGATACCCGCACCATTCTGCATGCGGTGGAGTTGCTCGATGGGATTCGAGCACGATGCGCGCCGGACGGGTTGCGCGACGATCTGCTGCGCCTGCACGGCATGGCTCATACCGTGATTAACGACGCGAGCCTAGCCTACAGCACGGATGGACCGACACTGGTTGAACAAGTCGACGCGGTGCTGATGGAGCTTGGCGACTGGCTCGCGGCACTGGAGCGGATGCGCCAATCATTGGAGCCACTGGAACACCTGAGCCCAGCCGACTAGCCGAGCCATTCGGCCCGAAAGCCAACGTAGAAGGCGTCGCCACGCTTCGTTGGCCAGCTCATGGTGGCGCCTTCGATGCGCTGGCTGCCATGGCGATTTGCCCGTTTTCGTGGGTGATGCCGGCAGCCGCCGCGCGTGGAGCATGCCATCGAGAATTGGGTACGCTCAGTTCCAGCCAAGCCGGTGGCTGGCTTGCGTTGCCTGGTGGCGTGCGTCATCTTCCGCGTGGAGGTAGACACTCGTCGTGGCGAGCGACGCATGGCCGAAGTTGTCACGCACGAAGCGCAGGTCCACCTGTTGGTCGGACATGTGCGAGCCGGCCGTGTGGCGCAGCCAGTGGGACGATGCGCTGGCGAGCACGTCAGCCTGCGCGCCAAACTCGGGACCCTGTGCACGCACGCGGTCGGCCGCGAGCTTGAACACCTCCTTGACGATCAGGTGAATCGCCGCGCGCGATAACGGCTTTTCCGGGCCGATCACGGGCAGCAGCAAAGGGCGTGTTTCGCCGATCTGCGGTGACGGCGGCAGGCCGCAGATGCGCCGATAGCGCGCCAGCTCCGCGATCAGTTCATCGGTGGCGGGCACCAGGCGCGTCTTGCCGCCTTTGCCGTGCACCTCGATCCACCAGCGCTCGACGCCCGCCGCGTCCCGGCGAGAGAACACGGCGCCCATGCGCGTGGAGGCGATTTCCGCTAAGCGCAGGCCGGCCAAATACAGCACGGAGAACAACCACCGGCAACGGGCCGCGTGCAGCCGGTCGCGTTCCGTCGCGACGGGCAGGGTTTCGATCGTGGCTTTGACGATGTCCCAATGCGCATGCGTGAGGTAGCGCGTCACGCGCGGGGCTGTCTTGGCGCTGCGACGGCGCGCGAGCGAGAGCGGATTCCCGGCGAGGTATCCGGCTTGCACCAGCCAGGCGAAGAGCGCGTTGAGGATCGTCATCGCATGCCGCACGCTCGTGGGCGACAGTGGACCGGCGAAGGGGCGCCAGTCGGGCGAGCTTCTCGCCAGCTTCTTGCGTGAGGCCATCACCCAACGCCAAGCTGGCTGCGGGTCGGCCAGGAAGCGCTCGTAGAGCAGCAGGTCCTCGTGGGTGAGTGAAGACAGCGGCTTGCCGTGCTGGAGAATCGCCCACAGTATCAGGCGTTCGGCTTCCTTGCGGTAGGTGGCGACCGTGCCGGGCACGCCGGCATAGCGGGCGAGCCACGCAGCCACGGCGGCCAGGTCGTCATCCGCCGTGATTTGGCGGCTCGCTTCGCGTGCGCGGTTGGCGCCGTGAAGGCCCGAGAGCGCTGGCGGGATGCGCAACTGCTCGATGGCCACCGCGGGACCGTTGAACGATGGAACGGGATGGGTCATCGATGCAGGGCCGCCGTCCTAGCGTGCGGGCGTTTCACCACTCGAAGTCCGGCCAGTCTTCGTCGCTGTCGACGAAGGCGGTGGGTGGGATGACATCGGGGCGCAACGTGATATCCGACTTGGCCAAGATCCCGTACATCGGGTCGAACGTCGCCATCACCTTGGGCAGCATCTTGAGGCGCTGTTTGGGCGGCAGTGCAATGAAGTACCGGCAGCGGCTATCGAGCACGCTGTCTAGGTGGACATAGGTGGCGCTCGCAGCGGACCGCGTGCGGTGGATGACTTCATCGGCCAACACCGGCGTGGCGGCGCGCACCGCCGATTCGACCACGTGCTCCAGCTCGAACATGATCGACTGGTCCAGCTTGTTGGTCGGGATGAAGGCCATGGCCTGGCGCAGCACCCCGACTTGCGTCAGGAGTACGGGCCACAGGACTTCGACGCCGTAGATACGGCAACGGTCGTCCTTGGTATCGCCGCGCTGGTCCACGCTGCGCTGCCCCGAATAGGCTTTGCGCACGTCGTACGCCAAGCCGAGCACGAAGCCTTCCTTGTCCTCGATGTAGACGCTTTCCTGCACGACGTAGTGGATGAAGCCGTGCAGGCGCTCCAGCGCCGCGAAATCCCACCACAATGCGACGCCGGCATGGTTCGGCGTCAGTCGGTACTCCAGCATGGTCTTGCTCCCTGTTATCGGTCTTCGCGGGTGTGCCACAGCCGCAGCAGGTAAATGCTCTCGCCCCGGATCTCGTAGCGCATTTCATACTGGCCGACGAGCATGCGCCGCACTTCGCGCGGTTCGAACTGGAACAGTTGCTCGCCCACGCGCGGGTTGGTCAGCAGGATTTCTGGCGCCTTGACCAAAGCCTGCACCGCGCGCGCGGCGGCCGGCCTGTTCACCGGCGCGAGAAACTCATACAGGCGCGTGAGGTCTTCCTGCGCCTTGCTGGTCCACTGCAGTTCCATCAGCGCGGCACCGGCTCACCGGCACCCAGGCTGTCCGCCCAGGCCTGCACGGCCTGGTGGCCAATGACGCGGCCGGCGTCCACGTCGGCCAGCGCCTCGCGGGTGAGGCGGTCGCGCTCCTCTTCCTGGGCGATCCAGGCCGACAGTGCCTGTTTCATGATCCAGCCGCGCGAGCGTTCGAGGCGGTCGGCCAACTGGTCCACCTTCTCGGCCAGCGGCACTGGGACATGTGCGGTCAATACGCGGGTTTCGGCTTTGGACATGGCGTCCTCCTGAAATCGGGTCAATGCAGCGGAGTGCTGGGCCTGCCGCCGTCAACGAAACTTGATCGTGCCGGAGCCAGCCACGTGGTCGTCCCAGCGCAGCGGGTTGCCCCGCACGACGATGTCACCCGAGCCGGCCACGCGGGCGCGCACCTCGGTCCGCACGAAGGCGTCAATGTCGCCGGAACCCGCCACCGACAGGTCGGCCGACTCGGCGATCAGCGCACTGGCATCGACATCGCCAGAGCCCACGACCTGCACGTGCAAGCGGGCGACGTGGCCGCTGGCGGTGATATCGCCCGAACCCGGGATTTCCAGGTCCAAGGCGTCTTGCTGCAGATCGAGCAAGGTGACATCGCCGCTGCCCTTGATCTTGATCGCCGGGAACTCGGGCAGCGCGATGCCGACCACCGCGCGCGGCTGGTGCAGGGAAATGGCCGGCCCGGTGGGCTTGCCGTTCACGATGTCGCCCAAGACCACCGAGCCGACCGTGCCGTGGAAGGTCATGTGGCTGCTGCCGAAGCGGATCGACACGCCTTCGCGCTCGATCACCAGTTTGTCGCCTTTGTAGGCGGTCCGGACCGAGGTCACCGCATCCGCCGTTTCGCCGGCAACGACCAGCGTTGGCGTGTCCGCGCGCCGGAACACCATGTCGACCGAGCCTTTGACGACGATCTTGCGGATCGGCTGCAGGGGACGCTCCTCCTTGAAGGCGGCTTCAAGGCGATCCCAGCCGGTACCGGTGGAGGGCATATCGGAGAGATTCATGAGGTTCGGCGTCATCCAATCATGTCGATTAGAAACCAATCATAGTGATTCAACGTAGGACAATCAACCGCCTGCGAGGTCACCTCGGGCGAGGCGTATTGTGCGGGGCCAGTGCGCAGTATAGTCTAGACAGAAGCGTACTTATGTCTCAAGTTTGTACTTGAAATTATGAAATCACGCGGTTTACGGCATATTATTGACTCATTCGAACTGAAATCCAGGCCCGTCATGACGCTTGACCCCGCATCCACCGCCGAAGACCAAGCGCTGCAGGCCGATATCGCGGCGCTGCGCGGCCGTTTCACCGAGACGCGGGAGCTGTACCGCGAAGTCTGCGCGCTGCTGTTTTTCCGCTATGGCGTCACACCGACGGCCAACAAGCTCTACAGTCTGGTGCGCAAGGGCAGCATGAGCACACCTTCCCACGTGCTGAACCGGTTCTGGCAGGACCTGCGCGACAAAACACGGGTGACGATCGACCACCCAGATCTCCCCGAGGCCTTGAAGCAGGTTGCCGCCGAGGCAGTGTTGGCCATCTGGCAAGCGGCCTCGTCCGCGGCGGCCACCGAACTGGCCGCACTGCGGGCCGAAGCGCGCCACCAGGCGCACGCCGCCGAAGCCGCGCGCGACCAAGCCACTGCGGAAAGCGAAACCGCGCGACAAGCGACCGCGGTCATTCAGGCACAGCTGGACTCGGTGCGCGGGCAGCTTGCCGCGCTTCAAGAAATGCTGTCTGCTGAGCGCCAGGGCCACGCAGCAACCGAAGCGCGTCTGCAGGAGACCCGCCGGCAGTTGGACGAGGCGGCACAGCAGCTCACACAGGCTCGGGTTGAATTTGGCGCGCAGCTCGATCGTGAGCGGGCCCGCGCGGATGCAGCAGAAGAGCGTGCCGCCAGCCACGAGAAACGTGCGTTGCGCGAGATCGACCAGGAGCGCACCGCCCGTCAGAAAAGCGACAAGCTGGCCGATGAGCTACGTGCGCAGGTTGTGGCCGCGCGTACCGCGATGCAAGAAAGCGCCGTGACACATGCCAATGCGATCGGCACGTTGCGCATGGAACTGGGCGCAGTGCGGCAGCAGGCGGAGGGAGCCGCCACGCGGCAGCGTGAAACGGCCGAAGAACTGGTGCAGACCCAGTCGTTGCTGGAGGAGGCGCTACGGCGGGCTGAGCGCGCCGAAACCGAAGCGGAAACAACGCGCCGGCTGGTGAGCGAGTTGAAGAAGGCAACACCAGGACGCGTTGGCCAGCGGACGAAAGCGCCGTGATCCTTAATTACTGAAACGTATGATTCGCGCCGCCTTCATTACTTGAAGGCTTATGATAGCGAACTGGCCTCATCTTGGCATGACCCCGGGTTCGTTTGCCGAGGCGGCCCGTGTGCTGCACCTCGCGCCACCCACGGTCAGTTTGCATATTGCCGACCTGGAGTCGCGGGTTGGCGGAAAGCTGTTGTCGCGCACACGTGGGCGCATTCAGCCTTCGGCGATTGGAGAAACGCTGGTGGAGCGCGCGCGGCGCCTGTTGGCGGATGCGGAGCAGGCGCTTGAGGACGTGGAGCGTCAGGTGCAGGGCTTGGCCGGGCGTGTGCGGCTGGGTGCCTCCACAGGGGCCATCGCACAGTTGATGCCGCAAGCTTTGGAGACGTTGGGCCAACGCCATCCCGCTATCGATGTGCAGGTCGCGGTGCTCACGTCGCAGGAAACTTTGAAGAAGCTTGCCGAGGGCTCTTTGGAGATCGGTCTGGTCGCGCTGCCACAGACCCCGGTGAAGGAATTGCGGATCGAGCCATGGCGGCGGGACCCGGTCATGGCCTTCTTGCCGGCTCGCTGGGAATGCCCGGATGTTGTGACCCCCGGTTGGCTGGCCGCCCAGCCATTAATTCTGAATGACAAAACTACTCGGCTTTCGCGCTTGACCTCGGAGTGGTTCGCCAGTGATGGACGGCAGCCCACGCCGCGTATTCAACTGAACTACAACGATGCGATCAAAAGCCTAGTGGCGGCCGGTTATGGTGCGACGTTGTTGCCGCATGAAGCCTCCACGCCATTGCCCGATACCAGGATCGTCATGCGGCCATTACAGCCCTTATTGTGGCGTCAACTTGGTATTGCCCACCGTGGTGGGGACGTCGAGCGGCCTACGCAACATGTGCTGGATGTGTTGTGGGGGTTGAGTGCGGGCTAGGGCGATGTTGTCAGAGAAAGGACCGCTTTCGACCCGGTCATACGGTGATTGAGGTCCCAGGCGTCAGCTACCGCACCTGAAGCCGTCGTTCATCGCTCCAAAGCCGGTGCCTGTCTCCGTTCGCCCAGGCCAGGGTGTCGTAGTACTTGTGCAGCAGCTCGGTAATGGCGGCGGTGTCGTCGGTCATGGGGTTTCCTTGGGGTTGGCGGTGAGGACTGCCTGGACGCGTGCTTGCAGCGCGGGCAGCACGTCTTGTTGGAACCAGGGGTTGCGCACCAGCCAGCGATTGTTGCGCGGGCTAGGGTGAGGCAGGGGGAACGCTTGCGGCCAGTGCTCGCGCCAGGCTTCGACCACCCGGGTGAGCGGCGTCTTGCCAGTACCGAGGTGGTAGTCCATGGCGTAGCTGCCCAGCACGATGACCAGCGACAGGCGCTCGAAACGCTGCATGAAGGCTTCGCGCCAGGCGGGGGGCGCACTCCGGGCGTAGCGGCAGGTCACCGCTTTTGCCGGTGCCCGGATAACAGAAGCCCATGGGCAGAATGGCGATGCGGGTAGGGTCGTAGAAGGTGTCGCGGTCCACGCCCAGCCAGGCGCGCAGACGCGCGCCGCTGGCGTCGTCGAAGGGCACGCCTGAGGCATGGACCCGGGCCCCCGGTGCTTGGCCGGCGATGAGGATGGGCGCACTCGGGTGAAACTGGAAGACCGGCTGCACGCCGTGTGGCAGATGCGGTGCGCAGCGCGTGCAGGCGCGGACGTCGGTCAGAAAGGCGTCGAGTGTCGGCATGGCGCGCTTCCGGAAAGGGTGGCTCGCGCAGGACGGAGGTGCCATCCTGCGCGAAGCGTAACCCGGCAGCAAGTCAGTGCTGGGTCAGTGTCGGATAGCCCTGGATGAATACGCGGTCGGTCTTGGCCGCCGGCACATGGCAGCCCATGCAGTCGGCTTCGTAGCTGACGGCGACATTCTTGGCGGGGGCGTCGGCCTTGAACAGCGCCCAGCCCCAGCCGTCGCCCCACAAGGGGTTGCTGGCGAAACGGCCTTTGGCGTCCTTGACCATCACGAACCACACGGCCGCATCGGAACCCCAGACCACAGGGTTGCCAGTGGTCATGGCGCTGGTTTCGAGCTTGCGGATCTCTTTCACCAGCGTGGCGCCGTCCAAGAACTTGCCGGTCTTGCGGTAGTGCTCGGCCGAGGCCTTTTCGGTGTACACATCGTGCAGGCCGCGAGAGGCGGATTTTTCGTCCAACACCGCATATGAGCCCAGGTGGACGAAGTTTGTGCGGAAGTCTGTGGGGCGGCTGATGCCGCCCTGGCTGTCCACATAGGGCGAAAAGTCGCCGGCCGTGACGGCCAGTGGCAGGACGAGGGCGCTGGCGAGCAGAGCGCCGGTGAGTGCGATTTTCGTTGTGTTCTCCTTATATGCCTATGGAGATCAGACGGCGACCACGGGGAAATCCACCGTGGTGTCGGCGATGTGGTTGGTGTAGTTGGTGAGCGTGTTCAGCGCGATGTTGGCGATCACTTCCAGTATCAGGCCGTCGTCGAGCCCCGCGCGGCGGTAGTTGGCCATGGCGTCGGCCGACACCACGCCGCGTTGCTCGACCAGCGCGCGGGCAAAGCCGGCAATTGCATCGTCAAGTGCGTTGGCCGCCTGGCCGGTGCGGGCCGCGGCGATGGCCTCTGCCGACAGTCCGGCACCTTTGCCGATCAGGGTGTGTGCGCTCAGGCAGTACTGGCAGCGATTGGCTTGACCGGCAGCCAGCGCAACGATCTCGCGCTGGGTGGCACTCAGGCGGCCGGTGCCCAGCGTTTCGGACAGGCCGAGGTAGCCGTTGAGCGCTGCCGGCGCGTGGGCCAGCGTGGCGAGCAGGTTCGGCACCATGCCGAGCTTGGCTTTGACGGCCTTGAGTGTGGCAGCGGTAGCGGCGTCAGCGGTGTCGATGGTCAGGGGGGCGATTTGGGTCATGTCTATCTCCGTAGTGGGTGAGGTGCAAGAGCAAGTGGGCATGATCGCCCTTTGTTTGGTACGATATGGCACGTAAAGTATCAAATACGTAACCTATCGTCTTATATGGAGAGTGGAATGGCGGATCGACTGGCCGGCTTGCTCCGGCACTACTCGCTTTCGGCGCGCGTTTTTCACAGCGGCGCCTTCTGTGAGCAGCATCATTACGCGGCGCCGCATGGCTATATCCATCTGGTGCGGCGCGGCCCGATTACGGCGCGTTCGCCCGTGCATGAAGATCTGCTGGTTACCGAGCCGAGCCTGCTGTTTTATCCGCGCGTGGCGTCGCATCGTTTTGTCGCCGCCCCCGGCGATACCGCTGAGCTGTTGTGTGCGGAGGTCGATCTGGGCGCTTCGACGGGCAATCCGTTGGCCATGGCCTTGCCGTCGATGCTGCTGATTCCGCTGGCGGACTTGCCCGGCCTCGGGCCGACGCTAGAGCTGCTGTTTGCCGAAGCCGAGCGCGACCAGTGCGGTCGGCAGGCCGCCATCGACCGCTTGTGCGAGTTGCTACTGATCCAGTTGCTGCGTTATCTGATGGATGGGCGGCTTGGCGCCACCGGACTGCTGGCGGGACTGGCCGACCCGAAACTCGCGCGCGCCATAACCGCCATGCACGATGCGCCGCAGACCGCGTGGTCGCTCGAGGCGCTGGCGGCGCAGGCGGGCATGTCACGCGCGCGCTTCGCCGCCGCGTTCAAAGACGCGGTGGGCGTCACGCCGGGCGACTATCTGGCCGACTGGCGGATGAACGTCAGTTGCACCCTGCTCAAGCAGGGGCGTCCGGTGGCGGTGGTGGCCGACCGCGTCGGCTACGGCAGCCCGAACGCGTTGGCGCGCGCCTTCCGCGTGCGCATGGGCTGCGCCCCGCGCGACTGGCTGGCGCAGCAGCGCGGTGACGCGTCGCTCAGCGGTTCGTGAGTTTGAGGTCGATTCGCCGGTTCTTGGCGTAGGCGGCGTCGGTGTTGCGCTCGTCGAGCGGGTGAAATTCACAGGCGCGGCACGGGAATCAAGGCATTGCGATTCTCGAAAATAGTTCTTGAAATTCTATTCTTGATTGCATATCATCTCAACGAGTTTCGATAAGAAAGGATGCGCATGCGACCGTCTGTTGTGCTTGACATGAAGCGAAGCGCAGTGCGTGAAGCGGTAGGCCGCTTTCGCGCCGCGAACCCGCGCGTCTTCGGCTCGGTGCTGCATGGCACCGACCGGGATGGCAGCGACCTCGACCTGTTGGTCGATGCGCTGCCCGGTGCCACGTTGTTGGACTTGGGCGATTTGGAAGAAGAACTGAAATCGCTGCTCGGCGTTGACGTCGATCTGCTGACTCCCGGCGACCTGCCGCCGAAGTTCCGGGCCAAGGTGCTCGCGGAGGCGCAACCGATATGAGCGAGAACCGCCTGCCCGATTACCTCGACCACATTCAGCAGGCCGCAACCGATGCGCGCAGCTTCGTGGAAGGGATGGCCAAGGACGACTTCTTGGCCGACAAGCGCACCCAGCAGGCCGTCATCATGAGCCTGATCGTCATCGGCGAGGCGGCCACAAAGGTGATGGATGGCTACGTCGAGTTCACCCAGGCGCATGCCGACGTGCCGTGGCGCAGCATGCGCAATATGCGTAATCGCATGGCTCACGGCTATTTCGACATCAACCTCGATGTGGTGTGGGAGACGGTACAGGAATGGCTGCCGGCGTTGCTCCAGCAATTGCCCGCCGTGCGTCAGGATGCCGACGATGAAGACCGTAACGACAAAGGCATGGAGCCATGACCAATCAAGCCGCCGATGTTCGGCCCCTCTGGCGTGTTCGATCCCGCGACCTATGAGCCGCGCTCGGGCAAGACCTTCTGGATGGCCGCAACGGACGTGAGTTCGCTGGTGGGCAAGGAGGCAGCAGCCGACACGCTCATCGGCAACTGCACGACCGCACGACCAGCCTCCCGTTCAAATTCGAGTTAGAACTCATATCCAGCCTGTCTGGGGGCACTGTGAAAGAGGGATCTCCGATGACTGTTGAATCGAGAATATTTTCTGTAGCCGAGTATGTTCAGCCGTCCGAAGGCGAGCCTATTCGTTCCGTTGTGCTTGAAACCCGAGACTCAATTATCGTGGTTTGGCATGTCCATCCCGGGCAGGAAATTGCGGCTCACATTCATCCTCACGGCCAAGACACGTGGACTGTTTTGTCGGGAATGGCTGATTACTTTCAGGGCAATGGGATTGTTCGTGCCCTCAGGGAAGGTGAGATAGCCGTGGCAAGACCGGGCCAAGTGCACGGGGCGCGAAATACAGGTACCGAGCCATTTGTGTTCGTCTCGGTTGTGGCATCAGCCAATGCCGGTTTCGTATTGGCTGAGCGATAGAGCCCAATCTCTGGAGTTGGTCCAATGAGCGGTCGGGGAGATAGGTAACAGACATGCAGCGGACACGGCTGCTAAACCAGGTCGCAAACCTCCTTGCGTCGCAGCGTGCCGCAAGCGACGCGATCAATCGAATGGGGTCGGCATGAGACTGAACACCATCCAGTTCCCGACCGCGTAGCCGCCTGTCCTGCCGATCAGGTCTTGACCATCGACGCCTGGGATCAGTCCTGAATGTTCTTGGAGACCACTACGTTATGAGCCGCAGCCGCCGCAAAACACCCATCGTCGGGCACACGACCTGCGGCAGCGAGCGCGAGGACAAGAAGCTCTGGCATCAGCGCTGGCGCACCCGTGAGCGCACGGCGCTGACCAGCGCGTCGCCCGAAGCCCTGAGCGCCCATCTGCCCCTGCTGGAAAACCAGGCCAGCAGCGTCTGGTCGATGGGCAAGGATGGCCGCTCCTACTGGCCCGTCAAGCGCCAGGCCGCCACGGCGGATCGCATCGCCAATCACAAGGGACGCAACCCGCAAGAACGCGCCTCCCTGAAAAAGCGCCTGCTGCGCAAGTGGATGAGCAAATGAAGCTCTCCTTCCATCAGCACATTGCGCTGTTCTGGATGATCGGTGCTCCGGGCGTCTTCGCGCCCGTGATCGAGAACGCCAAGCGGCCCGATGCCGGCGCCGTCATGGCGTGGGGTGTCGCGATCGTGGCGGTGATGATCCTCTTCACCCCTTTGCTGCTGCGCTGTCCACCATTCCGGCGCTGGTATGGCCGGACGGATGCGCTGTCGGAGCGGCAGCGCCAGGCGCTTGCCGAGCGCGGCCTGCGCCGCTACTACCAGACCGCTTTCGATGACGGCTACGTGCCCCGCGTGATGCCCTACGTGTGGCGCATCATCTGGACGGTCGGCGGGTTGATGGCTGTGACCGCCGTACTGCCTACCAACACCGGACGGCCAGCCTTCGATGCCTTGGTGGTCTTCTCGACCTGGTATCCGATAGGCGTGATGCTGCTGGTTTTCGCGTCGAGGCCCCTTGGCCGGTTGATTCGCCAAAGAGCACAGGAGCGGCGGAAATGAGCACGTCAACCATCGAGGCGCTGGCCAGCGCCTGGGCAAGGATTGCCGAGGAAGCGGAATTCCCCGCTGACTACGAGGGGACTGCCACACCACAAGCGCATCGGGCTAGCGAAGCTATTCAGGAGCAGATTCGGGAGCGCATCGTCGCCACCAACGACATGCGGCTGTTCAGCCTGCTGCACCTGCTGGGTCAGGCGTCGCTGCGCATGGAGCAAGCGCTGTGGCCGGAGGATTACGAGCGGATGACGCGCGAGGTTGAGGAAGCCCTGCGGCAAGCCACCGACGCCAACGCCAGATCGTACACCCACGAAGAAGTGATGCAGGCGATGCAGGAACGCATCGACCGGGCGCGAGACAAGCCATGTTGATTGGCTATGCGCGCGTCTCGACGCAGGATCAGAACCTGGAGCTGCAACGCGAAGCCTTGAGCAAGGCCGGATGTAAAAAGGTCTTCGAGGACAAGGTGAGTGGCACGCGGGCAGACCGGCCTGGCTTGGCCAAGACGCTCGAAATGCTGCGCGAAGGCGATACTTTGGTCGTCTGGAAGCTCGACCGGCTGGGCCGGTCGGTCAAGCAACTGGTCGATCTGGTCGGCGATCTGCACAAGCACGGTGTCCAGTTCAGGAGCCTCACCGACTCCATCGACACCGGCACACCATCCGGGCGGTTCTTCTTCCACGTCATGGCGAGCCTTGCCGAAATGGAGCGCGAGCTGACCGTCGAGCGCACCCGCGCCGGGCTGGAAGTCGCCAAGCAGCTCGGCCGCAAAGGCGGCCGCAAGCCGAAGATGACCGACAGCAAGATCGAGTCGGCCAAGAAGCTGCTGGCCAGCGGGGTGCCGCCCAAGGACGTGGCCAAGAACCTCGGCGTGTCCATTCCGACGCTGTACCGCTGGGTGCCAGCCTCCACGCACGCTTAGCGTGCTTTATTTTCCGTTTTCTGAGACGACCCCTTAAAGATCGTCAAGACGCCGGATTCGCTAGCGACATACAACCATCCGAGCGCCGCGTCGTAGGCCACGACGTCGGGCGTCTGTCCAACCCCGAAGCTTGCAACCACCTGTCTGGTGTTCAGGCTCAACACCAGCAAGCGACTGTCGCCCTCGCACGCGATAAACGCCAGTCGCAGCTTGGGCACGATCAGCAGCCCATGGTTTCCTTCGGCACCGGGCAATGGGATGCGATCCACGACTTGATCGGTGCGCGGGTCGATCTCGGCCAAGATCCCCCGTCCCTGGACGTTGACGAGGATGTGCTTCGAAACCGGGTCATACTGCGTGTTCCCAACGGCGCCGCCCAGCGCGATCGTCGTTATTCGCTGGCTGGTGCGGGCATCAATTACCGTTTCCGTGTTACCGGTCTCATCGGAAACATACAGCTTGCCGAGTTCCGGGGCGTAGGCGACGCCGTCAGGATAGATGCCTCCCGGAATACGGGCGACGATTCTCAGCGTCGCGGCGTCGATTGCCACGATTTCGTCGGTCCCCGTCGCGGAGGCATACACACGGTCGAGCTCCGGAACGGCCAACGTGCCATGGACATGACGGATGTTGCTGATCGTGGCCAGCACCCCTTTGGTTTTGGTGTCCACGACAACCACCGCGCTATCCCCGAGGTGGGCGACAAACAGCCGCGACCTGGTCGGGTCCAAGCTGAGGTAGTCCCAGCGCGTCGTGGCGCCAGGTAACGGATAGTCGCCCACATGTCGCAACGGCAGTGTCCCGGCCGGCCTTTGCGTTGCCGCACTGACGGTAAGTGCCAAACCGAGTGCGAGGGTGGCAAGTGCGAGTACGCACCTGAATGACGTGCAGCCTTCGAGTATCGGCGATCGGGTGTGCATGGCTCTCAAAGTTTTGAGGACCGCAGACAAGCGCGGGGACCGGACATGCTGGCCCGCGCTCACCGCATCACTGATTTGTGCACGCTGGCCTGCGCGTCCAGGGCTTTCTTCACGCCCTTTGCCAGGTCGACCGCTTTGCCCTTGCCCCAGTAGTGCAGGAACATGTAGCGCGGCTGCTCGTGCGTCATGTGCTGGTGAATGGCCACGATGTTGATGCCATCGGCCCGCATCGACTTCAGCACGGGCTGCAGCTCGTCTTCGCGCATCGCGAAGTCACCATCCACCACGGCCTCGTCATCGGTGCCGGCAAACGCGGCCCAGGTGTTCAGCCCCATTTCATTGCCGAAGGACACACCGTGCATGGTGCCCTTGGCACCGATCACGACCTTGAACATGCCATTGCTGGCTTGCCCCTTCGTCCCAAAAATGGCGTCCAAGGGCGCCGGCGTGATCTTGTTCTCGCTGGCGATCTTGCCGGGAAACGCCGTCCCGGGAGCTGGGTTCGCCGCACGAATCTCGGCGATTTTGTCGTAGACCTTCTTTACGCCAGCGGCGAGTTCGGCCGGGTCGCCCATGCCGCCGATATGCATGAAATACACCCGAGGCCGGTCGAAGAAGAAGTGGTTGTGCAGTGCCGTGACCTCCAGCCCGGCGTCGAGTGCCGCGCTCATGGCCGGGTTCACCTCATCCTCGAAGAGCACGGTGTCGCCCATCAGCATGGCGTGGCCGTCATGGGCTGGCGTGAACGCCGCCCAGGAGGTCAGTCCCATGAAGGGCGGCATGGCCACGCCGTCCACTTGGATGGGGACATCGTTGCGCGGCTTCGACACCTTGAAGACGTTCTCCCGCTCGGAGAAGCTGCCCTTCAGGCCGGTGACCTGTTCGATGCGAGCGGTATCCAGGGCGGCTCGCTGCGCGGGCGACGCCGCGTGGGCGATGGCACAGACGCTGACGGTTGCAGCCAGGGCAAGAGCAATCGGTGTTCGCAAAGCCATTTCATACTCCAAGGGTTGGGGGGGGGACGGGGAAACGCCTCGGTCAGTTGAGCGGTTCGACGCGCCGAAATCCGCGCAGGATGGCGAGGTCGTAGACAATTTTCAGGACGCCGCAGGCCACCAACGGTGCGCCAATCCAGCCGGCGGCGAGCATCGCGCTGGCCAGTGTCGGGCTGATGGCAGCGGCCAGGCTTCTGGGAACCGAGGTCAGGCTTGCCGCGGCGGTGCGCTCGGGCGGCGTCACCACCGCCATCACGTAGGCCGTTCGGGTCGGCACATCCATTTGGGAGAGCGCGCTGCGCACGAGCAGCAGCCCCAGGGTCAAGGCCAGCGACGGCGCGAACGCCGCCGCGATCAGGCAGAGGCTGGACGGGATATGCGTGAACACCATCGTGTTGAGCAAGCCGATCTTGCGCGCGAGGGGCACGGCGACGAGCTGGGACGCCGTCGTCAGCAGCCCCGCAAAGAAGAAGAACTGGCCTGCGGCCCCGGGCGAAAGGCCAAAACGCTGCATCAGCCACAGCGATAGCAGTGCGTTGACCACCAGGCCGCCCGCAAACGCATCCACGCTGAAAAGCAGCGCCAGCCGGATCACGATGCCGCGCGAAGGCCCCAGTGGAGTTGCAGCCCCGCCTGATTGCGGCTGATGCAGAGGCAGACGCGCATAGAGCACCCAGAGTGCGACACCGATCAATGCGTAGACGAAGAACATCGCTCGCATCGCCGCCAGGAAAGACAGGCCGCTATGCGTAGCGAGCCAGCCAGGCAGGGCTGCGGCCAAGGCACCGATGGCGGCGGAAAACGCCCCGATCAGGCTGTAGCGGGCGAAGAGCGCGGTACGGGCATCGGGCAAAGCCGATTCCGCCAGACGCGCCTGCTCCAGCGGGAGGAACACACTGACATCGCCTGAACTGGGGTTGAGCGTGCCGACAAAGGCGATGGCCAGCAGCGGCCAGAGATCGGAGAGCCCGGCAAAGCCCACGCCGGTCGCCGCCATCAAGGCGGCCGCCAGCATCAGGAGGCGGCGCGGCGCAAAGCGACTGCCGAGCATGCCGACCAGAATCGTTGCCAGCGCCGAGCCGATCAGCGTGGCGCTGCTAACGAGCCCGACGGCCCACTGGGTGAGCCCGAGCGCCAGCAGGTATGCCGGCAACAGCACGGCGATGTAGCCGTCGCAAAAACCGCGCAGTGCCCGGCCGACAAGGATGAACCAGGCACCTGCATCAACGCCCGACGGCAGAAGCCAGCGTGTGAGCCGGCCCCGGGTGGCGGCCACGGCAGATGCCAGGCCGTGATGTACAGCCTCAGTCATCGTCTTCGTCGGCGATTTGCTGACCGTCTTGGCCGATGAGCACGGTGGACTTGTCGCTTCCACTGCCGAGCGTGACCTCGTAGCGGACCCGGCCGTTCTGCGTCTGCTTCTCGATTTCGCCGATCGCCCGCCCGCCCGCCTGCCGATCAATCGTCGCTTTGACTGGCGCCGGGACTTGCGCAATACCGACGACCTCGCTGCTGCGCTCGCCAAACGGGTTCTTCTTGCAGCCGGCGATCGCGAAGGCTAATGAACAGGCGAGAACGATTGCAGCGAGCTGCTGGGCGTCATTCGACATGGTGGGCTCCGATACGTCATCTGTTGACCAAATCCCCCTGCGCAAAGCCGTTTCCATTGCGCCGATATTCGATTGCGTGGCCATGGCGCCAGACTTCGAAGCAATCCTCGGCCTGGGGCTTGCCCTTGCCGTTGGAATCGGCAATGCACAACTCGCCGCCCCGCACGCGCCAGCGGCCGCCTAGGACCTGTCCGTGCATGACGGATTCGACCGTGCCGTCGGGCTTGAACTTGTCCGACCAGTGGGTGCCATCAGTGATGGTCTTGCCAACGATCGCCTTCTTGAGTTCAGCACCGCTCAGGTGCTTGAAACCTTCATCGGCCAGCACCGAAGTGGTGGTACATAGCATCGCGATTCCAGCCCAGACAATTGCGCATGGCAACCGGCCTTTGGTCCCGCCCACTTCCGACTTGAAATTCACTTCTTTCTCCTCTCTGTATTACTTCGCGGTGGTGCCGTACGAGAACGCGTCGAACAGGGTCACGCTGTCGGCCTTGGTCCAGACCCCAACCGCGCCGGTACCGCGGATGTGATCGTCCGTCACGTCGATGTAGCGCTTGCCATCCAGCGATACCTGAATGCGATCGCCCGCGAATTCCACCCGCAACGTATGCCAGGCCTGCGCGGCAACCGGCGCATCCTGGTAGCGAAGCGTGTGCCGGTGACCACCCGTCGTGTAGTACAGCGAGACGTTGTTCTCCAGCGCGTTCGCGCGCGCGACGTAGTAATCGTTGCCGTCCTTCCAGCGCCAGACGACGCCCCCGGCCTGATCTTCATGACCAGCGACAGGCTTGAACTTCACCTCGACGAACCCGTCGGCGACGGCGGTACCCTGTTTCACGCACCACGGGAAATCGCCGGAGCCAGACTGCTTGAGCACGTTGGTGCCGGCAGCGTCCGCCTCAACGGTCCATCTGGGCGTGCCGTGGCCGGTGACGCCAGCCACCCATCCCGCAGGCAATGCGCCAGGCTTGTCCTGGGTGAACAGGATCGTTTCTCCTGTCGCCGGCATGGCCAACAACAGCAGCCAAGGCATCAGCAGGGTCCGCTTCATCGCTCGTCTCCTTGGCCGGTTCAGGCCGGCATCTTGGGAGGCCACTTGTGCGTCTCGGCCTGGCAGCGTTGGCACCACGCATAGAGGGCGTCGTACATCACCAGCCCGTGCTCCAGCATCTCGTGGTCGTCGGCATACACCTGCGAGAGTCCGAGCGAGATGGCATACAGCCCGCTGGACTGCGGCGTCAGGTCCAGCCGCGACGTATCCGCGCCGCGCACGATGCGGGCCAACTGCTGCAGCGCGGCGTCCTGGCCGAGGCGGTACTTGTTGAGGAAGGCGTCGAAGCTGCACAGCTCGCCGACATGCGTAAGCTCCACACCAGGGATGTCGTACGGAATCGCACCACGTTCGTTGGCGATGCGCACCACATCGCCCGACGGTACATAGAGGAACTCCGGCGTCTCATCGATGAAGCGGGCGATCAGCCAGGGACAGGCAATGCGATCGATCTTGGGGCGCTCGCGCGTAATCCACTGCATGACAACCTCCGCTGCGATTAGTTGATGGAAAGGCACTACCGCTGCACGGTGGCCAGACGCTCGGCGACGCGCGCCCAGTGCACGTTCTGCATGAACGCGTCGACATAGGCCGCGGCCTTGGCGCCGTAGTCCATGTGGTACGCGTGCTCGTACATGTCGAGCGCCAGGATTGGCGTGCCGCCGGCCAGCGTATGGGTGTGGTCCGCTGCCCACTGGTTGACGAGCCGCCCATCACGCGGCGAGTAGGTCAGCAACACCCAGCCGGAGCCGCCGCCAAGCGCCTTGCCCATCGCTGTGAATTCGGCCTGCCAGCGCTCGACCGAGCCGAAATCGCGTTCGATGGCAACCTTCAGGTTGCCCCCCAACGGCCCGCCATCCCCAAGGCTGTCGAAGTACACCTCGTGCAGGATCATGGAGTTCGTGGCGATCAGCTCTTCACGCTTGAGGCCGTTGAGCACGAACCCCGCAGCCGTGGTCACATCGAGCGCCGCAAACGCCGCCGCGATGGCATTCAGGCGCTTCACGGCGCCGCCGTAGTTGTTCTCGTAGTGGCTGGCGATCAGCTTCTCCGACAAGCCGGACAGCTTGGTCGGATCGCATGCCAGCGGCTTCATTTGGGTAGTCATGGTCGTCTCGCCCGATTCAGTGGTGGAGCAGTGGATACACCGCCAGGCCGATCAACGCGGCGCCGGCCACGATCACCGGCTCCGTCAGCTTCTTGAACTTGAGCAGCAGCGCGACCGTCACCAGCGCCAGCAACACCGTCGGCACATCGACGATGGAGCGCTTGGCCAGCACGATCACCGCGCCGGTAATGGCACCCACGGCGGCGGCTGTGACACCGTCGACAAACGCCAGGATGGCGGGCAGCTTGCCGTACTTCTTGAAGTACGGCGCCGGCAGGATGGTGAACAGGTAGCACGGCAAGAACGTGCCAGCCGCTGCTACGCAAGCGCCGGGCAGGCCCGCGATCAGGTAGCCGATGAAGCCCACCGTGATGACCACCGGCCCCGGCGTGATCATTGCCACGGCCACCGCATCGACGAACTGTTTATCGTTGAGCCAGTGGTGTTCGGTGACCACGCCGCCATAGAGGAATGGCACGATGGCCAGGCCCGAGCCAAACACGAAGGCGCCCGCTTTGGCAAAGAACACGCCGATCTGCGACAGCAGCGGCCAGTCGATTGAGCTGAAGATGCCGCTGGCCGCCGGCAGCGGTGTCGCGGCCAGCGCATTCACCTTGCCCTGACGTACCCACTTGGGCGGTGCGCGCCAGAACCAGACGAGCACACCGCCGGCCAGGAACAGCCAGGCCACTTCCGATTCCGTGATGACGGTGACGGCCGCCAGCACCAGGTAGACCGCCCACAGCAGCTTGTCCTTGCCAACGCTCTTGGTCGTCAGCTTGTAAGCGCTGATGGCGATGATGCCGATCACGGCCGCACCGACCCCGTAGAACACCGACTGCATCCAGGTCAGGCCGCCGAAGCGCACATAAGCCCACCCCAGCGCCACCACCATCAGGAACGACGGCAGCACGAAGGCGATGCCGATCAGCGTTGCCCCGAGGATGCGGTAATGCACATAGCCGAGGTAAATCGCCAATTGCGCGGCCAATGGGCCGGGTGCCAACTGTGCAAGCGCGAGGCCTTCCTTGTAGTCAGCCTCGGTGATCCATTGCTTCGCGTCCACCAAGTCGCGGCGCATATAGCCGGCCAGCGCCACGGGGCCGCCGAAGCCCAGGGTGCCGAGCCGCACAAAATACAGCACCAGTTGCCAGAGCGTGTAGGACGGGCGTTCGTGGTGAGGCTGCGGTGGCGTGGGCGCGGTGGATGGGGTCGTGTTCATCATGGTTGTGCAGTGAAGTCAGCTTGGTTTGCGGCTGCCGGAGAAGTGGGCATAGAGGGAATCGAGCACACTGCCGATCTCTGTCAGCAGCGCGTCGTCATCGGCCAGTCGTTTGCGAGCGCCGGCCAGGATGGCTTCGAAGCCGCCAGCTTCCGGCACGGTGGTGCCGCCCACGTCCAGCGCGTGCACGACCGCGCCGAGCCGGGCGAGCCCGTGATTGCCGTCCAGGCCGAAGCTGGCGAGCAGCACCTCGAACGACACCCGGTCGCCGACGTGCGTGAAGGTCGCACCGTCAAAGTCGAAGCCCAGCGCATCTGCCGGGCAATCGGCGGGGCTCTCCAGCCAGAGAAAGCGCGCGTGCGGATCGATGAAGCGCTGGATCAGCCAGGCGCTGGCAACGCGATCGACCCACAGATGCTGGCGTGTGGCCCACATACGGCCCTGATACTGCGCAGGGTCGCGGCGCGGGATGCTGCCGGCGGCCGCATGCGGCTCACCCGGCGATTGAACGGCAGTGACGGCGCCCGCAAAGTCCCGCCACTGCGCCTGCGCACGGATCGACGCCTCGTTGGGGAAGAAGTCGATCTTGCGGATGGCCTCATAGGTGCGGGCGTGCCGACGGTGCAGGCGGTTGAGTTCCGCCGCGGCCAGGCCGGGGAGCGTCTTGCGGGCATCCGACAGCTCGGCCAACCAGTCCGTGTAATCAGGGGTGCGGTCGAATAGGGCCTGATAGATCGCCGCCTCATCCGGCCCTGGGGCCTGGACGTGCAGCAGCCAGGCTTGGCCGTTTTCCCGTACGACTTCGTCGGCCAACTCGCGCAACTGGGGGGCTTGTTCCGCGTGGGCAGGCAATAAGTAGGCGCCGTCGCGCAGGGCGGCACAGCCCAGCGCCTTGAGCGCGCGCCAGACGCGCATGCGCGCGGTTGCGCTCGCGGTTGGCAGGCTGACGATCAGCAGGAGCCAGGAATCGAGAGGGGCAGTCATGACGGCAGCTTAGATTGCCGTATGCGACGCTGCAATGATGTAGAGATCGCTACATCAATACGGCTGCCCCCCGTTATGGCTGCGCTTCGAGTACCCCCTGGTCACCCGACTCGCGGCGGGCCTGCCGCCGCAACACCAGCCCGCAGAGCGCGGGTAGCACGAACAGTGTCAGGACGGTGGCGGTGACCAGGCCGCCGATCACCACCGTCGCCAGCGGCTTCTGCACCTCGGCGCCGGTACCCGTCGCAATCGCCATCGGCACGAAGCCGAGCGAGGCAACCAGCGCCGTCATCAGCACAGGCCGCACCCGTTCCATGGCCCCTTCGACGACTGCCGCATCGGGCGCCATGCCATCTTTCAGGCGCTTGCGGATGGCCGAGATGAGCACGAGCCCGTTGAGCACCGCCACCCCCGACACGGCAATGAACCCGACGGCAGCGGAGATCGAGAACGGCATGCCGCGCAGCAGCAGCGCAAACACGCCGCCGGCGAGCGCGAGCGGCACGGCGGTCAATACCGTCGCCGTCAGCATGGCGCTGCCGATCGCCAGATAGAGCGTGGCCGCGATCAGGATGAAGCACGCCGGCACGATGATCGCCAGGCGCTTCGTCGCCGCCTGGAGATTCTGGAACTGCCCGCCCCATTCGATCCACGAGCCGGTCGGCAGCTTGACCTCGTTGGCGATGCGCTTGGCAGCATCGTCGACGAAGCTGCCCAGGTCGCGCTCGCCCACGTTGGCCTCCACGTAGATGCGCCGCTTGCCGTTGTCGCGGCTCACTTCGTTCAGACCTTGGGTGAAGCGGAATTGCACCAACTGACGCAGCGGTACCGATGCGCGTGGTTGGCCATCAGCCTGTGGCAGCATGACCGGCAGCGCGCCAAGCACATCGAGGTTGTCGCGTTGCTCGCGGGCCAAGCGGACCACGATATCGAAGCGCCGGTCGCCATCGAACACCTGACCGGCCGCCTTGCCGGCCAGTGCGGTCGACAGCGTGTCGGCCACTTCCTTGACGGTCAGGCCGTAGCGGGCAATCGCGGCCCGGTCGAACACGATGTCGAAGGTCGGGAAGCCGCCGGTAAGCGGCACACGTACGTCGGCCGCACCCGGCGTCTTGCGCAGCACCGCCGCAACGCGCTGGGCCGTGGCCGCGAGCTCATCCAGATCCTCACCGTAGATCTTCACAGCCACGTCGCTGCGCACGCCACCGATCAGCTCGTTGAAGCGCATCTCGATCGGCTGTGTCACGTCGTAGTTGTTGCCGACCATCGCGGCGGTCTTCTGGCGGATGCGCTCGATCACCTGTTCCTTGGTGGTCACCCCCGCCGGCCATTCGTCCTTAGGCTTCAGGATGATGTAGTTGTCGGACGCGTTGGGCGGCATCGGGTCTGCCGCCAGGCTGGCGGTACCGGCCTTCGAGTAGACCGTCTTCACTTCCGGCAGCGTCATCACCGCCCGCTCCAGCGGCAAGTCGATGGCCACCGACTGGTCGATCGACGTCGACGGAATGCGCACGGACGAGAGGTTCAGGTTCTGTTCGTCCAACGTCGGCATGAACTCGCGGCCGACGAAGGCAAAGGCCACGGCGGCCAGCGCGAGCGTAAGCGCACCCGCCCCAAGAAAAGGCAGCGGACGCCTTACCGCTGCTTGCAGCCACGGGCGATACCGCTGCTTGGTGGCCGCGATCACCCGCACTTCCTTCTCTGCGACCTGTTTGCGCATCAGCACCGCGATCATGGCCGGCACGAAGGTCAGCGACAGCACGAAGGCTGACGCCAGCGCCAGCATCAGTGTGATGACCATCGGCGAGAACATCTTGCCCTCGACGCCCTGGAAGGTCAGGCACGGCAGGAAAACCAGGAAGATGACGAGCTGGCCATAGACCGTGGGGCGGACCATCTCGCGCGACGACAGCACCACTTCGTCCAGCCGTTCGCGCAGCGTCAGCAGGCGGCCCTCCCGGTGCTGGCGTTCGGCCAGCCGGCGCAGTGTGTTCTCGACGATGATGACGGCACCGTCGATGATGAGGCCAAAGTCCAGTGCGCCCAGGCTCATCAGGTTGCCGGAAATGCCCAGCGCGTTCATACCGATTGCGCTGATCAGCAGCGACAGCGGAATGACCAGCGCCGCGATGGTCGCCGCCCGCACGTTGCCCAGCAGCAGGAACAGGATCACCACCACCAGCAACGCGCCTTCGGTCAGATTTTTCGCCACGGTTTCGATGGTGGCCACAACCAGTTGCGAGCGGTCCAGCGTCGGCACGATCACCACGCCCGGCGGCATCGTCTTTTCGATCTGCTTGAGCTTGTCGCCCACCGCTTGCGCCACCGTGCGGCTGTTGGCGCCCACCAGCATCAACGCACTGCCGACCACAGTTTCATAGCCGTTGCGGCTGGCTGCCCCGGAGCGCAGTTCGCCCCCGACCTTGACGACAGCAACCTGGCCGACCGTGATCGGCACGTTCTGCCGTTGCGCAATGACCGCGCGTGAAATCTCGTCCACCGAGCGGATGCGGGCGTCCGCGCGCACGAGATACGACTCGCCCGAGCGCCGGATGTAGTTGGCGCCGACCGAGAGGTTGGCGTCTTCCAGCCCCCGCGCCAGTTCAGCATACGAGATGCCGTAGGCCGCCAGCTTGGCCGCGTCGGGCTCGACCACATACTGCTTGACGTAGCCGCCCAGGGAATCCACGTCGGCCACACCGGGCGTGGTGCGCAGTTGCGGCCGGACGATCCAGTCCTGCACCGTGCGCAGATAGGCGAGCTTGGAGACCTGATCGGTCAGCCGTTCTCCCCGGTCCGTCAGAAAGCTGCCGTCGCTCTGCCAGCCGGGCAGCCCATCCTTGATCGTTGCGCCTTTGCCATCAGGGTGGGCATATTCCACGCTGTAGTGGAACACCTCACCCAGGCCGGTCGATACCGGTCCCATTTGCGGCTCGGCCCCTTCGGGCAGGCTCGGGCGCGCCTGCGCCAGCCGCTCCGACACCTGCTGGCGCATGAAGTAGAGGTTGGCACTCTCCTTGAAGATCACCGTGACCTGGCTGAAGCCGTTGCGCGAGAACGAACGCGTGCTCTCCACACCGTTCAAGCCGGACAACGCGGTCTCGATCGGATAGGTCACACGTTTCTCAACCTCCACCGGGCTGAGCGTCGGCACCACGGTATTGATCTGGACCTGCTTGTTGGTGATGTCGGGCGTGACGTCGATCGGCAGCAGGTTGAGCTGCCAGGCGCCGACTGTCGCCACCACCGCCGTCAGGAACAACACGAGCCAGCGCAGCCGGACCGCGCCGTTCAGAATGCTGCCGATCATTCGTCGTCCCCGGCGCCTTTGTTCATCTCGGCCTTGAGCAGGAAGGCGTTGCGCGTCGCCACCTGTTCACCGGCGCGCGCACCCGAGAGAATCTGGGCGGACCCGCCACTGCGGATGCCCACCAGCACTGGCTGGGGCCGGAACCCCTGCGGCGTGCGAACGAACAACACGTCGCGCCCGTCCAGGTTCTGCACGGCATCCTCCGGCACCGACAGGGCAGCGGGGCCGCTCGTGCGCGTTTGCAGGCGCACCTGCACGCCTTCGCCGATCACCAGCTTGTCCAGCGCTTGCGTGGGCGTCAGGACCACAGTCGCGGTGCGGGCGCTGCTGTTCACCGTCGGCGTCACCGAGTGCACCACGGCGGGCACGGGCGAGCCGCTGCCCAGCAAGATCACCGCAGTGTCGCCGGCCGCCACGCGGGCGGTATCAGCGGCCGTGACCGAAGCCTCCACCTGTGCCGTGCCGCTGCCTGCGACCCGGAACAGTTCGGCCTGAGGCTGCACGAAGGCGCCCAGCGTGACGGATTGCGCCGTCACCCTGCCGGCAATGGGGCTGGTCACCGCGACCGAGCGACCGTCGCTGGCAAGATGCGCGGATTGCGCCACGGTCGCTGCGCGCTGCGCCTCGGCATTGGCGACTTCGAGCGCGGCCTTGGCCGCTTCCATCTCCTGACGCGGCGTGACGCCTTGCTCGTACAGTGCGGCTTCTCGTGCGTAGGTCTTGCGCGCCAAATCGGCCCTGGCGGCGGCCACCCGGCGCTCTGCAGCCATCGCGGCCGCCTCCGGGCTGTCCACCAGGGCCAGCACGTCGCCCGCACGCACGACCTCACCAAGCCGGCGGTTGATCCGCTGGACAGCACCCGACGCGCGGGCAATGATCACGGCCTCGCTGCCCGGCGCGGCGACCACCGTGGCGGGCGCAAGGATCTCCGCGCCCACGCCAGCCGTGGCCACCGGCTCGACCGCGATGTTGGCGGTGGCCAGGTATTCGAGGGGAACCTTGACCTCAGTGGGGGCGGCTTTTTCGGGCGCGGCGGCTGTCTTGGCCGCTGGCGCCGCAGAATGACTGGGCACAAGCCCGCGCGCCACACCGAACCCCACCAGGGCGGCCACCCCGGCAATCCCGGCGATCAGCGGCCAGTTGGCCGAGCGGAGGTTGTCTTTCATCATCGAGCTTCCTCAAAAGCCAGGCGGCCGTCAGCCTGTGCCAGTGCGGCCAACGCGCGTACGCGCGCGAGGCGCGCGTCAATCGTGAGTTGCCTTGCTTCAAACAACGCGCGCCGGACGGCGAGCAGTTCAATCAACGGGGTCTTGCCGGCGTCGTAGCCGAGACGGCCCAGGCGATAGGCTTCGGCGGCTGCGCGTTCGCCTTCCGCCGCTGCGGCGAGGCGTTTTTCCGAAGCCGCAGCCTGAGCCTGGGCGGATCGTTTTGCCGCAGATGCTTCCAGGCGCACGGTGTCCAGCCTGGCTTCTGCGGCGGCGGCACGCTCGACCGCAGCGGTCACCGCGTGCGTGTTCTGGTCAAACAGTGGAATCGTGGCCGACAGGCCCACGACGTAGCCACTGGCATTCGTCCAGCCGTAGCGGCGCACGCCTGCGCTGACGCCAACCTCGGGAACCCACTTCTTGCGCTCGACCTCGACCTGGGCGCTTATCACGTCTCGCTCGGCTTGCGCCGTGACGACAGCGGGGGCTTCGTCCGCCGCGCCCGACGAGGCGGGAGGTGCCGCCGATGTGGACAGAAGCGAGCCAGCCAGACGGGTGTAGGGCTCGTCAGAGCCGGCCAAGGCAGCCAACTGCTCCAGCGCTTGCGTCGCGTCCGCGCCAGCCGCATGTTCAGCCGCAGTGGCGGCGGCGACGCTGGCTTGCGCCTGGGACACGCGCAACGCAGCTTCCTTGCCGGATTGGACTAGCGCGCGGGCCACGCGAAGCTCCTCGCGCGCGCGCCCGAGGTCTTCCGCAGCCAAGGACTTTCGCGCCAGCATGGCCTCTGCCGTCGCATAGGCGGTCGCCAATTCAGCCGCGTACGCGATCTGCGTTTGATGCTCGCGCGCTTGTGCGGCGGCGAAGCCGCGCTGCCCGGCTTCGATGCGTGCGCCACGCTTGCCGCCGATCTCAATCGGCTGTGTGATGGAAAAGGTGTTCTGGCGCTGGCTCACGCCATCGCTCTGCGGAGCCCCCAGATTCTCGAACACCGACTCCGCACGAGGGTTGGGCCACGCGCGCGCCTGGGCGGCATCGGCGCCAGCGGCCAAGACGTTGGCGGCCTGCACGCGCATCGCGGGCGCGTGGGCGAGCGACTGCTGCAGCAATTCTGTAAAGGGCGGTGCCTCGGCCGCCCAACCAGATGCGGCGGACAAGGCCAGCGATGCGGCAAGCACGCTGAGGGTATGGAAAGAGGACACGCGGGTCATCGCCGGATTTCTTGAGGGAAGCAGAAGCCGAAGACGGCACAGATTGGTCAATACGGCGCCCAGCGCGGCACCCCCTCGCGCCCGTCGAAATTATTCGGTGCTGCGGGCGTCGATCAAGGCAGCCAGCTTGGCACGGGCGCGGCCAATGCGCCCCTCAATGGCCTTCGGCGTCATGCCAAGTGCGGCAGCCGCCTCCGGCTGCGACATGCCGACGATGGCGGTCAAAACAATGGCTTCCCGCGAGTTCGCATCGAGCCCGTCCAGGACAGCCACGACGCGTGCCAATTCGCGCCGGGCAGAAGCACGGCGCTCCGGGCCCGGGTCTGGATCGGCCAAGGCAGGGCGTTCGGGGTCCGTCAGATCCTCCGCGCCGAACAGGAAGTGCCGCACGCGCCGGAAACGGCGCAGGTCACGCATCTTGTTGAGCCCGATGTGGAACAGCCAGGCACGGAACGGTCGAGCCTCGTCGTAGTCCCCCAGCGCGCGCCAAGCTGCAACAAAGGTGTCCTGCACGACATCGTCGATATCGGTTTCCGGAATGCCAAAGCTGCGGCCAGCCTGCGCCAGGGCGGGGCTATGCCGCCGCACCAGGATGCCAAACGCATGGTGATCTCCCCGAGCGGCGCGCCGGGCGAGCACGCCGTCCGCTTCCGTACTGGTCACTGCGAACCACGGCGAAGCGCATCAACCAGCACGCGGTCATAAGCAGGCCGGTGCTCGGGCTTCAGGCCCGCGCGCATCTCGAAAACGTGGACCAGCGTGGCCCGCTGCAAATCGGCAGCCGCGCGTTCCACTTCCTGGGTGGCCGCCTCGACCTCTGGCGACCACGTGGGATTCTTGGCAATCGCGTCAGCGAGTTGACCGTTGGCCGTGCGCAGCCGGGTTTCGATCTCCCGGCGGCGTTGGGCGAAGGCCTGTTCCTTCATGTCGAGAATTTCACGCTCGTTGGCGTCCAGCGGCACCGCCTCGTGGAGCATCTCGTGCAGGTCGGTCCGGTGCTCCTGCGATGGGTGCGACAGGAAGACGACGGCGCCGGCAATGGCCACCCCCACCAGAGCGCCGGCTAGCGTTGAGAGGGAAAGACGTCGGGTGCGTGGCGTCATCATTCACCGATCAGCAGGCCAAACGGAGAAGCGGCAGACGGTGTGGCAACCCAGGTTGGGCCCGGCTTGTTCAAGACGGCGGTCGCCACGCGGTCGATCACCGTGAAGGCCACCAGCGCAGCGATGGCGGCGCACAGCATGGCACGCCGCGCATCATAGCGGGCGACCAGCACGTCGGGCGCGGGCTCGGCTGCGAGCCGTTGCTGGATGCGCGCGGTACTTACCGCAGACGGTGCTTCATGGGTGATCCTGGCTGCGTCGGCGAGCCATTGGTCGAGGTCGGCCATTGCTGATCTCCTTGGTGGTTGCCCTGTATACGGCTCGCGCATGCAAATACCCCCGGGTGGCTTCAGAAGGCACCGGCAATCGCGGTAGGCCAACTGCCCCGTCCCGCAATTGGGCAGCACCGAGAATACGCGGCCTTCATCACTACATCCGGCGCGTTTCGTACCGGATTGGGGACCACCAGGGCGCCATGACACCTCTCACACGTGATAATCCGCCATTATCACGTATTAGATTCAAGAACCAGCGATCCACGTTGACGCCGCAATTTGGTACGTATATACATAGTACGTAATACGGTATCAAATTGTAGGAGCACCATGGCCCGGGCCGGACTGAGTCGCCTCGATGTTAAACGCGCCCGCGATTCACTTCTGGCGCAGGGACACCACCCGTCCATCGATGCAATACGTATCGCGCTGGGCAACACCGGCTCGAAAACGACGATCCATCGCTATCTCAAGGAGCTGGAAGAAGAGGAAGGCGCGGCGCTGAACCGCGCTGGCTCGACCTCCGACGCCATCCTGGATCTGGTGGGCAGATTGGCGGCGCGGTTGCATGAAGAAGCGCAGGCGGTGGTCGATCAGCAGGCGGCGGCCGCCACGGCCCAGCGCCAGCTCGTTCGTGCCGAAGTCGACAAGCTGGCCACGGATGTGGTCGCACTTCGCGCCGAACTGGAACAGGCGCAGAGCACACTCGCCAGCGTGCGGGCCGCGCACGCTGACACGCAGACAGCGCTGCAGCAGCGCGCGATTGAGGCTGAACGCTCGGCACAGCAGGTCCAGGACCTCGGCACCCGGTTGGCAGAACATGAAAGTTTTCGGCGCTCGCTGGAGGACAAGCTACAGCACGCTCATCAATCACTGGAGCACTTCCGCAATGCCAGCAGGGAACAGCGCGATCAGGATGCGCGCCGGCATGAGCAGCAGGTCCAGCAACTGCAGGCGGAAGCCCGACAGGCCAATCAGACGCTGATCATCAAGCAGGGGGAGATCACGCAACTGAACAAGGACAGCGCTCGGCTGGTCGCGGAACTTGCCGCCTCGGGCAAACGCATCCGAGAATTGGAAACGCAGGCAGAACAGGCTCGCGTCAACCTGAACCAAGCGCGCGTCGATCAAGCGCGCACCGAAGCGGAACGAGATGCGCTGCGATCTGCGGCGCAACAGCAGGCGGATGAACTAGCCACCGAACGCGCCGAACGCGAACGCCTGGCCGGCGAGTTGGCCAAGGGCAACGCCCGACTCGAAGCCCAGCAGGTGTTGTTGACTGAATATCGGGCGAGGCTCGGCCTGGCCGATGCGGCAAACTGATGATGTCCGCCTCCGCCCGGCGCTCCGAAGTGAGACGGTGGCCCAACTTTCGCTGAAACCGGCTTATTTACTGCGCAGTGAATATGGCACCTGCAGCGCCGAGCCGTGTCGCCACGACGCAGGGAAACCGCCAGATTTCGCACGAAAAGGACAGCGCCCAGGAAAATGCTGAATTCCCAAGCCGTTGATCTGAAAGGGAAATCCCACCTAAACCGCCAGATTTTGCACGGAAAGGACGACTACCCCTACATGCGGCATCTGCGCGATGCTTGGCCGCGGTGGACAATGCCGCCCGGGCGCTCGATGGCGCGCACCTGCAGTTCGGCAGCGTCTCTCTGTTTGTCAGTCGGTCGCCGGCGGAGGGGCCAGCCTATGAGAGGCTGGCGACCATGGAGTTTCGCCCGAACTGATGATTCGGCCGCCTCCGGTGGTCGTCGGTGGGGTGCGGGTAGGCGGCGGTATTCTCGACCAACAATGCCAGTTCGATGTCTGGCGAATCGGCGGACTGTTCAGCGCTCAATGGTCGCGGCAATCCGATCGACAGTGCGAACGCTGGAGAGCCCCAGGATTCGGTTCACTTCGACATAGTCGACGCCATCGAGGAGCAGGCGCCGGCAGACCGTATTGCGCAGGACGCGCGGGCTCATATCGGGTGCAACGAAATCGATCGTGGTCAGTGCGGCTTTAACGATTCGCCCGACACTAGCCTCATTGATCCGCGCCCCGTCAGTGTGCAAAGTGAGCAAGGCTCGGCCCTGGGTACCCTCTGCTGCCCGTCGGGTGAGCCACGTCCGCAACGCCGGTATTGCGAATGGTGTGATGGGGACCGTTCGAGCACCGCGCGCCGCCTTCGCTTTGATGTGCAGGTAGGGCAGAGTGGCATCGAGCTGCAGGTCATCAAGCTCAGTGGCAATGCCTTCCGACAGTGTCACGCCGGTCGCCAGGTAGAGCGCTACGACCGCACGCCCTCGGATTTCTCGCAATCCGTCATCGGGCGCCGGCTGCGTGTAGGCCTGGAGCAGTGCGTCCTTGTCTTCGGGGAGGAACAGGGGCTGATCCTCATCAGGCCAATGGCCCGTGCGCAACTGCTCCGAAGCCGGATTTGACACGCGTACATCGGCGCGCACGAGTTGCCGGCCGACGCGGTCAAGGAGCTTCAGGTACCGCATCCTTGTCGCGGCCGATCGGGCGCCGACCGATTCACAAAATGCCGCTACGTGCTCATCTCCGTAGTTGGCCAGGTCGCGGCCCGTCTCGCGAAGGTAGCGCAGGAACTTCTCGAACATCGCCTGATGCTGGGCACGCGAGCGTGCAGAGAAGTGCTGGCCGTCGACGCCTTCGGCCTCCCGCTCCTGCCAATCAGCGTAAGCGCGTTCCGGATTGTTCAGCCAAAGTGTGTCCATCGCAATTTACGGCCTGCTATATACTGAAGTACAGCTTCGACCACATCTCGGCTTCGCCGAAACCCCGCCTCCACAGGGGAGGGCATATGTCTTCTTGGACCAAGCTAGCCGCGAAGAAGCCCTTGTCAACGAGAAGGCGGTGCCGGCGCCCACGTCATTCGGCAGCCAGATCACATTAGGCGGTCAGAAACTCTTCGATCTGGCGGCCAGCACTCAGATGGGCAACCAGCCATCCCGGCCTCTTGCCACGTCCCGTCCAGGAATTACCCGCCTCATCCCGGTATTTGGCCGGGGGCTTGCTTCTCGCCGTGCCATCGCCCTTGAAGCCGAGATCCAATGCCGTGAGCCCGTACAGATCGATCTTCTCGCGAATATCCACGATTGCCGCTTGCATTTCCTGCTGCCTGAGAGCGTCAGCTTCCTTCTGGAGGGCGGCAATCTGTTTGACGATGTCTTTGTAGCTGGTCATGGAAGGTCGGTTCCTGGGCAATCAGGTGCCGATTCAAGCACAGATTGCGGCCGCGCGTCACGTGGACGCAGCATTCGCAATGAAACCGCATTTGTGCACTATGGATCACATAACAAGTATTATGACAAATGACAGACCTGAGACCGCGCGGAGCATGGCGCGGACGTTAATGGCGGACGGAAGCAAATTTGTTCACTTTCACGAGGCAAGCCCGTTCCCCTGTCCACCACATCCGAAGTGTGGGGAACAACTGCTCGACTTTGCTTCACTCTGGTCGACAGTTGATCGGCGTTCCTTCTTCGTCCTCCCTGCGCTGGTGCTGCACCAAGCGAGGTCATGGGCTAGATCCGTCGCAGACGCAGGGTGTCTGGTTCAATCCGTTCGATGGACAACTCGTCCCCGCTCTGCCATCCCAGTTGTTCGGATAGTTCTGTCGGTAGCGGGACAATGAAATCGCCAGTGCCGTCCTCGGCGTCGGCGCGGGTGACACGCCACACAACACGCGATCTTCCTATTGCCACGTACTTGATCAGAAGTTTGCGTAGGGTCTCATCACTTTCGGGAAGCCCCAGCCAATCCGCATGGTTCGC
Organism: Ralstonia pickettii; assembly: GCF_030582395.1. Taxonomy (NCBI): domain Bacteria; kingdom Pseudomonadati; phylum Pseudomonadota; class Betaproteobacteria; order Burkholderiales; family Burkholderiaceae; genus Ralstonia; species Ralstonia pickettii. Next base: position 116,087 of record NZ_CP104383.1, read on the forward strand.
GTCAGAGTATTCCGCCCACGCTTGGACAACCTCGTCATCTGTGATTGCAACGCCAGTTCTCTTCAAGCAAAGCAGCATCCTGTCAACATCGTTCGTGAACAGCTTTTTGAGTTCTTGACGTTCCTGAAGAGTCGGTTTCATGGCGGTTGGACTCCATTGTTCCTTAGTGATGCTCGGGCAATCGCCGTCGCGGCATGGCTAGTGCTCATTTTGCGGTAAAAGCTGCATGGACCGCGAACGCGATCAGCGTCGTCACCGATCAGGACTGCTGCTGCGACGCAATCAACCCCGGCACCGTGCCGCACCGCTTCCGCAAGTGGGTCACGTCCATCGTCCTGCCGGCCATCCGCAAGACCGGCCAGTTCACGGCACAACCGTGCATCGACGCCGCGCCCGCCGCCGCCCGCACACCCGCCGACCTCGCCAGCCTCTACCCCGCCGACGTCGAGCGCGCGCTGCAACTGCTCAACAAACACATCTACCAGGCAGACCGCTACACCGGCATGCTCATCGTCCTGCAGCACGACGACGCCAAAGAGCCCGTCGTCATCTCCGCCGGCAGCTATCGGCACAAGCGCGCCCGCGCGCTGACTGACTTTGCGCGCGCGTCGGTGCAGATTTCGGATTTGATTGAGGCGGGGGTGTAGGGGGTGGGATGGGCTTGCATCGCTGGGCTGCGTGGCCTAGCGATGCGGGTACGCACTGCCGAGCGCGGCACGAAAAGACAAATCGATGCGCTCCCTGGAACTGGCAGCGAGCTACGCTCGATACGAACCAGACCAATGCTTGGCCCAGCCGGCTCGCAGGTGCTGAGAGCAATCGCAGCCATGTTCGAGAGCGACGTTCATGGAACGTATTTTTGCCCTGGCGAATGTGGCAACTGCCATGGTGCCATCCTGAATCGATTTAACCGCACCCAAGTGCAGGTAGCGCAAAAACTGGACAACCAGCAGGACGCCCGCTGCTGCGGAAACAAATCCCACCGACATCTCGGGCGAGCCGGCGGCGAAGCGGTCGAGATCGGCTTCGGAAAGCTTCCCGCAACCACCGGGGGCGAGCAAGTGCTCAACGTCCTCCTCGGTCAAGCCGAGTTCGCGGGCGTGCGCCGTCCGACGCTCACCATCAAGCTGCCGCAAAGCTGCGATTCGTTCCTGAATGATGGCGTTTCGCGACAGCAGCGGGTTATGGCATTTCAGGCAAGCGGTTCCAGCGCCAAGGTCGAAGATGCTTGCTTTTGCGCTGAGTCCGTCAGCGCTGCCCCCGATAATCAACCGTGGCAGGCCGTTTTGAAGCGCATGCCGCGGATCGTTCTTATCGACGCACGATAGAACAATGGGAAATTTGTAGGCCTGCTCCAAGGCTCGAATATCGTCGTTGGGAGCATGTTTGCCGCGACTTGTAACGAAGGTTTGCCACCAATCCGAAACGGCTTGACAGTCGAACCCCGCTGACCTCAGGTAGCGCTGCATAAGGCCAACCTTGGACTTCCCGTCGTCGTTGCGGGTCGACAAGGCGTAGCGGTTGTCGTTGGTCAGGTCGAGTTCGTCTTTATCCACGACGCTGCATGAACCGGCGAAACGCGAGGTGCCAAGGCAAAGAGCGGCAGCTTGAGCGACAGCGCCGGCGCCAGCGAAGTAGAAATGCGGTAACGCTCCAAATTGCTCGGCACTTGGGCCGTCGATGAGTTCCGCCCACGTATTGGCACTAGACCTCGTCCAAGACGAGGCGAAATGCGCCGTGATGAAGTCACCCTTGCCCGGCTTCATCCCCCGCAACAGCTTGAAGACCTCTCCGGCAGCGTAGCTCGCGCACAGATATGGCCCGATGGAAAGGTCACTTACGGGAGGGACATCCGGCACATCCCCCTCGACGCCCACAAAATATCTCCAGCCGTCTGCATAGAGTTGCAGACGCCGGGGCGAGGCCACCGCCTCAGACCCGATCACCAGTGCCAGGTCGGGCGCGGAGCCAGCTTCTATCCGGGTGGCTCTGATGTGAGGTCCGCTGATCAAACGGATGCACTCTTCCAGCGTTTCGAGAAGCGTATCCTTTTCGCCGAACGGCGCCACGCCCTGATGAAGGGTTGCCTTCGGCATGTCCAGAATGATCTCCGTCACCACCTTGAACTGACGGCTCAGTAGGCTGACAAGCATCCAGACAAGATGTTGCGTGCCTAAAGCCGCAGCCATGCGAGAACTGACGTGGACGAGAACGATGCCTGATTTCGCCTGACTAGTGTCAAGGAGAACGCCCTGAGGGTCGGCACGAAGGTGCCGGTCAGCAAGTTGGTCCAATTCTGTTTTCATCGCGGTCATCGCAGATCAAATATTGGAGCTTCTGGCCCATCGGAAAGCGCAACTCGCGACTGCGCGTGCTCGTCCGACAGCAGATGCCAATAGCCTTGGAAATATTCGTGGACGCCTAGGCCTCGCGGCCACGGGCCGGACCACTTGCCGTATCGCGGAAAGACAATGGACACCGCTCGGCGGCTGGGCGTCATCTCGTCATCGTAAGAGGAGTGTTCAACACCAACGCCAGGATGCGAATGGATCGCACCAACAACTGTCCATCCTTGTGCCCGAGCAAGTTCCGCGACCTTCATCATGGCCTCGCCGGGTACCGAGTAGTTCTGCGGCCGATTGATTTGCATAGGCACGACAACGGCCTTCACCAGACCGTTTCCAACGGAATCAAGCGAACCAAGCCACAGGCAGGCCGACTCGACCATCCCCGCACCACATAGGATGCTGGCGGTACGGACGAGCGTAGAAGCCGGCACCGTCAACACTTTGCCCGTTGGGACATACAGCGTCGGCGGTCGCGGTCGCCACAGCATTGCTTCGTCCTTCATGGTGTGCTTCGTCCCTTGTAGTACAGCGGGACTAGGCCACGACGGATCGCTGCGAGCGTCGCCAAAAAGTTCATCCGCTGCGGATTCCACACGTGCTCGGCATTCACGCTGTGGTTCACCTTATAGAACTCCAACGTGGTCGACGAGCAGATGAGCTGGCCTCCACCGTTGTAGTTCGGGTGAAAGGCGATATCCGATGCTCCTTCGCACCTCGGAACCCAACACACATCATCGGGATACACGTATGTCATCGTCATTGGGTTGACGAACTGCGCACTGGGTGGCCCCTTAGGGTAGTGATCGAAAAACAGACGCAGCAGGTAAAGATCGACTTGGCGTTGATGCACGTTTTCGACAAGCAAGGGCACGAGCAGCGTCAGGTCATCCGGTTTCGACCACCCCCTGTCGGTCAAGGTGCTGTCCTTCAGAACTAGTTGAAGGTCACGCTGGAACGCCTCCCTGCCAGCGTGAATGTCCTGCACAAGCATCTGCGCAATCATGACTGCGCTCCCCCGGTCGGACCGACGATTTGAAACTTGTGGCTCTTCGTATGCTTGTTGTCGAAAAGCTGGCGGAGCGTCTCACCGAGGAACGGCATCATGTCTACGCCATCATCGGTCTGGAGACGATCATCCGGGCGCCGCTGCTCGCCTAACTTCAAATAGGCGATATCCCACGCGGCTTGCAACGTATCACTCCAGGAAACCCGGAACGAAACATCCTGTACGGATGCCACATGCTCGAACTGAAGCTTCGGGCCGTGCGTGTCATCGTGTTGATCGCTGTTGCCCTCGTGGGGCATATTCTCGAGAGCTGCGTCGCTCATGTGAACCTCGCTGATGGTTTCGCCGCAGGCACGGCGACTAGTTGATGGGTCGCAGTGCTCGAAAACATAGGCATGCCCCATGAGTCGACATAGTACACCTATTTCGTTCGGTGTACCGAACGCGTGAACGAGGAATAACTCTAAAAATACCGGCCACTTCTGTTCGGTATACCGGTACACTATACGGCTCGCTTTTTCTGATTCGCTTAAGACAATGGCCACCCTCCGCGACAAGCTCAAAGCGAAAAGATCCGAGAAGGGCAAGTCCCTAGATGCCCTAGCGAAAGACGCTGGACTGAGCAAAAGCTATCTGTGGGAATTGGAGAACCGGGAATCACCCCGCCCCTCCCTCGACAAATTGCAGGCAATCGCCGGTGCGCTAGACATCGACGTTGCGTTCTTCATCGATGACAGCATTGAAGATCTGCAGGAAGACCTGAAGGACCGACAGTTCTTTCGGAACTACTCCAAACTGAAACCTGAGACGAAAGAACAGTTGCGCGTCATCCTCGAGGCATTGAAGAAGACAGGTGGATAAAGATGCCGCTAACCGAGCCGGTCAGGCCGGCAAAAGCTGCGATTCGTCTTTCCCATCTTCTCGACGCCGCACTGGGGGAGTCGACTCGATTCCCGGTCGACGTGGGAGAATTGGCCCAAGCCGTTGGGCGTGAACTCAGGCTAGGGGACGAAATTACCGACGTCCAAGCCGCCAATCTCGACAGCTTTGAAGGTGGGTTGTTCCAAGTTGAAAAGGGCAGATGGGCGCTTCTCTACAACGAATCGCTGTCTTCACCAGGGCGGATTCGTTTCACGCAAGCGCACGAACTCGGCCACTTCCTAGTGCACCGGCTCCTGCAAGACCAGTTCCATTGCTCCCAGGCAGAAATAGCCGGCTATGACGCTGGCAGCAGACAGATGGAGGCTGAGGCCGACGAATTCGCGTCCACGCTGTTGATGCCGATGACACAGTTCAGGGCAAGCGTTGCTGGCCAATCAATTGACCTTGATGTTCTATCAAGCGCATCGACCAAGTTCGGTGTTTCCCTAACCGCGGCTGCTCTGCGATGGATTCGCTTCACCGAGGACAGCGCAGTTCTCGTGCTTTCCACGGACGGGTTCATGAACTGGAGCGTCTCCTCCGACCAAGCCTTGAAGAACGGTGCGTATTTCAAGACCCGAGGGCGAGTTGTTCCCGTCCCGGAAGGCTCGCTGGCCGTAGATCCTGAGAGAGAGTCATCACGGTTGGGCGAGCCCGTGCTGCTGAAGACTTGGTTCGAGAACGCGCATCCCGATGCAGTTGTGCGCGAGATGAAACTGCAATGTGACAACTATGGCTACACGCTCTCGTTACTGCACCTCTCAAACGGAGACAAAGTTTGGGCGCCTCGCGACTGGACATAGAATCATGTTCAAGTCGTCGCATGGACCATCTCTCTTAAGCACCACAGACTACTGTGGCGGGCTCGTTTTTTAGGTCTGAACAACAAACGCCAGTCCCTCGAACCTCTGGGGCGCCAGGCGGCCGTTCATTTGCGGGCACCGAAGACCTCTCCAAGCTGCCGCGCGCGCTTGATCTCATCGCTGTGCAAATAGATCGAGGTCGTCGAGACAGAGGCGTGGCGCAGATTGTCGCGCACTGTGGTTAGTTCCGCGCCGCGCGCCAGGGCGTGAGTGGCGTGTGTATGCCGCATCCAGTGTGGACTGGCCTTGCGAAGCTTCTCAGCCAGCACTGCATGGTCATTTTCGATGGTGCCAGCCGCCGTCTCAAAAAACCTTCTAACCACGCTCCACAGCCGCGTCCCCGTAATGCCTTCAGTGGCATCGATCCCCAGCCCACCAATCAGCGGCGTCTTTGGATTCCAGCGCGCCCGCGTCACCGGTACCTCTCCCGTCATAGATGGCTCAGCTCCTTCATCAACTCCGACGAGCCAAGCAAGCAGCAGGGAATTGACGGTGGACTTGAGCGCGCAAAGGGACAGCTTTAGCGAACTGCAGCCGTCCCACCGCCAGACACAAAATCACTTGATGAAACTGAGCTGCTTGTTGATTCGGTCAAGCACCGGACGCTTCTTAGCGTTGAACTGCTCTTTGTTCCGCTGAATGAGGTTGTTGCCCTTGGTGTCGATCGAGATGATCAACGGGCCGAACTCCTTGACCCGATTTATCCACAGGGTTTCCGGCATCCCAAGATCCTGCCACTCGGCACCTTCGATCTCTTCAACCTGCGTTGCGGCCAGCACGGCACAGCCACCGGGAAAGATGGCGTGCACCGCCGTCCCTTCCTGGCAACCGGCGGCCGTCTCCGGCCCCATGCCGCCTTTGCCGACGATCAGCTTGACGCCGGTCTGCTTGATGAACTCGCGCTCGAATTTCTCCATGCGCATGCTGGTCGTCGGGCCGATGGACACCATCTCGAATCCGCCATCGTCCTTCTTCCGGACAATCGGACCCGCATGAAAAATAGCACCGCCTTCGAGGTTGACCGGAAGCTCGCGCCCTTGTTCGATCAAGCGCCGGTGCGCCACGTCACGGCAGGTCACCAAGCGACCGGTCAGGTAGACAACATCACCAACATTGAGGCTCAGCAGATCTTCGTCTTTGATCGGCGTCGTCAGAATCTTTTTCACAGGGTCACTCCTTCGTGGGAAATGATGTCGTAGGACATGTCCGCGTTGATCCGGATCTTGCCGCGTCGATGCGCCCAGCAACCGGTATTCACTGCAACGCCGATGGTGGATGGGTGCCGGGCAGACGACTCAATGTTCACGCCCATGACACTGTTGTTGCCGGTCAGACCCTGTGGGCCGATGCCGACTTCGTTAAGCCCTTGCTCGAGCAGCTCCTCCATCAGTGCCGCGCGCGGGTTCTCGCTCTTGGAATCCACGGGGCGCATGATCGCGAGCTTGGACAGACGCGCCGCGGTTTCCACGGAAGTGGACACACCCACCCCCACCAGAAGCGGCGGACAGGCATTGACGCCACGCTCGGTAATCACGTCCATGACGAACTCGGCAACGCCCTCGTAGCCCTGCCCCGGCATAAGAACCTTGGCGGCACCCGGCAAGGTGCACCCGCCGCCCGCCATGTAGACATCGATGGTGCAGCTATCCAGCCCTGGCACGATGCGCCAGTCCAGCCAGGGAATCTGCGTGCCCGTGTTGGTACCAGTGTTCTTTTCGTCAAATGTCTCAACTGCGTTGTGGCGCAGCGGTCCGATGCGGGTGGCTTCAGCGGTGGCTTCCTTCAACACCTCTTCCAACTCGCCCAGCAGCGGGAAGTTGGCGCCCGCCTCCACGAAATACTGGATAACGCCCGTATCCTGGCAGCTGGGGCGATCCAGTTTGTCCGCCGCTTCCTGGTTGCCGGCCATCGAATCGTAGATGGACTTGGCCAGAGGATTCGTCTCCATCGTGCGAAGTTCGGCCAGCTTGCTCTTCACGTCCTTGGGTAGCCGCTTTCCGATGTAGGCAGTGAATTTGGCCATGGTGTCAGTCAACGACTGAACGGCAACTTCCTTATCCATGTGGTGCTCCATTCAAATTTGGGGAGGACTAGAGGCGAAGGTCTGTTTAGTGCGCTGCGGCCTCAGCCGCAGCCGCCTTCGATTTCTGCGTGCTGGACAACACCAGCGTAAGTACTGCCTGTTAACGCGCGAGCAGAATTGACCCACCTGGCGGGGTGATTTGCATCGAAATTTGACCCACGTGATTGAATGTTCTGCTCATTTTTTGAGCAGGGGATACGGAGGTGATCACGGTGGGCATGTTGGCCAAGATCAGGCGGATGTATTTCCGCGAGAAGGTGCCGTTGCGGGAAATTGCACGGCGAACGGGGTTGTCCCGGAACACGGTGCGGTCGTGGCTGCGAGAGCCAGAAGCGACGGAGCCGAAGTACCCGAAGCGGGTCAGTCCGAGCGTGGTGGACGAATGGGCGGGGCAGCTTGAGGAATGGCTGCGCACCGACAGCCATCGTCCGAAGCGTGAGCGCCGCACGGCGCGCTTCATGTTTGAAGCGATCCGGGCACAGGGCTACAGCGGAAGCTACACGCGGGTGAGCGAGTTCGCTCGGCGCTGGCGAGAGCAACAAGCCCAGGCTCCCCGACGCAAAGCGTTCGTGCCGCTGGCCTTCGAGCCAGGTGAAGCGTTCCAGTTCGACTGGAGCTGCGAGTATGTCTTCGTCGGCGGGCTGCGCCGACGTCTTGAAGTCGCCCATGTGAAGCTGAACGCCAGCCGCGCGTTCTGGCTGGTCGCCTATCCCACGCAAAGCCACGAGATGTTGTTCGACGCGCACGCCAAGGCGTTTGCCGCGTTTGGCGGTGTGCCACGCCGAGGCATCTACGACAACATGAAGACGGCGGTGGACAAGGTTGGCCGTGGCAAGGAGCGCACGGTCAACGCCCGCTTCGAGGCGATGTGCGGCCACTACCTGTTCGAGCCGGAGTTCTGCAACCGGGCCTCGGGCTGGGAGAAAGGCATCGTCGAGAAGAACGTGCAGGACCGGCGCAGGCAGATCTGGCACGAAGCGGCCCAACGGCGCTGGGCTTCCCTGGCGGCGTTGAACGACTGGGTGGCCGACCAGTGTCGGCAGGCATGGCGGGCACCACATCCGCAGTGGCCCGAGTTGATGGTCGAGGATGTGCTGCAGGACGAACGCCCCCGGCTGATGCCGAACCCGCGCCCGTTCGACGGCTACGTCGAGCAGTTCCTGCGGGTGTCCTCGACGGGACTGATCCACTTCCAGCGCAACCGCTACAGCGTGCCGACCGAGTTCGTGAACCAGCTCGTGAGCGTGCGGTGCTATCCGGCGCTGCTGAGCGTCGTTGCCGACGGTCGCGAGATAGCTCGTCACGAACGCAGCTTCGAGCGGTACCTGACGTTCTACGACTGGCAGCACTACATCACGCTGGTCGAGCGCAAGCCAGGCGCGCTTCGCAACGGTGCGCCGTTTGCCACGATGCCGCAGCCTCTCCAGGAGCTTCAGGGGCATCTACTCAAGCACGCCGGTGGCGACCGTGTGATGACGCAGGTGCTGTCCGCCGTTCGCGAACACGGCCTGGATGCCGTGCTGGTGGCGGTGCAAGCCGCGCTCGACTCAGGGCGGCCCAGCAGTGATCACGTGCTCAACGTGCTGAGCCGGCTGAAAGCGCCGGCGCAGCACCGGATCGTGGCCGCCACCACGCTCAGCCTGACCGAAGAACCTGTCGCGGATGTGAACCGCTATGAACGTCTGCGCGCACCGGAGAACCAGCATGTCCAATGAGATCGTTGCCCGCCTCAAGGCACTCAAGCTGCACGGCATGGCCAGCGGCTGGACTGAACTGTACGCGCAGTCCCGACATACCGAGTTCGATCCCGAGCGCTTCATGGAGCAATTGCTGATGGCCGAAGGTGCTGAACGCGAGGTTCGCTCGATTGCCTACCAGATGGCCGTCGCCCGGTTCCCGGCGCACCGCGACCTGAAGGGCTTCGACTTCGCGCAGGCCCGTGTCGACGAAGGGCTGATCCGGGATCTGTACCAGATGAAGTTCCTCGACAGCGCACACAACGTCGTGCTCATCGGCGGGCCGGGCACCGGCAAGACGCATCTGGCAACCGCCATCGGCATCGAGGCCATCCAGCGTCACGGCAGGCGCGTGCGCTACTTCTCGACGGTCGAACTGGCCAACACACTGGAGTTGGAAAAAGCTGCCGGCAAGCACGGACAGCTCGCGCACCGGCTTATGCATGTCGATCTGGTGATCCTCGACGAACTGGGCTACCTTCCGTTCAGCCAGACCGCCGGCGCGCTACTGTTCCACCTGCTCTCGAAGCTGTACGAACGCACCAGCGTGGTGATCACGACCAACCTGAGCTTCGGGGAGTGGGCCAGCGTGTTCGGCGATGCCAAGATGACCACGGCGCTGCTCGACCGCCTCACGCATCACTGCCACATCGTTGAAACCGGCAACGAGTCGTGGCGCTTCAAGACCAGCTCGGCGAAGGCTAGGCCAGCCCGTCGAAAGGGCTCAAGGGAGGCAGAAAACGAAGAGTTATCCACACCGCAGTAACGCTTTACGCCGTCTCGGGGTGGGTCAAATTTAGATGAAAACCGTGGGTCAAATTTAGCTGCGCGCCAACAAATTGGAAAGCGGCATTTCGTTCGACACCGGCGCACAGAACAACAGCACCCGTCTTTTTGATCGTAGTGCCTTCGTAGGATTGGGTAGCAAATATGGTCAACTGACGTTGGGTCGTCAAACGACACCAATGTATGACACCACGCTGCAACTCGACCCGATGGGCTTCGCGCCGCGCTACTCGCTCTTCAAGATGGATGACGTCTTGGCGGGTCGCGCTGACAATGCTATCAAGTACCGTGGCATCTTCAGTGGCCTGACGGTCACCGGCCTCTACAGCTTTAGCCGCACCGGCGGCGGCGAAGTGCCGGGGAACTACAAGGTCGATCGAAACATGGGCGTATCGCTCATGTATGAAACCGGCGCCCTCGCTGTCGGCGCGGTGTACGACGAGATCCAGGGCAGCACCGTCGCCACGGCCGACCGCAAGGACCGCCGCGCTCTAATTGGCGCGAGCTACGCTTTCGGACCGGCTAAGGCATTTATTGGTTATCGCTGGTACAACGGCAATGTCGGTGCGCTGCCGACGAACGGTTCTAACATTTACTGGGCCGGCCTGCGCTATGGCCTGACGCCCGCACTGACGCTGACCGGCGCCGCCTACTACACGGACAGCCGCAATTCTGGCGCAGACCCGTTCCTGTTCGTTGCCTCGGCAGATTACGCTTTCTCGAAGCGTACCGATGTGTATATGAACGTCGGTTATGCACTGAACCGCGGCAACTCGCAGCTGGGCATGAACGGCTACAACTCGACGACCGGCAGCCCGACCAACGTTGTCCCTGGCAAGGATCAGACCGGCGTCGTCGTAGGCGTACGCCACAAGTTCTGAGCGAGCTCAAAAGAATCGACACTTTCTTGTTAATTCAAGAGAGTTTGTGCCTCCCAACCGGGAGGCATTTTTTTATGACAGGATCGTAATACGCGGGTAATTCAGTGGAGCAGGTCCGGTAGCTAGACTGTGAACACGGTGAGCGATTAGAGACTCACAAACATTGACTCCGGAGAGATTCCATGAAGACGATTCACACTGCCCTGATTGCTGCTGCCCTCACGATTGCTGCCGCCGGCTCCGCCATCGCTGCTACCCCTGATGGCCAGATCCACCGTCCCCGCGACCCCTACACCGACGGCGGACGCGCCGCAGTCAACGACATTTACGCCGGCGGTGCACGCATCGACAAGCGCGACGTGTTCACCGACGGCGCACGCCTCGGCCAGCGTGACGTATTTACCGACGGCTCGCGTATTGGGCCGCGTGATGTGTTCACCGATGGCGCACGCGGAATTTGACGCAAGCCGTCCCTGAAACTCAGACCGACCTCTGTGGGGGAGCCAGGCACCCGTCAGTTGCTTGGCTCTTGGTGCTCTTTCGCTTTATCCCGATGGCGAAAGCTTCCGAAGCTTGCCCTCCCCGGAGGGCAAGCTTTTTTTCCCTCCATCGGCGTCAATCCGGTGCCGTTCATGATGCGGTGGCGCGTGCTACAACTTCCCATCGCCTCGTGTATTGCTAAGCGGCAGAACCGACGCCAATGACGATGAAAAAGGCCCCGCATTGTGCGGGGCCTGTAGTTCACCGGTTCAGCAACGTTCAGCCACCTGTGAAGAGGTCGCTTCTATCAATATAGACGCGCACGCCAGCGCTACCCGGCAGATCCGGCATCAACAAGCCAAGGTCCACACTCGTATCCCTGACCATCTGGGCGAAGGTCCATGCGACGATCTTCTCGCCGGCCCGAAACGCCACCGTCTCGCCAGAGTCCACGTTGACATACCGCATCCCTGGCTTCACGTCGATAATGCGACTGGCCTGAGATTGGCCGGCTGGATCGCCATACAAGGTCGCGTGACGCTTCGCCATCGCCTGCGCCGTCGCCGTCGACGCAGGCACGCCCGGTTTCAACCCGGTCATTTCCAAAGCATACGAAGCCGACATCCCACCCAACAGCAACGCCGCAAACAGCAAGGCGTGTTTCTTCGTTTTCATAGTCATCTCCTTTCTAGAGACTTCGTTGATCTATGAAAACGAGTGTATAAATTGTACGCATGCTGCAGCCTTGCCCGGCGATTACAAATAGGCAATCGGGCTCATTGCACCACTCTACCCAACGACTGGTCGGTCCTGACTCGGCCTACCCACCGAAACCCGCGCTGAGGCTTCAGCACCGTTGAGCGGGAAGCGCAATGTAAAGCGTGTCTTCCCATCCAAGCCGCTCACGGCTGACGCGTCGCCGCCATGGAGCTCCATGATCGACAGGACGATGGCCAGGCCCAGCCCCGTGGACTGTGACGAGTTGGATCTCGCCCTATCCCCACGGAAGAACCGATCAAAGATGAGGGAAAGTTCCCGCTCCGGGATTGGGTCTCCAACGTTCGTGATGTCGATGCAACAATGTGCCGCTTCGCGGCGCACCACCAGATCTATCATCGAATTCGGCCACGCATGACGGACCGCATTTGACAGAACATTGTTGATCGCACGCTGGAACAGAATGGCATCAGCGACCAGGGTGGCATCCCCGCTTACCCTGATTACGACGCTTCGCTCCTCTGCAAGCACCGAAAAGTAGGCGGACAACTTGCGAAGTTCTGCATTCAACTGGAGTTCCGTCAACTCGAGCGCCACATTGGCACTGTCAGCTCGCGCGAGGAACAACATCGCATCGATCATCCTCGCAAGTCGCTGGTATTCGACCAGGCTTTCCTCCACCAAGGCGACATACTCGGGCCCGGTGCGGTCTCGTGACAAGGCGACCTCGGCATGTCCAATGAGGTTGTTAAGCGGCGTGCGCAAATCATGGGCAAGATCGGCGGAGAACCGCGACAGCTTCTGATAACCATCCTCGAGGCGTTGCAGCATCGCATTGAACGCAGAGGCGATATCACGCACTTCGGTGGGCTTGGGTGGCATGTCCACCCGGTAGCTCAGCCGTTCCACACTGATCCGGTTGATCTGCTTGATAAGTACGTGCGCCGGCTCCAGCTCACGGCGCGTAATGGCCGCCCCCACCAGGGCCGTCAATATCACACCGACGGTGGTACCAAGCACGAGCGTCGTCCGGAATCGCGCAGTCACCTGCTTCCTGTCCTCGCCAGACTTCGCCACGAACACCGTCGCCCGCGTACCGTCTCGCCCCAACACCGCATCGGCGGACTGGAACATGAGCGATGACTTTCCCGTGACCGCCGCTTGGTCAGTGCCTTCCAGCAATGCATCGTTGCCCGTGCGAAACAAAAGCCGGCCATCCAGCGCCGTGACGCGAACGATGAGGTCCGAGTAACCTCGCACCAGATCATCGAAGCGATGCTGCGCCGCCGGGACGCCCTGCACCCCGTCCACCTCGCGCAAGAAATGCTCGACCTGTTCGAGTTTTCCCTTTACAACCTCATCGTCTCTGGCCTCGAGTTGCGCGGCGAGCGAGTAGTAAGCAAAGGCGCCCATGCTGGCCAGCGCGATAGACAGTACCAATGCAAAGAAGAGCCCAAGCCGCCTCGTCAGTGACAGCGGGGTTATCGAAGTCCCGGGCCTCATTCCGTCACCGGCCGCGCTCTGGGTCGAGGACATAGCCCATTCCCCGTACGGTATGGATCAGCTTTTGATCGAAGGGATCATCCACCTTGGATCTCAGGCGCCGGATCGCGACGTCAACGACATTGGTATCCGTGTCGAAGTTGACGTCCCAGACCTGGGACGCGATCGTGGTTCGCGACAGCACCTCCCCTCTCCGGCGCATGAGCAGGTGCAACATCGAGAACTCCTGATTCGTCAATTCAATGCGGGTAGTTCCCCGGAATACCCGCCTTCCAAGCACGTCGATGTCCAGATCGGCAATGCGCAATCGCTCGGACTCCTTCGAGGTGCTTTGGCGCAAGCAACGCCGGATACGGGCAAGGAGCTCGGCAAAGGCGAAGGGCTTGACCAGGTAATCGTCTGCCCCCAACTCGAAGCCTCTGACACGATCCGCCACATCATCCAGCGCCGTCAGAAACAGTACGGGTGTCTCGGACTTGGATCGAATGGACTTGATGACCGTCCACCCGTCCATACCTGGCAGCATGACGTCCAGGATGATGACGTCGTAGTCGGTCTCTTCCGCCATGTGGAGCCCATCGCCACCATTGTTCGCGATGTCGACCACGAAACCCGACTCCGACAATCCCTTCTGCAAATACTCCGCAGTACGCGGTTCGTCTTCTACAACAAGTACCCGCACCTTAGTTTCCTCCTGCAGCAAGCGACTTCGATCCGACCAGTGCTGGCGATGCATTGAAATGCTGAGCTGCATCCGCTTGTTCGCATGGTGCCAGTTCGAACTGAATGGTCACGTGCGTGATATCGAATTTGTCAGCCAGCATCTGCTTCAATTCCGGTAGCACTTCCATTTCCGGGTTGACGGCCGTGTCATTCACGACATGAACCGTCAAGCTCGCCTTGCCGCTGGTAAGTGCCCAGATGTGGAGGTCATGGAAGCTTTTTACCCCGGGCGTCGCCAGAATTTGCTTCTCAACCTCTGCCAGATCCACGTCATCGGGTACGCCTTCGAGCAGCACATTCAGGCTCGACTTCAGCAGGATCCACGTGCGAGGCAGTACCCAGAGGCCGATCAGCACCGCAATGGCGGAGTCGACCCACGCCCAGCCCGTGAAGCGGATGATGATCGCACCGGCGATGACGCCAACCGACCCGAGCAGATCGCTCCAGACTTCCAGATAAGCACCCTTCACGTTCAGGCTGCTGCTTTGCCCGGAGGACAGCATGCGCATGCTGATGAGATTGATGATCAGGCCCAGCACAGCCACGACGAACATGCCGGTTGACTCAATCTGAGGTGGCGATTTCAGCCGCAGGTAGGCTTCGTACAGGATGTAGATAGCCACACCGAACAGCAGCAATGCGTTAAAGGCCGCGGCAAGAATCTCAAAACGGTAGTAGCCAAATGTCCGCTTCTTGTCCGCGGGTCGCTTGGCGATCGCAATAGCAGCCAGTGCGATGGCCAGTGCGACGGTGTCCGTGAGCATGTGCGCGGCGTCGGAGATCAACGCCAGGCTCTTCGTCATGACACCACCGACCACTTCGGCAATCAGGAACGTACCGGTCAGCGCAAGGGCGATCTTGAGCGATCGCTCGTTGCCACCGGGATGGTCGTGTGAGTGACCTGCGCCCATAGAAACTCCTATAAAAATTGGGCGGTACGATGACCGCCCAAGGATTTACGTCATGCAGGCTGGCGGCCTTGATCCGGTTGATGCGTCTGAGTGACTGGCTCGCGAGTATCTTCCGCGTCCTCATCCTTGCGGTGAGCAAGTCGATAGAGCACCGGCAACACCAGTAGGGTCAGCGCCGTGGACGACAAGATGCCACCGATTACCACCGTTGCGAGGGGACGTTGCACCTCAGCGCCCGTACCGGTGGCGATGGCCATCGGCACGAAACCCAGGGATGCCACCAGGGCCGTCATCAGCACCGGACGCAGTCGCGTCAGGGCGCCAACTCGGACCGCGCTGTCGAGGGAATGCCCTTCTTCGCGCAGCGATCGGATAAACGACAGCATCACCAGACCATTGAGCACCGCCACCCCGCACAGCGCGATGAAGCCCACCGCTGCAGTAATGGACATCGGAATGCCGCGTATCCACAGGGCAAGAATCCCGCCAGTCAGCGCAAAGGGAATGCCCGTGAAGACTAGCAAGCCATCCTTGATGTTGTTGAACATCGCAAACAACAGTACGAAGACCAGCAACAGCGCCACCGGCACTACCACCTGCAGGCGGGTGGTGGCGGACTGCAGTTGCTCAAAGGTGCCACCCCATGTCATCCAGTAGCCAGCCGGGATCTTGACCTGGCTTTGGATAGCCGCTTCCGCCTCGGGCACGAATGAACCAATATCACGTCCACGAACGTTGGCACTGATCACGATGCGGCGCTTGCCGTTCTCGCGCGAGATCTGGTTCGGGCCGGGCGCCATTTCCAGCGTCGCCACCTCGCTCAATGGGATAAACGTCGTTCTCGCGTCCACTCCTTTTGGCAACGGAATCGGCAATCGGCGCAGAGCCTCGACCTCGCCGCGCACAGCTTCGGGCAGGCGGACCACGATATCGAAACGACGATCGCCCTGGAAGAAGGTTCCGGAATCACGGCCTCCGACGCCCGTTGCCACCGCGTCTTGCACGTCGCTCATGTTAAGCCCGTATCGCGCCGCCTTCTCCCGATCGATCTTGACCGTCAGCATCGGCAAGCCGGTGGTCTGTTCTACCTTCACCTCCTGCGCGCCGGGGATGCCCTGCAGCACGGCCGATACCTTCTTCGCCGTCTCGCTGAGCACGTTGTTGTCATCGCCGAAGATCTTGACTGCGACGTCCGAGCGGACCCCGGAGATCAGCTCGTTGAACCGCAGCTGGATCGGTTGGGAGAACTCGTAGTTGTTCCCGGGGATCTTGCCGGCTTCCTCCTGGATGGCGGACAGCAGTTCGGCATGTGTTTTCTTCGGCTCTGGCCAATCCTTCTCAGGCTTGAGCATGATGTAGCCATCCGAAATATTCGGCGGCATCGGATCGGATGCAATCTCCGCCGTACCTGTCCGCGCAAACACGCGCTCGATTTCGGGGAATTTTGCCTTGAGGGTCGTCTCGATCGTCTTCTGCATCTCCACGGACTGCGACAGGCTCGTGCCAGGAATGCGCAGCGCCTGGATGGCAATGTCGCCTTCGTTCAGATTGGGGATGAACTCGCTGCCCAGGCGGGCCGCAATGGCCACGCACAGAACAATTGACACCGCGGCAAACGTCAATACAACGGCCGTGTTCGCGAGCGACTTTTCCAGCAGCGGCTCGTAGCGACGCTTCGCCCAGAGCATGAGACGATTTTCTTTCTCGGCCACCCGTTCGCCGATGAACAAGGCGACCGCAGCCGGAACGAACGTCACGGACAGAATCATCGCGCCCAGCAGCGCCAGGACGACCGTGAACGCCATCGGGTGGAACATCTTGCCTTCCACCCCCGTCAGCGCAAAGATCGGCAGGTAGACGATCATAATGATGAGCTGACCGAAGATCAGTGGGCGACGCGCCTCCTTCGCTGCGGCAAACACCTCATGGAACCGCTCGGAGCGCGTCAATGGCCGGCCATGGTGTTCCTGCGCATGCGCCAGTCGCCTCACACAGTTTTCGACAATCACCACCGCGCCATCGATGATGATGCCGAAGTCGAGCGCGCCCAAGCTCATCAGGTTCGCACTGATCTTGTAGTTCACCATCCCCGTGAAGGTGAACAACATCGCCAGCGGAATGATCGTCGCGGTAATCAGCGCCGCGCGGATGTTACCCAGGAAAAGGAACAGAATTACGATGACGAGCACCGCGCCTTCAAGAAGGTTCTTCTTGACGGTCGCAATGGCCTTGTCGACCAGACGTGTCCGGTCGTATACCGTTACGATCTTCACACCTTCCGGCATCGTACGGTTAATGGAAGCGACCTTTTCATCGACCGCTTTTGACACAGCCCGGCTGTTTTCGCCGATGAGCATGAATACCGTGCCCAGCACAACTTCCTTGCCATTCTCGGTTGCCGCACCGGTACGCAGTTCCTTGCCAATCTCCACATCCCCGATGTCGCGAATGCGGATCGGCTGCCCCTGCGCTGTACCGACAATAATGTTGCGGATGTCGTCTTCGGACGCAACCTGACCCGGCGCACGAACCAGATACTGCTCGCCCCTACGCTCGATGTAGCCCGCACCCACGTTGTCGTTGTTCTTGTTCAGCGCATTGACGACGTCGGTCAGCGTCAGCCCGTACGACGCTAGCCGTTCAAGACTCGGCGCGACCAGGTACTGCTTGTTGAAACCACCGATAGTATTGATCTCGGTGACACCGGGCACGTTACGCAGTTGCGGCCGTACCACCCAATCCTGGATTTCGCGCAAATCTGTCGGCGTATAGGCAGTCCCGTCAGCTTTGCGAGCACCCTCTTCGGCTTCAACGGTCCATAGATAGATCTCCCCGAGGCCGGTCGAAATAGGCCCCATCGCCGGCACAACGCCTTCAGGCAGATTGTCCTTGGCTTCCTGGATGCGCTGGTTGACGAGTTGGCGCGCGAAATAGACGTCCGTGCCATCCTTGAAGATGACCGTCACCTGCGACAAGCCATAGCGGGACAGGGAACGCGTCTGTTCGAGTCCCGGCAGGCCGGCCATCACGACCTCGATCGGATACGTAACACGCTGTTCGGTTTCGAGCGGTGAATAGCCTGGTGCCGAGGTATTGACCTGAACCTGAACGTTGGTAATGTCAGGGACCGCGTCGATCGGTAGTCGGTTGTAGCTGAAAATCCCTAACCCGGCCATTCCAAACACGGCGAGCAGGACCAGCCATCGCTGCTGGATGGCGAAACTAATGATACGTTCAAACATTGCTGTTTCCCCCGTATCAATGGCCGTGTTCGGCGCTGGATTTGCCAAGTTCGGCCTTCAGAACAAAACTGTTGGCGGCGGCGTAACGTGCGCCCGGCTTCAGGCCCTCGACAATCTCGATGACCTTGCCGTTTGTCCGGCCGACCTTCACCGGCTGCGGCACGAATCCACCTTGAACCGCGACAAAGACTACGCTCTCGCCATTGACGTCCTGGACGGCCTCGGTCTTCACCGCAACGGGCACCTCGACATCAGCACCGAATACGTCGACCGTGACGAAGAGACCCGGTCGCCAAGCCATCTGTGGATTGGTCAATGTTACGCGGGCCTTCGCCGTCCGCGTCTGCTCGCCCAGCAGCGAACCCACGTATGAAACGGTGCCATCTGCCTTCACATCGGACGATGCCGAATTGATCGACGCCTTTTCGCCGATGCGCACCCGCTCGACATCCTTGGCAGACACCACGAACTCGGCCCAGACGGACGACAGATCCGACAGCGTGAACACGTTGGCGTTGTCCGCCACCGCTTCCCCAAGCGAGATATGCTTTTCAACGATCATGCCGTCGAACGGTGCGCGCAGCTCGTAGCGATTGAGTGCCGTCGAGCTGTTGCTGGCGCCAATGGCGGTCAGCTTCTGCTGCGCGTTCTGGACACTGATCTGCGCTTCCTGCAGCGCGTTGCGGGCGCTCAGATAATCTTGCTCCGCAGAGATCTTCTGTTCCCAGAGCTTCTTCTCGCGGTCATAAGTGACACGCGCCAGATCCAGACGTTTCTGTGCTGCGAGCAGTTCGCTGCGCTGGTCAGAAAGTCCGGTGCTCGCGATGACCGCGAGAACCTGTCCCTTCTTAACCTGTTGCCCAATATTGGCCGGAACGCTCTCTACGACGCCAGCCAGTCGCGGCACCACGTGGGCTGTCTTGTCTTCGTTGAAACGGATTTCGCCGGGGAACTGGACGCCAGCCTGGACCTTTGCCGAGCCCGCGGTTTGAACCACTACCCCTGTCTTGGCCAGCTGGTCCGCTGTCAACTCAATCTTGCCTTCCTCTTTCGAGAGCCGCACGGCGAGTGGCGAAGACGAACCGGGCAAGGTCACATTTGCGGTCACGTCAAAGACATGGGGCTCGGCAACTGGCTGTTGGCTTTCCAGCGCGTCGCCAGACACCACGAACTTGAGCGCTTGAGACTCGCCCGTAGCCCGCACGAGCTGGCCTGTCGCTGCCACGCCATTTGCCACCGCCTTCCCAGACTTGCTAACCCAGAGCCGAATACGGGCCTCGCCCTTGGATTCGGCCGTGCCAATTTCGACGTCATAGCCATCACGCGAAAAGAGCGCGCCACCATTGGGGCCCTTCTTGACCTCGTGATGCTCGCCGTCGCCGTGTGACTTGTCATCCTTGTGGTCGGCTTCCGCCGCCTGCTTGCCATGGTGCTCGGTGTCGCCATGCCCCTTGGATTCCGAGTGCCCACCCTGCTCTTCCGGCGCAGAGCGCCCGCTCAGCAGAACGCCACCAGTCGCGACGCCGCCCACCAGTACGATGGCCGCAATGGCAGCCTTTTGTTTGTTCGAAATAGCCATGTTTTATGAATCCCGTCTTAACGTCCCAGAATGCGATCGATCGTGGTCGCCGCCTGATAGGTTTGTCCAAGCACGCCGAGATAGCGGATGCGTGCCTGGAACAGCGTGCGCTGGGCATCCAGGACGTCCAGATAATTGAACTTGCCGGCCTCGAAGCCAATGGTCGCCGCGTTGAAGGCTTGCTCGGCGCCTGGCAAGACGGTCTGCTTCAGCGTTTGTGCCGAGGCGCGCGATACCGACAGCTGGTTCGATGCCATCAGGAGATTTCGGGTCAGGCTGATGCGATTGGCCAGATATTCATCCTGGGCCTTGTCCGCCTGGCGAATGGCCGAATACAAGTTGCCCTGATTCCGGTCAAAAATCGGCAACGGGATCGCCACACCGATCACCGCCATGTTGCGGTTGGCTTCTGTATCTCGCTTGGCACCCAGACTGACTGTCAGATCCGGATACTGGCGGCTGCGCTCAACGCCCACCAATGCCTGGCGGCGGTCAAGTTCAGCGCGGCTTGCGGCCACCAGCGGTGAGTTTTCCAGCTCCTTCAGAAGGAGTTCAGGCGCCGGCCTGGATGGCAGCGCGTCCAGATTGCCCTGTGCTTCGGTAAACTGCGGCGATGCATTGCCCCACAACGCCGTCAACGCCTGACGGGCGGACTGCAGGCTCGCCGTTGCTTCGGCCAATTCAAGTTCGGCGTTGGCCTGTTCGACACGTGCCTTAGTTTCGTCAACCGGGGAGATCTTGCCGGCCGCGACGCGGCGTGAAGCGGCTTGCGCGCCCCTCGCAGCGATATCCGCGGAGCCAGTTGCCAGCTTGACGCGTTCCTGTGCGATCAAGACGGAAAAAAAGCTCTCGATTACCTGCGCCCGAATGTCACCGCGAACGCCAGCCAGCGTTGCCTGCGCCAGTTCGCGCGTCCTTTCCGCGGCATTGATACGAGCCGAGCGCTTGCCGCCCAGTTCGATGGGGATATTCATCTGGGCGGTGGATGTACGGGTGGATTTCCGCGTGTCCTCGACCAGCGTCTGGAGTTCCGGGTTCGGAATAACCCGGGCCTGCATGATCCCACCTTCTGTGGAATCGAGTTCCTTGGCGGCGGCGGACAGGTTGAAATTGCTTCCTGCCGCCAGCGACAACGCGGCCTCGAGGGTCAACGGTCCCGCCGCTTCCCTTGGGAAGACGGGCACCATGGACGTGCCGGTGTCAGATTGCGCTACGGCAAAGTTTGGGCTGAGAAATGCTACCGCCAGCCCGAGCGGCAGAAATAGTCTTCGCATCGAATTGCACCAAGGTATGTGACCAGGAGAATTCGGCGAGAGACGAAAGGAGAAAAAGAGTCGTCGTCTCGCCGATCAAGCGAGACGCTGCCACTGAGGACGGTCGGGAGCCCTGGCATTCAGAGACGAGAACTCGGACGCATGTTGAGTATCGGTCACTTCTACCCGATTCGCTATCAACACGTCCTGCGTCTGTCCATAGACGAACGGGAGGGAGACCAGATGGCATACCCCGCAGTCTGTATCCACGAATGGCTTTTTCTCGGCATCCGTTTTACCTTCCGGCTGCTGATGACGATGCTCGTGGTGCCCAAGGTGCCAAGTGGCCGTGGCTTTCTCGTGCTGACAATAGCGTGCCGCTGCCGCCCAGGAAAACTGGAACGGCAAAATGAGCAGCACGAAGATCAGAACGAAACGTCGCATTCCTTGGGAGACTGTGCGGGGGGCTTGGGGTTGAAGTACTAACGGCTGGGCCGTCGCCGAAGTTTACATGAATCCTCGATCACCAGCATTAAGAGCAGATTACGATTATCGCTTTCGCCTGCTCGTTTTGGGGTGCCGCTTTCGCCCCTCATCAGTCTTACGCTTGGGGGCGGGCCCATGCTTCCACCGCAAATAGACAGCGAACCCCACATACAGGACGATCAGGCCGACCAGCATCACGAGCATGCTCTCGACAACAGAATCGGAGACGTGAGCGTAGTGCATGGCTGTACGTGTATGCGGAGTTGCCCGCATCAGGCAAGCGTCACGACCGCCCGGAGGACGCCGGCGTCATGGAACAAATCAAACGACTCCACGACCACCGACAGGCCGAGAAACCAGACCGAGTCCGCAATATTGCGTTGAAAGGAAGACACATGGACCGTCCATGTCGACTCCCCCCTATACAGCGACAGACGGGGAAAGAACGCTGGTGTACGGCGTGCGTATTCGGCGAATTCCGGGAAGGCGGAAGCCAGAAAGCGGTCTTCCGTCCGGATGACAGCCGGGTACATCAGCGCAAATGCGAGCGCCAGGACTGCGGTAACCGCCAGCGACTCGGTCATCGCCCCTAGTCCGATAATGCCTAGCAAGTTGCAGACATAGAGCGGATGGCGACACAGTGAATATGGACCCGAGGTCACCAAGGTATTGTTCTTGCGCCCGGAAATGTACAACGCGCACCAGAGCCGCCCGACCGTGGCCAGGCTCACCCCCAACATCCCCAGCGTCAGCAGCAGCGGCGACACCCAGGTACCGTCCCAGCGAGAATGGCCAAAGACCAGACTTGCCAGGACAAACGTTACGACAACACGCCAAACGCCGATGCGGTGGCGTGTCAGGAAATTGTCCAGCGCCCTCGAGAGACCAGCGGGTTGGGACGGGGAGATTGAAGAATCGGTCATGCGGTTCGGGGGCTGGAGGAGAATGTCGCGCACTTCGAGTGGACACACTGGCGCGAAAACGAGCACTAATGGCCGGCATTCTAAGGTTGCCCTTCCGTTGTCAGGCTTTATTGCCGAAATGTAATACGTTGTTAATCTTGCCCCCGGGCCAGCGAATCCGGTTGTGTCATAGCTCGGCAATCTGACAGTCATCTTCTGCGACATAGACTGTCTTGGCCATTTTCAGGACACACCCAGAGACGCTCCGCAATGAACGACATCATCCGCACATTGAGCTCGGAATTCTCCGATCTCGCTAATGCTGCCGAGGCAGTACGTGCCGTCGTTCGAATGACCGTCTCTATCGTTTTGGGGGGCTTGCTGGGGTACGAGCGGGAGAGCTCGGGAAAATCCGCAGGCGTGCGCACTCACATGCTCGTCGCGCTGGGGGCATGCGTTTTTGTCGTGGTTCCCCTCCAGGCGGGCGTGCAGCTTGCCGACATGAGCCGCGTGCTTCAGGGTCTCACGTCAGGCATCGGATTCCTTTGTGCAGGGGCGATCCTGAAGCCGGACAATGAGACACACGTCAGGGGGCTCACAACTGCCGCGAGCATCTGGATTGCTGCCGCGATCGGCGTGGCCGCCGGCATGGGCCATGCGGTGACGGCCATCGTCGCGACTGCCTTCGCACTCATCGTGCTCAGAATCCTTCAAATGTCGAAGAAGTAAGACTCCCACTGCTCCCAAGCCACGTGCAGCGCGAATGCGCCAACTTCAGGTTCGGCCAGCATTTCCCAAACGTATGAGCGCGCTTAACAATACGCAAACTCCATCGCATGAGAATTTACCTGGATTACAACCTGTTTGCGTACCTTCACGAGGGCACGAACCCGGCTCTGCAAGCCAAAGTGAGCGCACTGTCCGATCGACATGAGTTTCCTTGCAGCCCGGCGCACATGGAAGAAATTGCCTCGGCGCTCGCAAGACCTTCGGATACTCCCCCGCTCGATCGGTTAGCGGCCGCTTTCTGCAAAATAGACGATGTTTCTCGAATTAGCCGGAACGTGCAATTGTCTCCGACGACGTTAGGCCCGATGGTTACGAAAGAAGAACAGCCTCTCGAGTGCTTTCTTCGGGTCATGCGGCACTATCGCAAAGAGCCGGTTGTCGAGAAGAACGACTGGTATACGCGGGACTCCGTAAAGAAGGGGTCACTTCAGAAAACGGAAAATATTGCACGCTAAGGCATGGAAGAGGACCACTGCTGTCCCCAGGGGCATTGGCCAGCCGATGGCAAGCAGGTAGAAACCAAAGTCGGGGGACTCCCGTTCTCAGAGATCGGCTAGCAGCAGGTAGGCGCGGTCGAGTTGCCGATGAGCTTCCTGCCGGCGATCCATCGCTTCTAGGGCGAGCAGGAGGTCCTCGGCCAGCTCGAAATCGCTTTCCTGGCATGCCCTTTCGAACACCGCAAAGACCTCTTCATACAACGTGCGCCCCGGAACGCCCATTTGACTAACCTCCGGCGGAAAATCCGATGCTCTCTGCCGACTTGGTCCTGCCACGCCGCAGGGGCTTCTGTCCCCCATGGTTAATATGGACGTTCCCACGGCAGGGAAGGTCAAGCATTTTTCCGGCCGCGGGCCGACCTATGGTTCGCAAGCCGCCGCGCGAGACGGTTAGTGCTCGCCCCCTACAGTTCGTCCAGCGACTAGTTACCCGCACCCGGGCGCAGCCGCACCACCAGCATCGCCGCCCACTGGATATGCGGCCAGGCCAGCGAATAGACGAATGTCTGGATCAGGGGTCCCCTTGATTTCGCCGCAATTTACCGGGGTAGCCACCCGTAGCAGCCATGCGGGTTCCAGGGTGATGCCCACCCTAAAACCCTAGTCAAATCAGTCACTTGCTGACTGGTCCTTTTCCCCTTGGTTTTGGAACGTTGACCGCCCCCGCCGCGCGGCCAAGCGCGCCCTGTGGCTGGAAGCCATTGTTTCCGCAAGATAACTAGATTTATCCGTCTTTGGTTTTCCCAAGCAACACATAAATGGCTTTTCTAACGTTAGGTATGTGCGTAAGATAGGCTGAAATGCGCCTCCGGAAACTGCCATGCCCCGCCTCGCCGCCACCCCCGACCAGATCCGCGCCACCGTGCTGGCCATGCTCACCGAGGCCGGCGACGCGGCGCCGCCCACGGCCGCACGCTTTCGCCGCGTGGTGTCGGTGCGCAAGCTGCGTGACCGCCTGGGCGGCGGTGACCCTGCAACGCTGTCGCGTACGCTCAACGCGATCGAGGCCGAGGTGGTGCGCTCGGGCCTGGCCGACCTCGCCCTGCCCGAGATTCCGGTCGAGATCGCCGAAGCGATGCGCGCGCTGTGGCAGGCCGCGGTCGCGGTGCAGCTCGACGACGTGGTGCGCCTGAAGCGCGAGGCGCAAGCCACAGCCGACACCGCCGAGGCCGCCCGCGCCGAGGCCGAACTGCGGGTCGAGCTGCTGCGGGCCGAACTGAGCGAGGTGCGCGGCCAGCTCGCCGCGCGCGACACCGCGCTGGCCGTAGCGTGCGCCGCCCAGGCGGCGGCGTGCGCGCGCGCCGATGAGCAAGCCGCACGCCGGGGCGAGCTCGAGGCGGCGCTGGCGACCGCCCAGGAGCGCGCCACGGCGGGCGAGCGCACCCACACCGAGGCGATCGCCACCACCCAGGCGCGCTACGAGGCGCTGTCGAAGCAGCTCCTGCAGGAAACCGCGCACCAGCGCGACGCGGTGCGGGCCGAGCGCGCGCAACTGGCCTCCCAACTCAAATTCGCCGAGCGGCGCATCGCCGCGCTGGAAGACGAGCGCGCACGACTCGACGCCGACCTGGCCAGCGAGCGGGCCGCGCGCCAGACCGCCGCGGGCGAGGCGAGCGCACTCAAGGCCGTCACCGCCAGCCAGCGCGCCCAGCTCGACGAGCTGCTGCGTGCGACCCTGGCCGCGGCGCCACCAGCGGCCAAGACGCGCGTGCCCAGATCGACGGGCAAGGCGGCCGCCAAGCGGACCGCCCAGTCATGAAGCCGGCCGACTGGATCGATACGGGCGCGGTGCCGCCGCGCCCACTGCCGGCCACCGTCGCGGCGGCCCTCGCCTACCTGGCGGAGGCACTCGGGCACCCGGTCTACGCGCACTGGACGCTGGCGCGCGTCAAGCGCCGCTATGGCTCGCTGGCCGACGCCAAGGCCGCGCAGCCGACCGTGCTCAAGCTGCTGCTGGCGCACGATGGGGCAGTCGAATACTGGGAGCGCGGGCGCCTGCGCACGGTGACGGCGGATCTGGCGCCCCGCCCGGAGACGGTCCTCGCGCGGCTGCTGCACACGCACCGGCGCCGCATCCGGTCCACCGCCGCCTTAGCGAGCGAAGCAACGGTGCCGACCGCCGCGGAAGCGAGGGGAGCTGTCGCGGCGAACCCGTGGCTGGCCGCTTACGGCCCTGCTGACCACGCGTGGCTCACGCGCGCCGGCCGCTTCGCCCAGCCGCACGCGGCGGCCAACACGCTCGGCGCCGCCGACGATGCACAGGCGCTGGCGCTCTTCCTGCGCGACCGAACCGGGCGCTCGCCCCACACGTTGCGCGCCTATGGCGCCGAACTGCGCCGCCTGATGCGCTGGTGCGGCGCGCACGAGCTTGGGCCGCTCTCGGACCTCACGCGCCAGCGGTTGCTCGGCTATCAACGTCGACCAAGATGTGCGGAAACGCGTGTTCAAACACGGATGGCTCCGAGGGTACGAGGCTGTTTTCGCGGAGCACCTGGGCGTGAAGTTCTTGGACAGCGGCGCAGACTTGGATCTGCTTGAGCAGGTCATCCTGGCGCGGAACCGCTCACAGCACCCAGGGAGCCTGACGCGTGTCAGGCCGACGCACGCGCCGATTGAACTCACAAAGCACCGCAGTTTGTTTTTCCTGGACGATCGCGAGCGCGAGCTACTCGTCGAAGCGGAGGCGAACGGAATGGACATGGGCTCTGTCTGGATGATGGAGCCCAGCCTGCACGTCGACGCCGGCAAACTGGAAAAGGCTCTTGCCGAGGTCGAACACTTCGCCACGTGGGGGTAGTCGTCCTTTTCGTGCAATTTCTTACGGTTTCGTTCGAATTTACCTTGTGAATCAATAAGTTGGGGAAATGCTGATTTCGTAAGAGCACGTCCTTTTCGTGCCGAATCTTACGGTTTCAGGCCGCCGGCCCCGCCACCCCGAGCTGTGTCCGGTAGTCAGTCAGTAGCGTCTGCTGGGCTTCGAGCCGTGCAGCCAACCTGGCCAACTCGGTCGCCGTCTGCTCACGTTCCGCACGCACGGCCGCAAGCTCATCCGCCTGGGCCTGCACCGTCGCGCGCAACGTATCCCGTTCTGCTTCCGCCCGCGTGTGGTCGGTGCGCGCTTGGTTCAGCGCCGCCACTGTTTGCTCGCCGCGTGCTTCCAGTTCGCGGACGCGCTTGGTTGCCGCTCCAACTTCCGCAACCAGCCGTGCGCCGTCCTTGTTCAACAGCGTGATTTCGCCCTGCTTGACGATCACCGCCTGGTTGGCCTGCCGGATTTCCGCCTGCAGTTGTTGGACCTGTTGCTCATGCCGCCGCGTGTCCTGATCGCGCTGCTCCTTGCTGGCGTTGCGGAAGTGTTCCAGCGCCTGGTGCGCGTGCTGCAGCTTCTCCTCCAGTGAGCGCCGGAAGCCTTCTTGCTCGGCTTGCCGTTCAGTGAGGTCCCGGACCTGCTGCGCCAGCCGTTCGGCCTCCAGGGCATGCTGCTGCAGCGCCGCTTGCGTGTCGCTGAGCGCAGCCCGCACGTTGGTAATGGTGGCGTGAGCCTGCGCCAGCTCGGCGCGAAGCACGGCGAGGTCCGCCGACAGCCTGTCTGCTTCTGCCCGGACTTGCTGGCGTTGTGCCGTGGCAGCCGTAACCTGCTGGTCAACCACCGCCTGCGCTTCTTCATGCAGGCGCGCCGCCAATCTGCCGACCAGGTCGAGGATGGCGTCGGAGGTCGTGCCAGCCCGCTTGAGCGCTACGCCTTCCTCTTCTTCCAGTTCCTTCAGATAGCGGTGGATGGTCGTTTTCGAGCCCGTGTTGCCCAACGCGATACGTATCGCATCGATCGACGGGTGCTGCCCCTGGGCGAGCAGCGAATCGCGGGCACGCTTGATGTCAATACGACTGAGTCCGGCACGGGCCATGGCGTTAGTATTTGATACCGTATTACGTACTATGTATATACGTACCAAATCGATGCGTCAAGGTGGCTCCTCGGAGGCGGTTCCTCACACGTGATAATGGCGGATTATCACGTGTGAGTGCCCAGCACAGGGTCTGCCGCGCTGGTCTTTAGTACGTACGGCCCGAAAAGCGGCAAGTTTGCGGCACGCTGGCCAACTCGCCCGAGCACAACGATCCGGTTGCGACATTTTCGGTCGCACGAAGTCCTTGACCTTCCCCGCAAAGGAAGGTCGATAGTTGCAATTGACAGGGCACCCCTCCGATTTGGTCGGGGCATACAGCAAGACCTCAGGCCATCCTTCCACCAAGAGTTGCACCATGAAACGCATCCAGCCATCTCAGCACGAGGAGGTGTTCCGCGTTTTTGCGAGAGCTTGCAGGGAAGCGGAATTCGGATTGGCCGACCATTTGCTCGGCGCCATCGAGTTCATCGCCCAGCAGGAGGGTCACCCGGAACAGAGCGACTTAGCCTACTTGTTGGTGGCAAATTCCTGCGTCCGCACCAGCGAACAGCTACCCGGCCATGCAGCGAGATATTCCAGACCAAGGCGACCGACCAAGACACCCGGTACCCGCTCAGTCCAGACCACCGCCGGTGAAAGGCTGCCCCACCACCAACGACGTCGAACTCCATGAAATCTCTGTGGCGTCTGCTGATGATTGCACTGCTGTTGATCGTACTGCCCATGCGGGGGTACGCGATGCCGGCAGTTCCGTGCTGTGCCGAGGGCACGGGCGGCCCGGCTGCTCAGGCCGCGCAGCACAATGTCGTCCCCGCTGTTGCAGTCCACGGCTGCGAGAGCGACAGTCGCGCCAAGGGCAGTCTGAACGGAATCCCATCCCTCTTGCACGGCGACGTGCGCAGCCGTTGTCATCGTTGCAACTGCCACGAATGATGGCGCGGGCGCGGCGGGCGGCGTGTTCAACACCCTTCTCGAGTCCGACTTCACTTCGTGGGTGCCAAAGCGCCTGGAGCGCCCGCCTAAATTGCACGGCGTCTGACGCAGGGCTCCGCCTGCAGTGGCGTGGCCATCTGCGATACCCGATCCCTTTCGCGGGCCCCAGTTCCCAAGCCCTATCTGTGGGTAGCCCTGGCACCTACCACGCGACGCGCGTGCAATGCAGCGCTGCCCGAAACTCAACGGAGCATCATCGTGAAGACGACCATTCTGATCACCGCCAGCCTGGCGGCACTTCTGTCATCGCTGCCCGCTCTTGCTGGACCGGACTGGCAAATCATCGAGAAGGCCCGCGAGGCCAAACTTGCACAGATTCGAGCCCCACAAGCACAAAAGGCCGGCGATCCGGCCTCCATGGCGCAGATGTGCCAGAACATGATGCCGACGTGCATGGAGATGATGAAGCAGTCCTGCGCCGGCATGATGCAGTCCCCAAAGTGAGCAAGCCGACCGTGATGGCGATGCGCCATCGATAACCACGCGGTATCCGGCTGCCGGCACGGCAGCCGGGAAGCTATTGCGGCAGGGCTTTCATCATGCACGTCGCGCTAGCCGGCGCGAACGGCATACTAACGGTGGCCCCAAGCCTTGTACGCCGAGATGAGCAAGATTACAGCGAGGCCCTTCAGCAATACCTCGACTGACACCATCTCGAGACTGACGCCCCCGATGGCAACACCAATGATCGAGCCGAGCGCCATGACCACCACGAAGAGCGCGTTCTCTCGCAGCACAACGAAGCTCCGATCACGGCTGTAACGTGCGAATCCGACCAGCATCGTCGGCAGGCTGATGGCCAACGACAGGCTTCCCGCAAGCTTGATATCGACCCCGAACAGGATCACGAGCGTCGGGATCAGCAACTCGCCGCCCGCAACGCCAAGCAGCGCTGCAACACAACCAATTGCCAACCCAGCAATGACGCCATAGACAACGAGCAGCGCTCCGCTGGCAAGCGGCTCATGCGTTCCGGTGTGGTGGCCGCCCAGCAGAATGGCCGCAATCCCCACCAGCAGAATCGCGATCACGCGACGCAACGTCAGGCCGCTGACGCGGGTTGCCCACCCGGCGGCGAACCAAGCACCGATGAGACTCCCCGCCAAAAGGTTCACGACAATCGTCCAGTTCGCTGCAATCTGGCTCCACGGCACGGCGCCGCTGCGGGACACCAGTGCGGAGGCAACAACGATCAAGCTGGTCGCCTTGTTCAGGATGACAGCCTGCAGCGCCTCGAAGCCGAACACCTGAAGGAGCAATGGGAGCCGGAATTCAGCACCGCCGAGCCCAACCAGCCCACCCAATACGCCGACCAGCGCGCCACTCACAAACGCTTTGACGAGCCGGACTCTGCCGGCGATCGGTGCGGTCGAATTCATGGCCGGTTGCGCAATGGCATCACGTGGATGAGATCGAGATTCAGACGAACGCAACACGGTTGGCCAATCGCCAACTGCGATCGCATGGGGCCCGAGAGGGTCACCCGCACAGCGGTGGCAGGCATATCCGAGAGCAACAGCGAGACAAGCGAAATCTCACCTAGATGGCGGGCTTCCTGCACGGTTGCGGCGAAGTCGCCCGCCTGGCTAGGTAGCCCATCCACGAGTGCAATCCCGTCGTTCGGGATGACCCAGGTAACGAGCTGTCCGGCGGGAATGCGGCCTTTATCACGTACGGTCAGAAACGGTGTGTCGCCACTTTCACCGTCGGCAGCGGTCCAGCGCAGCAATCCCCACCCCTTTGATTGCGTGGGTCCCAGCCATTGGCCTGTGAAGTGGTTCTGCACCCCAACCAGCTCGGCGACGCGCGCGTTCCGTGGTGCAAAGTGAATGGTGTGCGGCGCGCCCTGTTGTAGGACCATCCCCCCATCGAGCACCACCAGCTGGTCCGCCAATAGTCGGGCCTCCGCCAGATCGTGGGTCACCAGCACAATGGGAATCGCCAGATCACGCCTGAGGTCGGCCAGCAGTGCATAGAGCGACCGACGACTCATCTGGTCCACGGCGGAGAACGGTTCGTCGAGCAGCAACAGGCGTGGTTCCCGCGCCAGCGCCCTAGCCACCGCAACCCGCTGTTGCTGCCCGCCGGAGAGCGCTGCTGGTCGACGCGATTGCTGTTCCGGCGAGAGGTGCATGTGCTCAAGCCACTGGCGTGCTTGCTCCCGACGGGTGCGACTTGGCAGGTGCAGCAACGACAAGGCGACGTTGTCCACGGCGCTCAAGTGCGGCATCAGGGCGTAGTTTTGGAACACCAGGCCGACATGGCGGTGCTGCGCCGGCACGTAGATGCCTCGTGCCGTGTCGCACCAGACTTCACCGCCCACGGCAATGCGGCCGTTTTCCGGACGCATCAGCCCAGCCAGTGCGCGCATCATGGAGGTCTTGCCAGCACCCGAGGGGCCGACCACCGCGAGAAGTTCGCCCGCTCGGCAGGCGAATGCACCCGTCAGAGGCATGGGGCGGCGTTGCTCGATCTCGAAATCGAGCGCCAGCCCGGTAGCAGGTGTCTCGTTGCTCATCGGCGTGCGGTCAACCTGGTTGACGCGAATAGGGACGTCGCAACGGCACCGAGCGACAACAGCACCAGGAGCACGGCCATGCGATTGGCGGCCGTGAGGTCGAACGCCTGCACGCGGTCATAGATGGCGATCGCAATGGTCTTGGTCTCGCCGGGGATGCTTCCGCCGATCATGAGCACGACCCCGAACTCGCCAAGCGTGTGGACGAACGTCAGCACCATGGCCGAGAGCACTCCGGGCCAGGCGAGCGGCAGCTCAACGCGCCAGAATGTCTGCCAGCCGCTTAACCCGCTGACGGCCGCTGCCTCGCTCAGTTGACCAGGGATGGCCTCGAACGCCCGCTGCACCGGCTGCACCAGGAACGGCACGTTGAACACGATGGAGGCGAGCACTAACCCCAGGAAATTGAAAGTCAGGTGGACGTTGAATGCCCGCGCAAACCAGCCGCCCAGCAGCGACGCACTGCCCAGCGACGAGAGGAGGTAGTACCCCAGCACCGTGGGCGGCAAAACCAGCGGCAGGAGGACCAGGGCTTCGATCCAGGCCTTGCCCGCCAATGTCGTATAAGCAAGCCAGCGGCCCACCACCAGGCCTGCCGGCAGGAGTATCACCAGCGTGACGCCGGCGAGTTGCAGAGAGACGGACAGCGCTTGCCAATCCATGCCGGTACGTGCCGTTAGCGATCCTTGGGCATGGCGAAGCCGTAGTGCACCATGATTTCCTGCGCGGGCGGGGTCGACAGGTATTCGTAGAAGGCGCGGGCGGCGGGCGGCGCGTCCTTGAGCAGCACCATCCGTTGTTTCAGAGGTTGGTGCCAGCTCTCCGGGATCAGCGCAAAGTCGCCGAGCTTGGCCATCGCCGGGGCCTTGGCCAGCGACAGCGCAATGATGCCGCCCTGCGTCGCGCCCGACGTGGCGAACTGGGCCGTCTGCGAAATGTTCTCGCCGAGCACCAGCTTGGGCTGGATAGCGTCCCACAGGCCCGCGTGCTGCAACGCCTCACGGGCTCGCGCTCCATAGGGGGCGTGCTCGGGATTGGCAATGGCGAACTTCTGCAAGCGCCCATCCTTGATCGCAGCCGCCAGGTCGGCCAGTTGCCCGTCCGCCTTGAGAGGCGAGCCTTGCGGCACGATGACGCCAATGCGGCCGACGGCGTATAGACGCCCTCGATCCATCGTCTTGCCGGCGTCGGCCAGCTTGAACACAAACGCTTCGTCGGCCGACATATACAGGTGGAATGGTGCCCCCTGCACGATCTGCGAGTAGAAGTTGCCAGAAGAGCCGAACACCAGACGCATCTTCTGACCGGTCTCACGCTCGAACTGGGCAGCAACCTCTTCGAGGGCGAACTTCAGATCGGCGGCTGCCGCGACTGTCGGTGGCGTCTGGGCCAACGAAGGCGAACTGAGGGCGGCAGCAGCAATAGCTCCGGCGAGCCACGAGGCGAATCGGCGACGCAACATGGTGATGTTTGAGTCTGAGGGGTTGTGGATCCGATATCTAACGCGGAAGATATCGCCTGTGCAGTATAGCGAAGCGCACCCACCGTGATAACCGGTATCACCATGAAGCCAACGTTGACTACATCCCCCCTCGACAACGAACGCATGCGCTTTCGCGTGCAGATCAAGCACGCGGTGGCCATCGGACCGGGCAAAGCCGATGTCCTGGAGGGCATTGCCGAAACCGGCTCGATCGCCGAGACGGGCCGACGGCTCGGCATGAGCTACCAGCGCGTTTGGTCGTTGGTTGCCGCCCTGAATCAGGACTTTGTGGAGCCGCTCGTCGTTAAGCAACGCGGTGGGACTGCCGGCGGAGGCGCACACCTGACCGAGACCGGCAAGCAGGTGCTGAAGGTGTACCGCGCCATCGAACGCGATGCCGAGCGCGCGATCGCCAAGCGCCTGCCGGATCTGACCAAGCTGATCCGTCCGGATGCTGGCAAAGACGCGTAGCGCATGGCTTTGAAGGTTCCATACACGGACACCGCCTCGCGCGCGGGAGAGGTCCGAGAGATCCCGATTTGTCTGCCAAGCGAAACTGTTCGCAGCCTGCTCAACGGCACGGTCAGCCAGTTGCGGTTTCCGGTGCAGGGCAATCCTCGGTTTGCCTATGCGTGTGTCGACGCTCGCGGCGAGCTAAATGGGGATTTCTTTGTCAGCATGCCCAGCGATGCAACCATCGGAATGACCTGCCGGTGTCCATTCGGGAACCCCGGCGATGTCCTATGGGTTCGCGAGGATTGGACTCAGGTGCCGGACGGCTCGTTCTGCTACCGCGTGCGTGGGAGCGATGATGATGCTCAGGACGCAGATACAGCATGGAATGGCGCGGCCAGCATGCCTCGGTCCGCGAGTCGGCTCCAGCTAGCCGTGCAATCCAGGGGCGTGGTGCGCTTGCACGCCATGACAGGAAACGATGCACGCGCCCAGGGGTACGTTAGCGTCCCGGGAAAAATCGCCCTGAATAGCTTTCGCGAGGCTTGGGATGCAACCTATCCAAACTCGCCTTGGCGCCAGAATCCCTGGGTATGGACTCTGAAAGTCGCGAGCTTGCCTGGCGCAGTGGCGCCCGGCAACGCGTAGCCCTTTCCTCCAATCACACCTGTTTGCTGAGGCAGATCGCCGATGCCGGACAAAGAGAGGCGAATTGAGTCGACGCCTGGAGCAATGTCGGCGCGGCACTGCGATCGACAGTGGCGTAGCCAAGTTTCTCGAAATAGCTGGCGGCAGTCGTGGTCAACAGAAAGAGTCGGTGCGCGCCAGTGGCGCGGGCATCCCGCTCCGCAATGTCCACCAGGATGCGGCCTAGGCCGTGTCGACGCGCACGCTTGTCGACAGCCACCGACCGAAGCAGCGCATCTGATCCGTAGAGCTCCAATCCGGCACAGGCCAGAAGGCTGTCATCTTGTATGGCCAAGTGGAAACGGCTGGCTTGCCCGATCGCAACATCCTCGCTTGGCAGCCCCTCCTCGATGAGCAGCAAGCGGATGGCAAGATAGTCGTCGGGGCGTGCAGGTCGAAAGTTAAGGGTATCCATGGGCATGCTCCACTAATCCACCTTATGTTGCGCAGAGGGTTCGAGGTTATTCGGGAAGCTATCCGTGCGCTCGCCACAGCTCAAGCGTGCGGAGCTGCATCATCGCGAGTCGGGTGAAGCGAGGGAAGCTGTACTTCGCGCCCGCTGTAGCGCGCGGCGATCGCGAATGCGGCTGTGGCCACAAGGGCGAGGAGAAGGAAGACATATTCGGCTGGTCCATACGTCATCGTGATGCTCCATACGCCTGCAACAGCTATAGGCGCTAGCCCTTTGGCAAGGTTTGAGGGCATCGAGAGCATGCCGCTCAGCGCCCCATAGCCCTGCGTCCAAAGCAGCTCCTGGATCGCCGTGCCGCGCAGGATGGTCATCATGCCGTTGGCAGCGCCGTACAGAAGCGCGAAGCCCATCAGCCCCCAAGCCGAGGTACTAACAGCCATCAGCAGCAGAACGGACAAGGGCAACGCCAGAACAACGATGATGCCCAAGGTGGTCATGGGCAATGCACGTCCGAAGACATACCACGCCGCGCGCGCGACAACCTGCGCTGGGCCTACCATCGCCATCACGGTCAACATAACAGCTGTGGGCACGCCACGCTCTTTCAGCAGCGGAACGAGGTGAAACGTCATGCCGGCAAACACCGCGTAGTACGCCGTGAAACAGATCAAGAGCGCCCAGAAGGTGATTGACCTCAGTGCTCGCGCTATCGAAACTGCATCCGTCGATTTGTGATCCACCTCGGCCGACTTGCGGGCGCCCGCGCCACGCGAGGACGGCATAGCAGCCGCGTGGATCGGCAGACAAACAGTGAGGTTCGCGACCGCAAGCACAATTAGCGTCGCTCGCCAGCCCCAAACATTCACCAACCACCCTGTCAACGGAATGAACACGGTGCTGGCAAAGCCCGCCACCAGCGTGATGAGTGTTATTTTGGCCCGGTAGGTCAGCGGATAGCGGTGCGTGATGACAGCAAAAACCGGGTCGTAAAGGGTTGCCGACATGGAGAGGCCGAGTCCGAACCACACGACAAACAAGATAGGCAACCAGTTCACGTAGGCCCACAACAGCAGCATTGCCCCTGACAACGCTGATCCGACCACCATCACCCGCCGCCCGTAGCCGGCATCAATCCAACGCCCTACCGGCAGTGCGGCAAAACCGCTCACAAGAAGACCAAGCGACAGCGCAGCATTCAACGACGCGCGACTCCAGCCCATTGCATGCTCCATCGGCACGACGAACAGGGAGAAGGAGTAGTAGACCGTTCCCCACGACACCAGTTGAGCAAGGGCCAACGACCACGTCTTCAGCAGATCATGCGGCTCCTGCTGTGACAGCGGGACCGGTGTTGGCGATGCATCGACGAACGGCAGATTGGAGGACTGCATGGGCGCACTTCGATTCCATTTGACATTTCCATAATACCGGAAATATGATGTATATCAAGGATGTCACGTTACCGCACGATCATGACCGCTACAAATCACGCAGCCTCGATAAGCGAAGGCATCACGCTGCCAGCAGCACAGGAAGCGTTTCTCGACACGGATATCGCCGCACGCCTGGGCATGCAGGGCGAGCCCCCGGTTCGCATCCTGCTGCTGTATGGCTCGCTGCGCGAGCGCTCCTACTCACGCTTCCTCGTGGAAGAGGCCGCGCGCCTGTTGCAGCGATTTGGCGCGGACATCAGGATCTTTGATCCGCGCGGCTTGCCGCTGGTCGACGAAGTCGAAGGCAATCAGCACCCGAAGGTGAAGGAACTGCTGCAGCTGTCGCTCTGGTCTGAGGGTCAGGTGTGGTGTAGCCCCGAGCGGCACGGCACGATCACCGGGGTCATCAAAACGCAGATCGACCATCTGCCGCTGTCTGCCGGTGGTGTCCGCCCGACGCAAGGCCGAACGCTTGCTGTGATGCAAGTCAGCGGCGGTTCGCAGTCGTTCAACTCGGTCAATCAACTCCGGCAGCTCGGCCGATGGATGCGGATGTTCACCATCCCGAACCAATCCTCAGTGGCCAAGGCCTATGAAGAATTCGACGAGGCCGGGCGTATGAAGCCATCTTCCTATTACGAGCGCCTGGTTGATGTCATAGAGGAACTGGTCAAGTTCACCTTGCTGCTTCGCGGCAAGGCCGACTATCTGGTTGACCGG
Source organism: Ralstonia pickettii (assembly GCF_030582395.1). Taxonomy (NCBI): domain Bacteria; kingdom Pseudomonadati; phylum Pseudomonadota; class Betaproteobacteria; order Burkholderiales; family Burkholderiaceae; genus Ralstonia; species Ralstonia pickettii. The sequence goes on from NZ_CP104383.1 coordinate 152,400, forward strand.
TATAGCGAACGCCTGGAGGAATCCCGTCCGCTGAGCCCCGTGCGTGAGCTGGCTGCGCGGGTGATCGCCGATCAGGAGGCGACGACAACGCAAGTGCCGGCCCAATAACGGAGAGCCGTATGGAATCGATAGACGCAACGCGAGCGGTCAAGGCACTTGCAGCGCTGGCGCACGACCGGCGCCTTTCGGTCTTTCGTTTGCTGGTCACCGCCGGTCCGGACGGCATGAGCCCCGGAGCTATTGCAGAGCAAATCGGGCTTCCCGCTCCCACGCTGTCGTTCCACTTGAAAGAGCTCTCTCAAGCGGGCCTGATCGACGGCCATAACCAGGGGCGCCACATCTTCTACCGCGCCAACTACACGTGCATGAACTCGCTTGTCAGCTTTCTGATGGAAAACTGCTGTGCGGCGGGACGCGCGTGCTCAACCACCCCCATCGATATGGAGGCATAAATGAAACGGTTCCACGTGCATGTGGTCGTTCCCGAGCTCAGCGAGAGCGTGCGGTTCTATAGCGGCTTGTTCGGGGCGCCGCCGACGGTCCAGAAAGACGACTATGCCAAATGGATGCTGGAGGATCCCCGCATCAACTTCGCCATCTCTGCGCGTGGCGGCGAGGTCGGGGTTGACCACCTGGGCTTCCAGGTGGATAGCGACGAAGAGCTGGCGCAACTGCGCGCCCAGGTGGCTGCTGCCAGCGTCCCCGTGATGGATCAGCCCGATGCCCAGTGCTGCTACGCATCGTCGAACAAGTACTGGACACAAGATCCGGCGGGAGTGCCGTGGGAGACCTACCACACGCTTGGAGAAATCCCGCTCTTCGGAGCGGACGCCGCCCAGCGCGAACCAGCCGGGGAAGCCAGCGCGTGCTGCGCGCCCGCCGTGCCAGTCCCGGCCGTGATCAAGCGCAAAGCCGCCTGCTGCTAATTCTCTGGGGAATGCGAGCCGGAGACGCTCAGGCGGCGACCGGCTTGCACTTGACCTTCTTGGCGGGCTTGCATGCGGCCGTATCGGCGCCTTGGCAGCAATTTTCGGTCAGGAAATCGATCAGCGAATTCATGTGCTCGATTTCAGGCGCGTAATACACAAAGCGTCCTTCCTGGCGTGAAGACACCAGCCCGGCGTGCGTCAGCTCCTTGAGGTGAAAGGACAACGTCGCGCTCGCTAGGTCGAGCTCTTCCTGAATGACACCAACGCTCAGACCTTCCGGGCCAGCGACCACCAGACGGCGGAAAATGCTCAGGCGCGTGGACTGGGCCAGCGCCGACAGAACTTTGATGGCGTCTTTTTCCTTCATTGGACGGCAGGACAGTCAGGTCGAATCTATGATTCTAACGTCATCGACATGACATTACGGCGACATAGTGGGCGCCGCTGATACACGGGCCCTGAGAAGTGACGCTTTCTCGGCTTGCCTGATCGCATCGATCATGCCTTGCGCAGACAACCGATAGCCGCTGCCACGAACGGTCTCGATGATGGACTCGTATCCGGCAGGCTTGAGCACGGTGCGCAAGCGCTTGATGTGCACGTCAACCGTCCGCTCTTCGACAAAGACGTGGTCACCCCAGACTTCGTCCAGCAGCATGGCCCGGCTGTGGACCCGCTCAGGGTGTGTTAGGAAATAATGCAGCAGCTTGAACTCGGTAGGCGCAATCTTCAGCGGAATTTCGTGGCTGCCGTTCGCGACGTAGACGCGGTGCCTGGCGGAATCCAGCGTCAACCCATGGACGCTGACGACCTCATCAGCCAATTGCGGGGCTCGCCGGCGCAGCACTGCCTTGATGCGCGCGAGCAGCTCCTTGGGTGAGAACGGCTTGGGCAGGTAGTCGTCGGCTCCAGCCTCCAGACCTTCGACACGATCCTCTTCCGAGCCAAACGCGGACAGCATGATCACGGGCACCTCGCCGCCGCGCTCGGTGCTCCGCAAGGCCCGCAGAAACTCGATGCCCGAGTTTCCCGGCAGAGCACGGTCCAACACGATCAAATCCGGCAAGACTTCGGCAACGAGCGTGGACGCTACCTGCGCGTCTGGCGCGTGCAGGGGATAGTAGCCGCCGTACTGCAGCGTAACAGTCAGCAGCTCCGCGATTGCCGGTTCGTCTTCAACAACCAATACACTGGCGGGCATGCGTTCCTCGTCAGTTGTCGGGGTCCGAGATTTCCCGCGCCAGGTCCTCGAGCGAGATATGACGCACGTCGGTGCCGCGTGCTACGAAGACCGCCAACTCCGCGATATTCGTTGCATGGTCCCCAATGCGTTCGATCGCCTTGGCGATGAAGAGATAGTCAAGGCCAACAGCGATGGCTCGTGCGTCTTCCATCATGTAGGTGATCAGCTTGCGCACGAACGTACGAAACTCATTGTCGATGGCAAGGTCGTCGCGAATGACTTGGGCCGCCGCAGCCGCATCGAGGCGAGCAAAGGCGTTCAGGGCGCGATAGAGCATGCGCGAAGCCTGCTCGGCAGCGAGCTTGATTTCGGCGATGTTGATGGCATGCTCCGGTCCATCCTCGGCAATGCGCCGCGCCTTCTTCGCAATCTTGCGCGCCTCATCCCCAGCGCGCTCCAGGTTGGTCGTGCTCTTGGACAGCGCCATCAGCAGCCGCAGATCGCGGGCCGCGGGCTGGCGCCGGGCGATGACATTGCTGATCGCCTGGTCCATCGCAACTTCCATCGCATTGACTGTCTTCTCGTTGGCCAGCACTTCATCGACAAGACGCGGCTCATACTGGGCGAGCAGATCCACCGCACGCGCCAACTGCGCTTCAACGAGCCCGCCCATCTCCAGCAGCTTGCCTGAGAGCTCGCTGAGTTCGCTGTCATACTGACTGGAAAAATGCTTGTCGGACATCTGCCGCTCCTAGCCGAATCGGCCAGTGATGTAGTCCTCGGTCGCCTTTTGTGTCGGCTTCGAGAAAATGCGCTCGGTCGGCCCCGCCTCCACCAGGCGCCCCATGTTCATGAAGGCTGTGTGCTCGGAAGCGCGAGCCGCCTGTTGCATGTTGTGCGTGACGATAATGATGGTGTAGCGGTTGCGTAGCGTATGCAGCAACTCTTCAATCTTGGCTGTGGCCACCGGGTCCAGCGCAGAAGTTGGCTCATCAAGCAACAGCACTTCCGGCTCGATCGCAATGGCGCGCGCGATACACAGGCGCTGCTGTTGACCACCGGAGAGCGCCAGTGCACTTTGATGCAGCTTTTGTTTGACCTCATCCCACAACGCTGCCTGGCGCAGCGCGAACTCGATGCGTTCGTCCAGTTCAGCGCGGCTCAACGACTCATGATGGCTGATCGCCAGAGCGATGTTGTCGTAGATCGACATGGTGAACGGGGTCGGCTTCTGGAACACCATGCCGACCCGCAGGCGCAGTTTGCTGAGCTTGTAGTGGCTCGCCAGGATGTCATCGCCATCGAGCTCGACGCGGCCTGTCGCCTTCTGCTCCGGATAGATTGAGTACATCCGGTTGAGCACGCGCAGCAGCGTCGACTTGCCGCAGCCGGAGGGACCGATGATGGCGGTCACCTGCTTCTCGGGAAAGTCGATGTTGACATCGAAGAGTGCCTGCCGCGCTCCGTAGTGGAAATTCAACCCCCGCACGCTGATGCGGGTCTTGGCCGGCGGCGGTATCAGCCTGTTATCGGTTGCCATGTGCACGATTCAAGAGCATGCGGGAGAAGATGGCCAAGGCCAGCACGAAGAGGGTCATGATGAAGGCGCCCGCCCACGCAAGGGCGTGCCACTGCTCATACGGACTCATCGCGAACTGGAATATCACCACGGGAATGTTCGCAAGCGGACCATGGGGAGTCGTTGACCAGTACTGGTTGTTCAGCGCAGTGAAGAGCAACGGCGCCGTCTCCCCGCTAATGCGAGCGATCGCTAGAAGCGCTCCGGTAACGATGCCCGCGCTCGCCGCCCGCATGAGCAGGCGCGAATTGATTTTCCAACGCGGCAACCCAAGGGAGAGTGCAGCTTCGCGCATGCTGTCCGGGATCAGTTGCAGCATCTCGTCGGTGGTACGGATGACGACTGGCAGCATGATGATGGCAAGGGCCACTGCACCGGCCCAGCCGGAGAAGTGGCCGACCTGACGGACGATCAACTCATACGTGAAGAGACCGATGACGATCGATGGCGCACTGAGCAAGATATCGTTCACGAAGCGGATAGCGCCCCCCAAGGGGGTGCGCCGCGCATACTCAGCCAGATAAGTGCCCGCCATCAGGCCCAGCGGTACGCCAATGGCCGTGGCGATGCCGATCATCAGGAAGCTGCCATACAGCGCGTTGAGCAGGCCTCCGTCTTCGCCCGGTGGCGGCGTCATCTTGGTGATCAGCGCAGGCGACAGCGCGCTGAAACCGTTGGAGATGGTGGTCGCCAGAATCCAGAACAGCCAGAACAGTCCGAACGCCGTCGACAGGATCGAGAAGATGAAGACGAGGTTGTTCGTGATGCGACGCTGGCGAAACTTGCGCATGTCGAAAGTCGACATTACTTGGCTCCTTCCATCCGGTTGAGTCTGAGCAGCAGCAGCTTGGCGAACGCGAGCACAATGAACGTGACGATGAACAGGACAAAGCCCAAGGCGATCAACGAGGACAGGTAGATCGGTGAGTCGGCTTCCGTGAATTCGTTGGCCAGCGTTGCCGCGATCGAGTTGCTCGGGTCCAGCAGCGACATACCCAACTCGTGCGCATTGCCCAGCACGAACGTGACTGCCATGGTCTCGCCAAGTGCGCGACCCAGACCCAAGAAAATCGCGCCAATCACGGCAGAGCGGGTGTACGGCAGAACCACACTACGCATGACTTCCCAGCGGGTAGCGCCCAGAGCGAATGCCGACTCCTTGAGCATCTGCGGCGTGGCAGCAAAGACGTCGCGCATCACAGCGGTGATGAAGGGAATGATCATGATGCCGAGGATCAGCCCCGCAGGCAGCATGCCCAGCCCAATGGGGGCGCCTGAGAACAGCGGTCCGATCAACCATGCCGAGCCGAGGTTGTCGATCAACCATGGCTCAACGTGGTCCGCAAGAACCGGGGCAAAGACAAACAGGCCCCACATACCGTAGATGATGCTGGGGATGGCGGCGAGAAGCTCAATTGCCGTGCTGACAGGGCCGCGCATCCAGCCAGGCGCGATCTCGGTCAGGAACATTGCGATACCAAAACTGATCGGTACCGCGATCACCAGTGCCAGGAAGGAGCTGACCAGTGTGCCGTAGATAGGTACCAGGGCGCCGAACTTGTGCGCGACCGCATCCCAGTCCGTGCTGGTGAAAAAGCCCCAGCCGAAGGTCTGGAATGCGAGCCGGCCGCCCCAGAGCATCGACAGCGCAGCGCCAAGCAGGATCACGAACACAAAGATTGCCGCGCCTGCCGCAGCGTATTTGAACAGCCGGTCCGCCAGTTCATCCGGCAGCAACCGCATGCGCGCCCGGCGGATTAAATGAGCCCCGCTTGCCTCGGTGCGGCGAACCGCGGATAGATCGTCTTGCATCTCTTGAGCGGTAGTGCGCATGTGCGATCCTGTCGGGGAGACGCCAATGGCGCCTCCCGGCTGGTACCGTGGGCTTAAAACTTGAAGTTGTTCGACCAGTACGTCTCGATTTGCTTGACGAGCGGGTCAGGCAGCGGCACATAGTCCAGGGATTGCGCTTGCGACTGGCCCTTTTCCAGGGTCCACTTGAAGAAGTCGAGCGCGGCCTTGGACTGGGCCGGCGTCTTCGGCTGCTTGTACATGATGATAAAGACGGTCGCCGTCACGGGGTAAGCGTCCGGGCCGTTCGCGTCGGTCATCACGAGGTCGAAGTCCTGCGCTTTGGACCAGTCCGCAGTTGCGGCGGCGGCCTGGAATGTCTTGGCATTCGGCGCCACGAAGTTACCGGCCTTGTTCTGGATCGAGCCGTAGTTCATCTTGTTCTGCAGGACGTACGCGTACTCGACGTAGCCAATCGAGTTCTTCAGGCGGTTGACGTAAGCGGCGACGCCTTCGTTGCCCTTGCCACCGACGCCCGACGGCCAAGCGACCGACGTGCCTTCGCCCACCTTCGACTTCCATTCCGGGCTGACCTTGGACAGGTAGTTGACCCAGTTGAACGTCGTGCCCGAACCATCTGAACGGTGCACGACCGTGATGTTGGCGTCAGGCAGCTTCAAGCCCGGGTTGACCTTGGCGATGGCCGGATCGCTCCACTTGCGAACCTTGCCCAGATAGATATCGGCCAGCAGCGGGCCGGTAAAGCGAATCTTGCCCGGGGCGACACCATCGATATTGACCACCGGCACCACGCCACCGATCACTGAGGGGAACTGGCCCAGCCCCTTGGATTTGAGCTCGTCGGCCGACATCGGCATGTCGCTCGCGCCGAAGTCAACGGTCGCCGCCTTGATCTGCGCGATACCGCCGCCAGAGCCGATCGACTGATAGTTGACCTTGTTGCCCGACGCTTCGTTGTAGGACGAAGACCACTTCGAGAGGACCGGATAGACGAAAGTCGAACCCGCTCCAGTGATTTCAACAGCCTGGGCTGCCATGGAAACCACCATCATTGCAACCCCACCCGCCACTGCATGCATAAACCGCGCTTTCATCATCGACCTCGGTTAGTGACCACAATTCGATAAATCTAGATATGTGATGAATAACGGGATACTAAGTCTAGGTCGTGACTGTTCCGTGACAAGGAAGCGTGCAGATGAAATTTTTGTGACGGCCTTGGGTCGGGCAGCTCTAACGCTACAGTGGCTTCGAAGCTCGCTTGCTGCGATATAATATTTCCAATATATTAGAGATATCGATACATCAACGCTGCTTCTGCGGCCAACCTGGAGAGATCCAGTGGTAGAGCAACCTCAATACAACGTGCTGTTCCTGTGCACGGGCAACTCAGCCCGGTCGATTCTTGCCGAGGGTCTGCTGAACCACCTGGGGGATGGGCGCTTCAAGGCCTTTTCCGCAGGCAGCCACCCCACGGGGCAAGTGAACCCGTTTGCCCTTCGGACCCTGCAGCAGTTCGGCATCCCGACGGATGGGTTTCGCAGCAAGAGCTGGAACGAGTTCTCGCAGGCAGGCGCCCCCGAGCTCGACTTCGTCTTCACGGTCTGCGACAAGGCCGCCGGCGAAGTGTGCCCCGTATGGCCGGGGCAGCCGATGACCGCGCACTGGGGGGTGGCCGACCCTGCTGCGGTCGAAGGGAGCGACGAACACAAGCAGCACGCCGTCCGAGAAACTGCGCTCGTGCTGAAGCGCCGTATCGAGTTGTTCCTGTCGCTACCGCTTCCGAAGCTCGATGCCGCGGCGCTGCAAAAGGCCGTGCGCGACATCGGCAAGCAATAACCTCATCTGTTCCATGACCACCAACGTACTCATCCTCTGTACCCATAACTCCGCGCGCAGTGTCCTGAGTGAAGGCATGTTGAACCACTGGGCGCAGAAGCTCGGCAAAGACGTGCGCGCCTACAGCGCCGGCAGCGCGCCGAGCGGCCGCCTCAACCCGTTCGCGTTGGAAGCACTTACCAATGCCGACATTGACACCGCGGACTACCGTAGCAAGAGTTGGGACGAGTTCGTTGCGGACGGCGCACCTCAGATGCGCATCGTCATCACCGTATGCGACAGCGCCGCTGCGGAAACCTGCCCCTACTGGCCGGGCAGTCCGGTCAAAGTGCACTGGGGCTATACCGATCCGTCCAATGCACCGGGCGGTGACGAAGGCAAGCGACAGGCCTTCGAGCTGACCCGCCAGGCGATCGGCTATCGCATGCTGCAATTGTTGGCGCTGCCACTTGAGTCCCTGAGCAATGCCGAACTGCAGGCCGAGCTCGAACGCATCTCGCAAGACTGAGCACCATGGTCGATTTGCGAAACAGGCTTGCCGCCGAAGTCCTGGGAACGGCGTTGCTGCTGGCGGTGGTTATCGGCTCCGGCATCATGGCCGAACGCCTTGCGGGCGGTAACGTCGCGGTGGCGCTGCTGGCCAACACCGCGGCCACAGTGGGCGGCTTGTATATCCTGATCGAAGTGTTCGGCCCCGTCAGTGGCGCGCACTTCAATCCAGCGGTTAGCGCGGTCATGGTGGCTCAGGGTGAGCTACCGGGGGCGGCGTTGGTGCCATACATCGCTGCGCAGCTTGTGGGAGCCATGCTGGGCGCATGGCTCGCCCATGCCATGTTCGACATGACGATCCTGCAGTTCTCCACCAAAGTGCGCAGCGGGACTGGCCAGTGGATCGCCGAAGCGGTGGCAACCGCGGGCCTACTGTTGGTGATTCTGCGGGCGCCAAGCGGCCGCGCGTCTTCTATGGTGGCGGCCTACATTGGCGCGGCCTATTGGTTCACGGCGTCCACGTCGTTTGCCAACCCGGCAGCGGCATTCGGGCGGATGTTCAGCAACAGCTTTGCCGGCATCGCACCGGCGAGTGTGCCGGGCTTCGTCATCGCGCAATGCGTTGGTGCCGCCATCGGGTTGATGCTGCATCGCATGCTGGAACCACGCCTGGTGCGTCGAGACCACCCCAACGTCATCGAGTCGTCTGGCGAACACCAAGTGGACTGATTGCTGCGTGAACATGACGGTTCGCTACAGCGTCAACGCGTCGCGCTCTATCGCCTCGCCGGGCTCCTGCAACGAGCCCGGCCAGAGGCTATGCCTTACTTCACGCGGCGGCCTTGCGCGTCGACCACCACCTCCCCATCTTCCTTTGTGAATGCGCCTTGTTGAGGCTGGGGAAGGATGTCCAACACGACTTCAGACGGACGGCACAGTCGCACACCCAGCGGGGTCACCACAAACGGCCGGTTGATGAGGATCGGGTGCGCCATCATCGCATCGAGCAACGCATCGTCTGTCAGCTCGGGATTGCCTAAGCCGAGTTCGGCGTACGGGGTACCTTTTTCGCGCAGGGCTCCGCGCACGGTGAGTCCTGCACGTTGAATGAGCGAGATCAGCTCTTCGCGCGCAGGCGGTGTTACCAGGTATTCGATGACGGTGGGCTCAATACCCGCATTGCGGATCATGGCCAGCGTGTTGCGGGACGTGCCGCATGCCGGGTTGTGGTAGATGGTGACGCTCACGTTCCTGATCCCGCTTGCAAGTTGGAAAGGTAGATACGGTGCCTATTTCGTTGCCGTGGCCCAAAGGTGCCGCGCAGCACGCCCCACCGCATGTCAGTGGATGGGCAGAGACTTCAACCTGGCGCTTGCTGGCCCTCGCACTCGGGGCAGATGGATTGAGCATCAAGGTCCCCACAGAGCTCCGGTTGACCGCCGCAACACTCGTCGGTGAGATAGGCGACCAGGTCAAGCATCATGGGGAGGTTGGCGCGGTAGCGCAGAAAACGCCCTTCCTGCGTTGCACTGACCAAGCCCGCGTGGGCCATGGACTTGAGGTGGAACGACAAATTTGTCGGGGGGATATCCAGCGTGTCGCGGATGTCGCCTGCGACCATACCTTCCTGCCCCATCTTCACGAGCAAGCGGAACACGTCCAGCCGGACACCTGACGAGAGGGACTCGAAGACGGAGGTCGCAGTACTTTTATCCATGGGGCGTAATGCTAATCGAGCGTTCGTTCGATGCGAGGAAATTCCTTCTCAGCCGCAAGCCTCTCGTGACGCAACAGTTAAGACATATTTCCTTCACGAAACAATTCAATACTAATTGAATGCTGCAAGTATCGCAGCATTTCACCGGGCCGGGTCGCCCCAGGTCCGGAACAATTCTTAGCCACTTTGGAGCTCAGCTCATGCGTCTCAAGCGTTTTGTTGCCACCGCAGCCATCGCTCTGGTTGCCATGCAGTCGCTTTCTGCCCTTGCCGATACGATCGATGTCCGCGGCTCGACGACCGTCAACAGCGTCCTGATCACGCCCTACATGGCGGATATTGAGCGCTTGTCGGGTCAAAAGCTGAAGGTCAGCCCCAGCAACTCCGGCGAGGGCCTGACTGACCTCATTGGCTTCTCCTCCGATGTCGCCATGACCTCCGCTCCGTTCAAGGACGTTGCTGACCAACTCGCCAAGACCCCCAATCTGAAAGGGCTGAAGATTGACCAGCGTGAGTTCAATGTGGTGAATCTCGGTCACGCGGAAGTTCTCTTCGTCGTGAACGCCTCCAACAAGGTGTCTCATCTCACGAAAGCCCAACTCACCGGCTTGCTGACCGGCACGATCAAGAACTGGAAGGAAGTTGGCGGGGAAGATCAGCCCGTCGTCATCATCTCTGAAGCGGGCACCGGCGCCATGCGCACTGAGATCAGCCGCCACCTGCTCGGCGGAAAGGACTTCCCGACCGACATCAAGACTATCGAGCTCGCCAACCAGATTCCTGGTGTCGTCGCGGCAACACCGGGCGCCATCGGCTTCATGAGCTCCGCTCTGCCGGCGAGCCAACGCGCCGACGTACGCGTCATCCCGAGTGACGGCAAGATCGAGCAAACATTGTTCGTGATCACCCGCCCGCACCCGAGTGCCAGCGTCGAGAGCGTCATCAGCGCAATCAAGGACGTGGCATCGAAGGCTCTGACGCATTAAGAGAATCAAGCGCGTAGCACGTGCCGCCCGGCGATGGGAATCGTGGGGCGGCATGTCGAGCACCTGCTCCGATGGACGTAATAGATGGACGCCCAGCGTCGCGACATCGAACAGCTGATTGATCGAGATCGAATCGCCGTCGCGCCGCGCTGCATCAGTCGGGAATAGTCAAGTCGCTTCGCTTCGGCGACTCTTGAAACTCACAGTCTCCTTGAAGTCCTGGACCGTGCCCACGCGGCGCAGGTTCGCCCAGGTTCCCTTGTAGTAAGGCACCACGTTGCGATCGGTCCACGGCGTGGTCACGTTGCCCATGACGCCGTTGAAGTGTCCGAACTGCATGAAGGTCTGGTTCCGCTTGATGTCGGGCTCCAGATACGCCATCGCATAGGTAGAGCCATAGTCGTTGTAGACCTCCACCACGTCGCCTGAACTGATACCCAGCGAGCGCGCATCGTCGGGATTGATCTCCAGGAAGGCCATGGGCACACGCCCGCGCACGAACTCGTTGTACTGGTCGTGATAGAGCGTTTGCCACACTTCATTGACGCGGCCGTTGTTGATCCAGAAGCGGTACTTGGCTTTCTGGTCGGCCACCGGTTTCGGTAAGCCTGGCCATGTGGCGGGCTTGAATTCGGCCTTGCCGTCAGCGGTGTCGAACTTGCCGTCCGTGTAGAGCATCTCAGTGCCGATCAGTTTGCCGTCCCGGTATTCCTTGACCGGCAACTGCACGCCGTTGTTGCCCATGGCGTGTAGCCGCTCGAAGGTGACCAGATTGCCGGAATTGCCGCCCTGGCTGTCGATGTGGCCAGCGCCGGGTTGACCAGCTTGGCGGAATCCATCGTTGAAGGCATCCTCCTCGGTCTTCCAATCGAAGCCGCTGAACCGTGCCGCCATGTCGCGCTTGCCCTCAAGTTCGTACATGTTCTTAAGCGTGTTGGCGATATCGGCGGCAATCAAGCAATCCGGCCGGGCGGTTCCCGGCGGGTCCATGAACCGCTCAGACAGGCGCATGCGGCGCTCGCCGTTCATCGAGGTCAGATTCATCTCGCCCGGATGCGTGGCCGGCAGCATCAGATGCGCGGCTTCCGCCAGCTTGGTGGGATAGAGGTTGATGTTGGTGACAAATAGGCCGCCCTTGTTCCGCACTGCGTCATAGACCACATCGACCATTTGCGGAGCAGGTACCCCGCGCACTTTCGCCATTGCTTCCTTGACGATGTTGGCCCGGCGCAGGATGACGGCGCGGTGCTCCTCGGCGTTCAACGTGGTCTGGAACGGATTGGCGCCCCAAGCCGTGTACATCAGGCCCTTGCCGTGAATGATTTCCTGATCTACGTAGATCTTGTCCTTGCCCGGATACGGCGGACGTGCATAGCCCTCCTGGTGGCCGCCCATCCGCACGACGCCCGTGCCGCGCCGGCCGACGTTATGCGTGGCCAGCACGAGGTCGACCAGGGCAGATTGGATCAAGTAGTTATCGTTGCCCCAGATGATGCCCTTCTCGTACGCGTGCATGGTGCGAGGCCGTTGCCCAGCAGCGTTGGGCTTGTACGCCCACTCGGCGGCTTGGCGCAGTTTGTCGACCGGTACGCCTGTGACGCGACTCGTTTCTTCGAGCGACATCCGGTTGGCCGCCAGTGCTTGATCAAAGCCTTTCGTGTAGGTGGCGATGAACTGCTTGTCATGCCAGCCTTGGTCCACCACATAGGTCAGCAACCCGTCGAACAGCGCAATGTCGGTGCCCGGCTCGATGTCCAGGTGCAGGACGTTTGCCTTGCCTGCCGCCTGCTCGGCCACAGCGATGGTCGCAGTGCGGCGCGGATCGACGAAGATCACCTTGGCGGCAACCGGTGTCTCGCCGGGGAAGCGTTGCTTGCGCTTGTCGACGGTCTGGCCCCGCAGGTTAGGCAACCAATGCGCTAGGAAGTAGTTGGTTTGCGTCTCGTAGGAATTGCAGCCGATGGCCATGATGACGTCGGCTAGCTCAGCGTCCTCATAGCTGTTGTTCAACTCGCCGATACCCATCTCGCGCGTCGCATGGCACTCAGAGTTGTAGGCAGGACGATTGTGAATCCGTACTAGAGGTGTCTTGAGGGCAGTAAACATCAGCTTGCCGGTTCCCCAGGTGTTCTCGAAACCGCCACCTGCGCCGCCGTGGTCGAAGCAGTCGAACGCCAGTCCGTCGGGACCATCGCGATCGAGAATCCGCTTGGTCAACCCGGCATATAGCGCTAGCGCGTCATCCCAACTGGTATCAACCCACTGGTCGGCCACATACACTCGAGGACTGCGCAGCCGGTCCTTGGCCACGCCCTCGGGGTTGTACATCACCTTGGCCAGTTGCCCACCGCGCGTCGACGACAAGCCCTGGTTCACCGAGCATTGCTTGTCCGGCACGATCAGGATGTTGTAGCGCCGGCCATCCTTGTCGGTGATGGTGTTCTGCATATTGGGGGTCATCACCACCGAGAGCGGCGGCAGCTGCTTGCGGAAATCCAGGCCCAGGGCATTCTGGGTGGGAGCGCGGCCACCTTCGGTGTCCTCGGGCCATTTGAAGACGTGGTATCCGCACCCAACGATGCAGAAATGGCACGTCAGGTTGGTTTTCTGTGCATTCACGGGCGGCAGGGCCACCCGATCCTTATTGGTCGCCATGGCAGTCGCCTCCTTTCACAGCAAGTTGGCTTGACGCCCGTAGATGAGTCCATCGACGGCCACGGCCTTGATCGAACCGTCTTTGGCGCTGTAGTCCAGAACGATCCTCGGCAAATTCTCGGTGGCCTGTCCCGTGACCATTTGACCGGCCTTCTCGGGATCGAAAATGCTGAAGTGGCACGGGCATTTGAACGCGCGTGCGGCGGCATCGTAGGCGACCGGGCAGCCCATATGTGTGCACAGCGTGCTGAAGGCTACGATGTCCTTGTCAGGGCCGACACCGCCCGGCACAGGCGCTCCCATCTTCATCAACGCGCACGGAGAAGAGGCGTCAGGATAAAGAAACGCGACCGGCTCGTTGACGCGCAACTGAGAAGCGCGCGCGACCGTCTTGGCGGGGTATGGCAGTGTGGTCCGCCCCACATCAGCAACTGGCTGCGTGGTGGGGGCCGCCGTAGCGATGTTGCCGGTAGCGCCAACAGTGGCGGCTGCGCCCCCGGTGGCCTTCAGAAACTGCCTGCGAGACAGGGACATGGGTCTCCCCCTTCGTTTGGAAGAGTGGCCTTGCCAGCGTCCGTCAGCGGGCCTGCGTCATGCGGCGCGGGGGCATATCGTTTGCCTGAAGGCTCGATATTTCTATAGATATAGATATGTTTTGTAGTTCACCACTTCCTTGAATGCAAGGGATCGGCCGCTCGGGCAGGAGTTTTGTGTTGTGCAGACCAGCAAAGCATCGCGCCGTGCGGCGGTGCGCAAATGCCAACTGGGACATCAACTTCGGTTCGCCAAAGCAGCGACAATACAGGCGCAACAGCATTTGCGCAGGCGTTCCATGACAGATATCGACCGGTACTTGGAAGCAGCTACTCGCTACAACACGCGACGTAGCTACCAGTCCGCTATCCGCCACTTCGAAGTCGAATGGGGCGGTTTCCTGCCGGCGAGCGCCGACGCGGTTGCACGCTACCTCGCCGAGCACGCCGAATCTCTGTCGCTCAACACGTTGCGTGCACGCCTGGCAGCGCTCGGACAATGGCACCAGAGCCAGGGGTTTCCCGATCCGACCAAAGCGCCGCACGTGCGCAAGGTCCTCAAGGGCATTGCCGCGCTGCACCCCGCGACCGAAAAGCGCGCCAAGCCGTTGCAGCTCGTGCAGCTTGAACAACTGGTCGCTTGGCTGGATGCGCGGCTTGCGCATGCCGGCGCCACTGGCGACGTGCGGACCTATGCAACACACGCCCGTGACAAGGCGCTCGTGCTGATCGGCTTCTGGCGGGGTTTTCGGTCTGATGAATTGAACCGGATGCGCGTCGAACACATCGAGGTCGAGGCAGGCCGCGGCATGACCGTGTTTCTGCCGCGGACCAAGGCAGACCGTGCTCAACACGGCACTACGTTCAAGGTGCCAGCGCTCTCGCGCCTGTGCCCGGTGGCGGCCTTCGAGACATGGATCACCGCGTCTGGGTTGAAGCAGGGGCCGGTATTTCGCCGCATCGACCGATGGGGAAATGTTGGCGACGAAGCGCTCCACGTCAGCAGCTTCGTGCCGTTGCTACGCTCGCTTTTCCGCGCAGCAGAACTGCCGGCGCCCGACAGCTACAGCAGCCACTCGCTGCGGCGCGGCTTCGCGACCTGGGCCAACGCGAACCAGTGGGATCTCAAGATGCTGATGGAATACGTCGGCTGGAAGGACGTGCGCTCCGCCATGCGCTACATCGACGCAGCCGATCCGTTCGCGCAGCATCGCATTGAAACGGCACTATCGGTGACACCACCGCCGACGCCAGCACCGCCACAACCACCCACCACCATGCCGGTGGCGCCGCCAGCGCTACCACTCGCGGTCGCGCCCAAGCCCGCGCAGGAAACGCGGTTAACGGTGGACATCTACATCGAGCGCAACAGCAAATTCGTGCGCGGCATGTCCAAGGCCCGCCGCTGGATCGAGCAGTTCTGCTTGTCCCCGTACCAGATGCGCGTGTTCGAGAAGCGGCGCCCCCGCTACGAAATCGTCATGCCGTTTGCTGCCGGCCCCGAGTTGGAGCATGCCATCGAGGAACTGATCTCGGAGATGCACGAAAACGCGGACCTTTGCAATTGCTTCATCGAGGTGACGCTGCACGATCCGCTGACCGATACCTACTGGAGCTGATCAACCTGGCGCCTGAGGCATGGTTTTGCCGTCGGGGCGAACAAAGTGCTCGGTACACAGCCGCTCGGCTTCGCGCAGACCGGCTTCGGTCAGCACAACGGATTTTGCCCGGCTAACCGGATCGCCGATGAGGCCCTTGGCGTGCAAGCGGTTCAGCGCGTCCCAGTCCAGGCTTTTCCAGGCGTGATTGCCGTCGCTCAAGTTCAGGAACAGAAGCGCCAGCACGACCTCGTCGATGGCATCGGTGTTCAGCGTCATGATCTTCGATCGGTGGATTGCCGGATTTGCGCTAGCCCGCACGCCGGCGCGGCGCCGTCTCCAGCAAGGTGTCTTGGTACTGGTGGATTGGAAAGCTCAAGATGCCCCGGAAATTCACGTGCGCGAAGTGCGCCGGTCCCATGCGGCGCAGCCAGTCATCCTCGACCCGCTGCCCTTTGCCGCGCCAAGCATCAACCGTCGCTTGCATGCGCTGGGTATTCCAGCCAATCACCAGGTTCGTCAGCAGCGTGAGCGACCCGGAAATCGCGATCATCTCGTCCTGGCGCCGGCCGCGATCGTGCTGGACCTTGCTGGAATAGATGGCTCGCTGGAGCTGGTGCACGGACTCGCCACGGTTGAGCAGCGTGCGCAGCTCCCGCCGAAACTCAGCGTTGCTGAAGAAATCGCACAGGAACAGCGTGCGCAGCAACTTGCCCAGGTGGTCGGCCGCCCGGTGGATCGGATCACCTTGGGCCGCGCTGCCGAAGCGCTGTAGTGCCACGATGGCGCACACTCGCCCGGAGTGAATGGAGGCCACCAAGCGCAGCAAGCCATCCCAGCCTTCCCGGATCGCCTTGAGCGAGATGTCGAGCGAGACGGCACTTGCCAAACCGTCTGGCACCTCCAGGCCGCGCGGCAGGTAGAGCTTGCGCTCCGACAGGTTGCGTAGCCAGGGGCACAGGTCAAAGCCAAGGAACTTGGCCACCGTCATCCCTACGTTCGTGTATCCATGGGTATCAACGGCAAGCCTGAGCAACCCACCGTCCGCGCGGGTCTCGTTGTGGCGCATGACGCCTTCGATCGCGACGCCGGTCTGGCGTTCGTTGAGCACCATGGGCTGGTTGTAGACGATCCCGTGCTGGTCCAGCACATGCGTATAGATGCCAACCGCATGGGTGCGGCGGCGTGGGTCGGCGCGGGCGTAGAACAGGTGGGGCGAGGTATCCAGGCTCATCGAGTCGCTCGATGCCAGTTGGCCCGTCCCCCACAGCTCGGTGATAGGGTGCGTGCGCTGGAATTCCACCACCCGTTCGTTCGCGCGGCGCAGCCGCCCTGGCATCTCCAGAGCGCGCATCGCGGTGGAGACGTGCGCGGGGTCGAGTTGCGGGATCATGGCCGCCACACCCTTGGCGTCCAGTTCGGTTCCATGGGCAATGAGCCCGGCGTACAGTGCGATCAGCTCGTGCGAGTCTCTGGCCCTGCGGGCCAGCAATACTTCGCTGAAATTGGTACGCGCATCCATCTCCAGGATCATGTCGGCAAACTGCGCGTTGCCGATATCCTTGAAGAGTAGGTCTCTGGTGCGTGCGGGGGTGGCGTCGGTGTCCGCTGCATCGAGCGGCGATTGATGCAGCGTGCCACTCGCATCAATGGTGAAGTGACCGGCTTCGCGGGCCTCGTCCAGCGCCGCCAGGCCGGCTTTCAGGTGCTCCATCAGCGGGTTGAGATAGGTGTCCGCCTGGTTCGGCAATCCCAGCGAGGACAGATACCGGTCGCGCTCGGCGTCCCATTGCGCTGGCGGGATCAGCAATTGGTCGCGCTCCCGGAAAGAGAGGCTGTGTTTGATCCACACTGTTCCGCGACGCAACCCTCTGCGCAAGCCCATCATGGCGCTGGCTTCCATTGCACGCATCGCGCGCTGCCGGTCTTCGCCGTTGACCAGATCTCGCCAACTGGCACTGACCGGCACATGGCAATCGGGCGGCAACTCTGTCGCCCCTTGATCGTGCAAGCTGCCGACGAGCTCAAGCTGCTGCACAGCAGGATCGGAGCCGTTGCTGGCGAATTCCAATCCCCGAAGGGCAGTGAGGAGATTGCGGATGCGGTGTTGGTCTTCCGTGAGCGTCTCGCGCACGCTGGCCGCGTGGCTCGCAGGAGGTTTGGCAGAGAAGCCATCCAGCAGCTTACCGATGTCGGCCAGGCGGTCTTCCGCCGGGCGGCGGGCATCGTCAACCAGCGCCTTGATGTCGACCAACTGCTGACGGTATTCGACCGCCGAGCGCACTTGCTTGGCCGTGGTCCTGTTGTAGGCTCGCCGGACCAGGTCGGACACGCGCCGCCCAGATTGGTAGGCCATCGCGTCCGTCAGCTCCAGCAAGGTCACGCGCAGGAAGAACACCAGCTCGATCGTGCGCGTGGAGGTCTTCAGTTCGCGGACTTTGGCAGGGCGGCGGGCCTGGATGCGCTGCCCGTAGGCGCGCTGTTTTTCGATAGGGATGGCATCGAACGCCCAGCGGTCCGCGCCGAGATCCTTCAGGAAGCGGATCTTGGCCAGCGTCTCGCTCATGGTTGACGGGCTGTGCCGCGCTGGCGGGGTTTTGAGCCATTCGAGGACGGTCGTGCCTGATGTTGCGTGCTGAGCGAACACTGCCGCTTCCGCTTGTGCGATCTGTGCCAGCGGCACAACCGCCTCAATCGCGGCCCGCAAATCCCCCTCGATGCCGGCCCAGATGGAGCGAGCCAAGTCCTGCAACGCCCGCGAGGCAGGGATCAGAATCCGACGTTCAAACAACCAGAAGTGCGCGTGCTGGAGCAGTTCCTCGATCGTCAGAGATTCAGCGGCGTCCTGTCGCATCCAGGCTTCGAGCCCGGTCCACTGATCCCCATCAAGCCGCGTCAGGCCCAGATAGTCGCAGGCCCAGATCTGGTGTTCATAGAGGGTCTTGTATCGCTGGTAAATCGTGCGAAGCGAAGCAATGGTCGGGGTCGGCGTGCCTAGCCTTGCGCCGATGTACCTCAGCAACTGCCGGGGAAGGGTGTTCAGTTGGTCGAGGGTGCGGCCGCTTGCACGCAGAAACACCAACTGGATGGCGGCTCCGGCACGCCCGTCACGCCGGAATTTCTCGTTGATCGCTGCAACGTCGCTGTCGGTCAGCGCGAAGTAGTGCTCGACATCGAACTCCGACAGGCGAGTGGGTAAAGAGTCCTTTCCCACATAGCGAAATTCCAAGCCCGGCATCTTCTGCCCCCGTTCAGGTGGTGCGATCCGAAATCGCGGGCGAATATCGTACTCCTGAAGTCACTTGGGGGCAGCAGACAATTGTCGGCAAAGACCTGGAGCCCTTATGGATAAAGGCTTTGTTGGGAAACCGCCAGTTTTTGCACGAAAAGTACGACTACCCCCTATTGGGGAAACCGGCATGTCGCCGGATATTGCGGAGAGAGAAATGATGGATATGACAGAGGCGGCCTATCTGGCGGCCGATAGCCTGCAGAGCTACATCACTGGGCTCTATCGCGCTGCAGGTCTTGGGACAGGCTTCAGTAGTCATTCGGGCCGGCGAACGTTCGCCAGTCGCCTACTCGCGCAGGGGCATTCCATCGAGACCGTTCAACTGCTGCTTGGCCACGCGGAGCTTGACCATGTCGCGCCGTATCTGCAGGTGTCGCGTCAGGACCTTTACGAGGCGTGTGCTGGCTTGGATGCCATGCTCGTCCCCTGATCTATGCCGCCATCCGGTGCTCGTAGTACGCCGGCATCCGGTCGTCCAGAATCGCATCGAGTGCGTCCAGGCCTTGCGACTCCGGGTTCAACCACGCATCCACGTGCTCGGGCTTGATCGGCACGATGCAGCGGTCGTGGCCAGCCGCGGCGACCTCGGGCGGCGGCTCGTCCGTGATCGCCGCAAACGACCACAGATCCTGTTGGCCGGGTGTGCTCCAGTGCGACCACAAGCACGCGACCAGCATCAGTTGGGCCGGGTTCGGCTCGAACTCCAAGACTTTGTTCTTCCCGTCTTCGCCGGTCACGTTCTCGTAAAACCTGTCGACCAGGATCAGGCCATGCGTGTGTCCATACTGGCCCTTCCAGAAGCCGCGCAGATTGTCGCGGCGCGCGTTATAGGTGCCGGGGTATTTGTCGTCGTAGAAGGCCGGCTTGCCGGCCGGGCGGCACTGGTAGCGCATCGGCTTGATGACGCGCTGGCCGTTCTCGACGATCAGCACGGGCGCATACCAGCCGGGGAAGATCCGGGCGTCGCGTGGCTTCAGCTCGGTGCGCGCGAGATCCGCCAGCTTGGCCTTGAGCGTATCGATCTTGCCGCCGGCAATGCGCTGGTCTTCGCTCGCCTTCTTGGTGACCTTGATCTGCAGGGCGCGCTCGGCATCGGCCAGGCGCTTGGTCTGCTTGAACAACTCCTGCTGCAGCGCCGACTCTTGCGCGGCATCGTAGGCGCGGATCAACTCGGCAATCCGCCGTTCCTCCTCCGTAGCCGGCGCGTCCAGGAACGCGGCCGACATCGCCTTGGGCAGCCGCAGCTTCGCATCGTCGGCGCGCTCGACATACAGCTCGACGAACTCGCGGATCGAGATCGTCGCGCCGAACATGCGACAAAACTCGCGGTAGTTGGCGCGGACCATGGCCGAGTAGCACATGATGTGGCCTCCAGATCAGGCAGGGAGACCCATCATACGCCGGCCTCGGCCAGCACCGCCTCGACCTGCTGCTCGGTAGGCGCGGCAGCCTCATCGGTGGCGTAATCGACTTCACCGTCACCCCGCGTGGGTATTCTGACGAGCCAGGTCTGGGCATAGTCGGTGATGGTATCAATCGACTCGATGCGTCGCTCATAGCCCGCCAGCAAGAACATCGATTCCTTTGCCCACACCAGGCGGGCGTCGAAGAGCATCCACTCCTTCTTTGCCGGATCGTCGGTCTCGCGCAGCTCGGCCACGATGGTGCTGCGCTGGTTGATGGTGTCGCGCCGGTCGCCCACATAGAGCACGCCGCGCGCATTGCCCATGGCGCGCATCCACTTTTGCTTGAAGACGCCCTTGATTTTGAGCGGTGTTACGTGCACTTTCATGGCTTGCTCAATACTGTGTTTTTGTACAGTAGTCGTGCGAACGAGCCCGAGTCAAGAGCGGGAGGACACAACGAGGAAGATGTAATAACATTGTGTTGCCATTCGCTGCGCGAGGGTATAACATTGTGCTTACGGTGATGCTATGAGAGCGACGATACGCAGGATGGGCAATTCGCAAGGGGTGCTGATCCCCAAGCCGATCCTGGCCCAACTTGGTTTGGAGGATGAAGTGGACATGTCTGTCGAGGACGACGCGCTGGTGATTCGCAAACCGCAGAAGAAGGCTCGCGAGGGCTGGGCCGAGGCCAGCCAAGCGGTGGCGGCGGCCGGCGACGATGCGCTGGTGATGGGTGAGTTCCCCAACGCTGACGACGCGGAGCTGGTGTGGTAGCGCGCGGTGAGATTTGGCTGGTCGCCCTGGACCCGACGAAAGGCAGTGAGATTCAGAAGACGCGGCCGTGCGTGGTCGTCTCGCCGCCCGAAATGCACGACCATCTGCGCACGGTGATCGTCGCGCCGATGACGACGAAGGGTCGGTCAGCGCCGTTCCGCGTGCCTATCACGTTCATGAAGAAGAGCGGGCTGATTTTGCTGGACCAGATTCGCGCGGTGGACAAGGTGCGCCTGGTCAAGAAAGAGGGCGTAGTGGTCGATAAGACCTTGATGAGCGTCTTGAATACGTTGCAGGAAGTTTTTGCCGAGTAGGGAAGGTTACATGCTTGATGAAAAGCAAGTCGTCAACGAAGCTGAGCGCTCAATCATTCGAAGCGCAATCTATTCGCTGCCGGCCAAATGGAAGCTGATTGGGTTGGTGGTCATTGTCGTCGGAACGTATGTTTTCGGCACGAAGTAGCCACGAAAAATTCATGAAAAAAGTTCTATCGAGTCTGATGTTGCTCGCGGCAGGGGCGGTGGCCCTTCTCCCTCTTGTGGGGGTCGTCTCAGAAAACGGAAAATAAAGCACGCTAAGCCGGTTGCAGCGGCCGTAGCGGCCTGAACTTGCCCGCGCCGATCTTGGCGCTGCTGCGCCAGAGGTAATCGCCGGTCAGGTTGATGTGCTCCCAGCCGAGCGGCGACAGGTACTGCAACAGGCCGTCATCGACGGCTTGAC
Source organism: Ralstonia pickettii (assembly GCF_030582395.1). NCBI lineage: Bacteria > Pseudomonadati > Pseudomonadota > Betaproteobacteria > Burkholderiales > Burkholderiaceae > Ralstonia > Ralstonia pickettii. The sequence continues at coordinate 173,915 of NZ_CP104383.1, forward strand.
CGTGGCCACGCAAGGCGTTCGCGGCCCGCTCCAGATAGACCGTGTTCCATAGCACGATGGCCGCCGTCACCAGGTTGAGGCCGCTGGCCCGGTAGCGCTGCTGCTCGAAGCTGCGGTCGCGGATTTCCCCCAGGCGGTTGAAGAACACGGCGCGGGCCAGCGCGTTGCGCGCCTCGCCTTTGTTCAGCCCGGCATGCACGCGGCGGCGCAGCTCGACGCTTTGCAGCCAGTCCAGGATGAACAGTGTGCGCTCGATGCGTCCCAGCTCACGCAGGGCGACGGCCAGGCCGTTCTGGCGCGGGTAGCTGCCAAGCTTCCTGAGCATCAGCGAGGCCGTCGCCGTGCCCTGCTTGATCGAGGTGGCCATCCGCAGGATTTCATCCCAATGGGCGCGGACGTGCTTGATGTTGAGCGTGCCGCCGATCATCGGTTTCAACGCCTCGTAGGTGGCATCGCCCTTCGGGATGTAGAGCTTGGTGTCGCCCAGGTCACGAATGCGCGGGGCGAAGCGGAAGCCCAGCAGGTGCATCAACGCGAAGACGTGGTCCGTGAACCCTGCCGTGTCGGTGTAGTGCTCCTCGATCCGCAGGTCGGATTCGTGATACAGCAGGCCGTCGAGCACGTAGGTCGAGTCGCGCACGCCGACGTTCACGACCTTGGTGTGGAACGGCGCGTACTGGTCGGAGATATGGGTGTAGAACGTCCGCCCTGGGCTGCTGCCGTATTTCGGATTGATGTGGCCGGTGCTCTCGGCCTTGCTGCCGGTGCGGAAGTTCTGGCCGTCCGACGATGACGTGGTGCCGTCGCCCCAATGCTCGGCGAAGGGATGTCGGAACTGCGCGTTGACCAGCTCGGCCAGTGCCGCCCCGTAGGTTTCGTCGCGGATGTGCCAGGCTTGCAGCCAGGCCAGCTTGGCGTAGGTCGTGCCGGGGCACGATTCCGCCATCTTGGTCAGGCCCAGGTTGATCGCGTCGGCGAGGATCGTGGTCAGCAACAGGTTTTTGTCCTTGGCCAGGTCGCCTGACTTCAGGTGGGCGAAGTGCCGGGTGAAGCCCGTCCATTCGTCTACCTCCAGCAGCAATTCGGTGATCTTGACGTGCGGTAGGATCATCGCCGTCTGGTCGATCAGGGCCTGTGCGGTATCGGGCACCGCCGCATCGAGCGGCGTGATCTTCAGGCCCGACTCCGTGATGATGGCGTCCGGCAGCTCGTTGGCCAGCGCCATGCGGTTGACGGTGGCGAGCTGCGTTTCCAGCAGCGTCAGCCGGTCATGCAGGTACTGGTCGCAATCGGTGGCCACGGCCAGCGGCAATTCGCTGGCCTGCTTGAGGCTGGCGAATTTCGCGGGCGGCACCAGGTAGTCCTCGAAGTCCTTGAACTGGCGCGAGCCTTGCACCCAGATGTCGCCGGAGCGCAGCGCGTTCTTCAGCTCCGACAGCGCGCACAGTTCGTAGTAGCGCCGGTCGATGCCGGTGTCGGTCATCACCAGCTTCTGCCAGCGCGGCTTGATGAACTCGGTCGGCGCGTCGGTGGGCACCTTGCGGGCGTTGTCGCTGTTCATGCTGCGCAGCACCTCGATGGCGTCGAGTACGTCCTTGGCGGCGGGCGCGGCCCGCAACTTGAGCACGTCGAGAAATTCCGGCGCGTAGCGGCGCAGCGTGGCGTAGCTCTCGCCGATGCGGTGCAGGAAATCGAAGTCCTCGGGTTGCGCGAGCCGCTGCGCTTCGGTGACGCTCTCGGCGAAAGCATCCCAGGACATGACGGCCTCGATGGCGGCGAACGGATCGCGGCCCGCTTGCTTGGCCTCGATCAGCGCCTGGCCGATGCGCCCGAACAGCCGCACCTTGGCATTGATCGCCTTGCCGGATGCCTGGAACTGCTGCTGATGCTTGTTCTTGGCGGCATTGAACAGCTTGCCCAGGATGCGGTCATGCAGGTCGATGATTTCGTCGGTGACGGTGGCCATGCCCTCGATGGCGAGCGCCACCAGGGTCGCGTAACGCCGCTGCGGCTCGAACTTCGCCAGGTCGGCGGGCGTCATCTGGCCGCCCTCGCGGGCGATCTTGAGCAGCCGGTTCTGGTGAACCAGCCGCTCGATGCCGGAGGGCAGGTCGAGCGCCTGCCACGCCTTGAGGCGTTCGATGTGTTCCAGCATGTGCCGCGAGTTCGGTTTGACCGGGGATTGCCGCAGCCAGGCCAGCCACGTCGTCTTGCCGTTGTCGCGGCGCTTGAGCAGATCGTCGAGGCGACGGCGATGCACGTCCGTCAGCGGCTCAGCCAAGGCGTCGTAGAGACGCCGGTTGGCGCGGGTAATCGCTTCGGCGCTCGCCCGCTCGACGGCGTTGAGGGCGGGCACAATGACCGACTGCCGCCGCAGGTGCTCGATCAAGGCTCTGGCCAGCACGATGCCCTTGTCGGTTTGCATGGCCAGCTCGGTCAGCAACTGGACAGCCTGCCGGTAGTGGCCAATCGTGAACGGCTGGAAGCCGAACACCGTTTGCAGCTCGACCAGGTGCTCGCGTCGGGTCTGCTCACGCTGCCCGTACTCGTCCCAGCTTTCGATGCCGACCTTGAGCTGGTTGGCGACCAGTCTCAGCAATGGCGGGAACGGTGGCTCATCAGCGCCAAGGATGACGCCGGGAAAGCGCAGGTAGCAGAGCTGCACCGCGAAGCCCAGCCGATTGGCCGGGCCGCGCCGCTGCCGGATGATGGAGAGGTCGCTTTCGCTGAACGTGTAGTGACGGATCAACTCATCCTTGGTGTCCGGCAACGCCAGCAGGCTTTCGCGCTCGGCGGCGGACAGGATTGAACGACGTGGCATATTTACTGATCCGTTCTCAAGTATTGATACAGGGTTTCGCGACTGATTCCGAATTCACGAGCCAGCTTGGTCTTTTGCTCGCCAGCCTCGACACGTTGGCGCAGTTCGGCAATACGCTCAGACGACAGGGATTTCTTCCTGCCACGGTAGGCCCCGCGCTGCTTGGCGAGCGCGATGCCCTCGCGCTGCCGCTCGCGGATCAAGGCGCGTTCGAACTCGGCGAACGCGCCCATTACCGACAGCATCAGGTTCGCCATCGGCGAGTCCTCGCCGGTGAAGGTCAAATGCTCCTTAAGGAACTCGATGCGTACGCCGCGCTGGGTGAGGCCCTGCACCAGGCGGCGCAGGTCGTCGAGGTTGCGCGCCAGACGATCCATGCTGTGCACCACGACCGTGTCGCCTTCGCGCACGAAGGCGAGCAGCCGTTCCAGTTCGGGCCGCCGTGTGTCCTTGCCCGACGCCTTGTCGGTGAACACTTTATCCACCTGGATCTGTTCGAGCTGCCGTTCTGGGTTCTGGTCGAAGCTGCTGACGCGGACGTAACCGATGCGCTGACCGTGCAAGGTATCCTCCTGAGGGAAATGTGTCAGGAAGAAATCTATGACCCTTGACGGCGCATGTCAATCAATTCGGAAGGCAACTCTATTCTGACGATTTAGCGCCGGATGGTCTGACGCCAAGTTAGGGTATGCCTCAATCTGACGGTAGCGAGTCGCAGGCGTTCGGATCGGCATCGGTTTCGTTCCCTGTCTTGGCACGCGCTTCGAAGCGTTGATAACACTCCAACCCGCAGAAGTGCTCGACGTATTCCGCGCCTTCCGGGGTGAAGGCGGCATCGAGCGGGATTTCCTTGCAGCACACGCAGCAACTGGTGGTGGTCGAGTCACTTGCATTCATGGTGGCACCCCTCCATTGACTGACGAAGACGGCGAATGCCGCCGCCGGCATTGGCTTCGCGAACAGGAAGCCTTGTCCTGTGTCGCAGTCCGCTTGTCGCAATAGATCAAGACTCGCCGATGTTTCCACGCCTTCAGCCACCACATCCATGCCCAGCCCGTGCGCAAGCTGAATCACGGTGTGCACGATGGTTTGGTCGCGGCGGTCGTTGGCGAGCCCGGCGACAAACGATTGGTCGATCTTGAGCGTGCTGATTGGGCAGCACTTCAGATGTTGCAGACAGGAATACCCCGTCCCGAAGTCATCGGCGGCGAAGCGCACACCGATCTGCCGCGAGGCGTCCAGGGCGGGGAAGATCGCCGGATCACCAAACGCGACCGATTCGGTCAGCTCGATTTCGAGATACTCGGCGGGCAACTCGGCATCAGCCAGCACGCCCTTTACCCACCCGTCGAAGTCCGGTCCCACTTGGCTCGCCGAAACATTGACGGCCAGCCGGAACGGTCGCCATGCCAGCATTCGCCAGTCACGCATCTGGCGGCAGGCTTCGCCCAGCACCCAAGCGCCGATTTCAGGCATCAGGCCGGACGATTCGACCACGGGCAGGAACTGGCCCGGTGGCAATAGTCCAAGCGTCGGATGACGCCAGCGCAACAGGGCTTCCGCGCCGACAATCCCACCACTGCGCAGATCGACGACGGGCTGGTAGTGCAGTTCAAGCTGCCCGCGCTCGACCGCTTGGGCCAGTTCCGGCGTCGTCCATCCATCCGGCCGGAAAGCGCTCATTCTCTTTCCCTGAATGCCCGCAACGCCCGCGACAGGGACAGAAGGAACAGGCCGGTCAAACCGAGCGCCGCGATGACCCAATGCTCGCCGAGGAAAGCACCGGCGGTTGTGCCGGCCAGCACGACAGCGAGGATGGGCAGGTGGCAGGGGCAAGTCAGCACAGCCAGTCCGCCCCACAGGTAGCCGGTGATCGGTTTGTGCGTCTCGGACGGCAAGCGCTCGGGGTTGTTCATGGCAGACTCTCCGCGTGCTGTGCCGGCTCGGTCGGCAGGGTGGCCAACTGCACTTCCAGATCGGCCAACGCTTCGCGCCGACGCTCGACGAACTGACGCAGCAGGGCAAGCTGCGCGGCCGCTTCGTCGCCGTCCGCCGCATCCAGCGCCCGGCACAGCCGCGCCAGCGCGTCGAGGCCGATGCCCGCCTCGAAGGCCGCCCGCACGAAGCACAGCCGTTGCAAGGCGGCGTCATCGAACAAGCCGTAGCCGCCTGGTGTGCACGCCACCGGGCGCAGCAATCCGCGCAGCAGGTAGTCGCGCACGATATGCACGCTCACCCCGGCATCAAGAGCCAGCCGGGACACCGTGTAGGCGTTCATTGAACACCTCCTTTTTCTCACCCGGCGCAGCAGGAAAGCTGCTTCACATCCTTGTTGAAGGTCTGCGCCGCGAGCTTCAACCCCTCGACCATCGTCAGGTAGGGGAACAACTGGTCGGCCAGTTCCTGCACCGTCATGCGGTTGCGAATGGCCAGAGCCGCCGTCTGGATCAGTTCACCCGCTTCCGGCGCGACCGCCTGTACGCCGATCAGCCGATGGCTGCCTTCCTCGATAACCAACTTGATGAAGCCGCGTGTGTCGAAGTTGGCGAGCGCACGCGGCACGTTGTCCAAGGTCAAGGTGCGGCTGTCGGTCTCGATCCCGTCGTGGTGGGCTTCCGCCTCGCTGTAGCCCACGGTCGCCACTTGCGGATCGGTGAACACCACGGCCGGCATTGCGGTCAGGTCGAGCGCCGCATCGCCGCCGGTCATGTTGATCGCGGCACGGGTGCCGGCCGCTGCCGCCACATAGACGAACTGCGGCTGGTCGGTGCAGTCGCCGGCCGCGTAGATGTTCGGGTTGCTCGTGCGCATGCCTTGGTCGATGACGATGGCACCTTGCGCATTGACAGTGACCCCCGCTGCGTCCAGCGCGAGGCTGCGCGTGTTCGGTGTCCGACCGGTGGCAACCAGCAGTTTGTCGGCGCGCAATTCACCGTGCGTGGTGGTCAGCACGAATTCACCGTCCATATGGGCGACCTGGCTGGCTTGCGTGTGCTCCAGCACCTCGATGCCCTCGGCACGGAAAGCGGCTGTCACCGCCTCGCCGATGGCCGGGTCTTCACGGAAGAACAAGGTATTGCGCGCCAGGACCGTGACCTTGCTGCCCAGCCGGGCAAAGGCTTGCGCCAGCTCCAGCGCCACCACCGACGAGCCGATTACGGCAAGGCGTTCGGGAATGGTGTCGCTCGCCAGGGCCTCGGTGGAAGTCCAGTAGGGTGACTCTTTCAAGCCCGGAATCGGCGGGACCGCCGGGCTGGCACCCGTGGCGACCAGGCAGCGGTCGAACATCACGACGCGCTCGCCACCCTCGTTCAAACGGACGGTAAGGCTCTGGTCGTCCTTGAAGCGCGCCTCACCGTGCACAACGGTGATGGCCGGATTACCGCCCAGGATGCCTTCGTACTTGGCGTGCCGCAGTTCGTCGACGCGGGCCTGCTGCTGGGCCAGCAGCTTACTGCGGTCAATCGTAGGCACAGTTGCCGCAATACCGCCATCGAACGGGCTTTCCCGGCGCAGATGGGCGATGTGGGCGGCGCGGATCATGATCTTGGACGGCACACAGCCGACATTGACGCAGGTGCCGCCGATGGTGCCGCGCTCGATCAGCGTGACCTGCGCGCCTTGCTCGACGGCCTTCAGCGCCGCCGCCATCGCGGCTCCACCGCTGCCAATGACCGCTACCTGCACCGGGGGCTCGTTGCCACTGTGCTTTTCGGCGGCGGCCATCCATCCCCGCACCTTGTCGAGCAGTCCGACGCGGTTGTCCGCCAGTGGCGCATCGGCTAGCGTTGCCTTGTAGCCCAGTCCGGCCACGGCGGCAGTCAGCGCGTCCGGCGATGTGCCCGGCACGATGGCGAGTTGCGCTGTGCCCTTCGGATAGGACACCAGCGCCGACTGCACGCCTGGCACTTTTTCCAGCGCTTCCTTGACGTGCGCCGCGCACGAGTCGCAAGTCATGCCGGTGATTTTTAGATGGGTCATGCAACAGATCCTTTATCGTTTGTGGCGCCAGACAATGACGTCCGTTGTGCTGCGGTGCCGTTTTCAGTGACTCACTGCTTGACGCTGGACGGATAGCCCGCGTCTGCGGTTGCCTTGGTCAGCTTCTGCACGCTGGTCTTGGCATCGTCGAAGGTGACGACCGCTTGGCGTGTCTCGAAAGTCACGTCAACTTTGCTGACGCCTTCGACCTTGGAAATCGCCTTCTTGACAGTGATCGGGCAGGCGGAGCAGGTCATGCCCGGTACGGACAGCGTGACGGTCTGGGTGGCGGCCCAGACGGGGGCAACAACGGCGGCGAGGGCGAGGGAGGCAAACAGTTTCTTCATGGTGAACTCCGATCAGTAGAAAAATGGCATGACGTAGGGAAATCCGAGCGCGACCAGAACCAGCGCGGCCACGATCCAGAAAATGAGCTTGTAAGTAGCTCGCACTTGGGGAATCGCGCAGACCTCACCCGGTTTGCAGGCCGCTGCCTGCCGGTAGATGCGCCGCCAGGCGAAGAACAACGCCACCAGCGCCACGCCGATAAAGATGGGGCGATAGGGTTCCAACACCGCCAAGTTGCCGATCCAAGCGCCGCTGAACCCCAAGGCGATCAGAACCAACGGCCCGAGGCAGCAAGCCGAGGCGAGGATGGCGGCAAGCCCTCCAGTGAAGAGCGCGCCGCGCCCGGTTTTTGGTTCAGACATGCGCTTGTCCTTTCGAATTGAAATTGGATAGCGTAACCTTACTTCCGTACTCATGTACGGAGTCAAGCGATATGGAAAACAATTTGGAGAACCTGACCATTGGCGTTTTCGCCAAGGCGGCCGGGGTCAATGTGGAGACCATCCGTTTCTATCAGCGCAAGGGCTTGTTGCTGGAGCCTGACAAGCCCTATGGCAGCATCCGCCGCTATGGCGAGGCGGATGTAACGCGGGTGCGCTTCGTGAAATCAGCCCAGCGGCTGGGCTTCAGCCTGGATGAGATCGCCGAGCTGCTGCGGCTGGAGGATGGCACCCATTGCGAGGAAGCCAGCAGTCTGGCCGAGCACAAGCTCAAGGACGTGCGCGAGAAAATGGCTGACCTGGCGCGCATGGAGGCCGTGCTGTCTGAGTTGGTGTGCGCCTGCCATGCGCGAAGGGGGAACGTTTCCTGCCCGCTGATCGCGTCACTACAGGGTGGAGCAAGCTTGGCAGGTTCGGCTATGCCTTAGCGTGCTTTATTTTCCGTTTTCTGAGACGACCCCTTTAAGGTTGAGGCAGCCGGAGTGGCCAAGATCGGCGAAGGTTGGGTGGGGCCGAATGCGCACAGCTTGGCGATCGATCCCGCCACGCATGAGATTTATCTTCCCCTGCCGGACATCGACCATCATCCGGTGATGCGTGTCTTGAAGCCCGACACCTGACGCACGCCGAACGCGCGACAATAGTCGAGCCCGCGCTCAACCACGATTGTCGACATGTCCCTCCGCTCCGCAACCCCAGCCCTGGCAGCCGCACTGCTGTTCGGCGCAAGCACGCCCTTGGCTAAGACCCTGACTGGCGCGGTTTCACCGATCCTGCTGGCGGGACTGCTCTATCTGGGAAGTGGCCTTGGCTTGGCGGGTGTTCTGCTATTCAGGCGGCTGACCAGGACAGCCAGCGAGGCGGCACAGCCTGGGCCTGCCATTCCTCGGGGTGAGATTCCCTGGCTGCTGGGCGCGATTGTCGCCGGCGGCGTGGCGGGGCCAGCACTCCTGATGACGGGGTTGACTCACACGGGCGCCGCGCCCGCGTCGCTATTGCTGAACGTCGAAGGGGTTTTCACCGCGCTGGTGGCGTGGATCATATTCAAGGAAAACGCCGACCGGCAAATCGTTCTCGGGATGGTCGCCATCGTCGCGGGCGGCGTGCTGCTGTCGTGGCAACCCGATGCGGCGAGCCTGTCACCGGGCGCCTTGTTGATCGTTGCCGCCTGTGCCTGCTGGGCGATCGACAACAATCTGACGCGTAACGTCTCGTCCAACGATGCGGTGTTGATCGCCTGCCTGAAAGGCTTGGTGGCCGGCACCTGCAATACTGGCTTCGCACTGGTGGCCGGCAATGCGCTGCCGGCTGCGTTGCCTCTTGTCGCGGCCATGGTGGTCGGCTTTGCTGGCTATGGGATTAGCCTGGCGCTATTCGTGGTCGCGCTGCGACATCTGGGCACCGCGCGCACCGGAGCGTACTTCTCGGTCGCGCCGCTGTTCGGCGTCGTGATTTCATTCCTCATCTGGCCTGAGGTTCCCGGCATTCTGTTCTGGATCGCTGCGGCGCTGATGGCGCTAGGGGTCTGGCTGCATCTGCGCGAGCGGCACGAGCATGAGCACGTGCACGAGCCCATGGAGCACATGCATGCGCATCGACACGACGAGCACCACCAGCATGAGCACGATTTCCCGTGGGATGGCAAGGAGCCACACGTGCATGCGCACAAGCATGAGGTGCTGGTCCACAAACACCCGCATTATCCGGACATCCACCATCGTCATACGCACTAGGGCGCGATGCCGGATATTGACCGCTATCTCGAAGCCGCGACCCGCGATAACACGCGGCGCAGCTACCAATCGGCCATTCGGCATTTCGAGGTCGAGTGGGGAGGCTTCCTGCCGGCGAGCGCCGACAGCATTGCGCGCTACCTGGCCGACCACGCGCAGACGCTTGCCATCAACACGCTGCGTCAGCGCCTTGCTGCGATCGGGCAGTGGCACGTTTCACAGGGTTTCCCCGACCCGACCCGGGCGCCACACGTGCGGAAGGTGCTCAAGGGCATCCAGGCACTGCACCCTGCCCAGGAGCGGCGCGCCAAACCGCTGCAACTCATGCAACTGGAGCGATTGGTCGCGTGGCTCGATGCCCAGATCGCCACAGCTACGGTGGCAAATGCGGGCCGTCAACTCCAGGTCCACACCCGTAACAAGGCGCTGGTGCTGATCGGCTTCTGGCGGGGTTTCCGATCGGACGAACTGAGCCGGCTGCAGATCGAGCACATCACCGTCGAACCTGGGCGCGGCATGACCATCTTCCTGCCGCGCACCAAGACAGACCACGTTGGTACGACGCACCGGGCACCGGCCTTGTCGCGTCTGTGCCCGGTGGCGGCCTACGAGGCATGGCTGGCCGCATCCGGCTTGACGCGGGGTCCGGTTTTTCGGCGCATCGATCGCTGGGGGAAGATCGCCGACGCCGGGCTGCAGGCCGCCAGCGTCGTGCCCTTGTTGCGAACGTTGTTCCAGGAAGCCGGCCTGCCCGAGGCGGCTCGCTATAGCAGTCACTCGCTGCGGCGCGGCTTTGCCTCCTGGGCCAACGCGAACCAGTGGGATCTCAAGATGCTGATGGAGTACGTCGGCTGGAAGGATGTCCGCTCCGCCATGCGCTACATTGACGCGGCAGACCCATTCGCACAACACCGTATCGAATCGGCGCTGGCGCCGCCTGCAGCACCTATGCCACCGCGGGCCATCCCACCCGCATCGACGGAGCAGCGCCCCATGGCTGTGCCCAAGCCCGTGGCTCAGACGCGCTTGATCGTGCGCCTCTATATCGAGCGCAACAGCAAGTTCGTGCGCGGCAAGTCCAAGGCGCGTCGCTGGATTGAGCAGTGCTGCTTGGCCCAGTACCAAATGCGGCCGCTGGAGGGCCCCCGCACCGAATACGAGATCGTGATGCCGTTTGCCGCTGGCCCCGAACTGGAACAGGCCATCGCGGAACTGATTGCGGAGATGCACGACCAGGCGGACCTGTGCAACTGCTTTGTCGAGGTGACGCTGCACGATCCGGTGACCGATACCCACTGGAGCTAATCAGCCTGGGACTTGCGAATTGCCATTATCCCGCACGCCGGCGAGGCGCTGCCTCCAGCAGGGTGTCCTGGTACTGGTGGATCGGGAAACTCAGGATGCCCCGGAAATTCACATGCGCGAAGTGGGCCGGGCCCATGCGGCGCAGCCAGTCGTCTTCGACGCGCAGCCCCTTGCGGCGCCACGCATCGACCGTGGCCTGCATACGCTGCGTGTTCCAGGCAATCACCAGGTTCGTCAGTAGGGTCAGCGATCCGGAAATCGCGATCATTTCGTCCTGACGGCGCCCGCGGTCATGTGCCACCTTGCTGGAATAGATGGCCCGCTGAAGCTGGTGGACCGACTCACCCCGATTGAGCAGGGTGCGCAACTCGCGGCGAAACTCCGCATTGCTGAAGAAGTCGCACAGGAACAGCGTGCGCAGCAGTTTGCCCAGGTGATCCGCAGCTTTGTGGATGGGGTCGCCTTGGGCGGCGCTGCCGAAGCGCTGCAGCGCGACAATCGCACTCACGCGTCCCGAATAGATTGACGCCACCAAGCGCAGCAACCCATCCCAGCCCTCACGAATAGTCTTGAGCGAGATCTCGTGAGACGCTGCGGCCGACAAGCCGTCGCTCACTAGCAGCCCACGCGGCACGTACAGCTTGCGCTCGGACAGGTTGCGAAGCCATGGGCACAGGTCAAAGCCGAGCAATTTGGCCACCGCCATCCCCACGTTCGTATAGCCGTGCGTATCGACCGCGAGCCGGAGGAGCCCGCCGCCGGTACGGGTCTCGTTGTGGCGCAGCACGCCTTCGATCGCTACGCCGGTCTGCCGCTCGTTGAGCACCATGGGCTGGTTGTACGCGATACCGTGCTGGTCCAGCACGTGGGTGTAGATGCCAACCGCATGGGTGCGCCGGCGCGGATCGGCGCGTGCGTAAAACAAGTGGGGTGAGGTATCCAGGCTCATCGAGTCGCTCGACGCCTGCTGACCGGTTCCCCACAGCTCGGTGATCGCGTGCGTGCGTTGGAACTCCACCACGCGCTCATTCGCGCGGCGCAGCCGCCCCGGCATCTCCAACGCGCGCATCGCAGTAGAGACGTGCGCCGTGTCCAATTGCGGGATCATGGCCGCCACACCCTTGGCATCCAGTTCGGTACCGTGGGCGATCAATGCAGCGTAGAGCGAGATCAACTCGTGCGCATCGCGCGCCTTGCGTGCGAGCAGCACCTCGCTGAAATTCGTACGGGCATCCATCTCCAGGATCATGTCGGCAAACTGCGCGCTGCCAATGTCCTTGAAGAGCAGATCACGTGTACGCGTGGGTACACCGTCGGTTGGGGCCGCGTCCAGCGGCGACAGATGCAACACACCGTTCGCATCCATCGTGAAGTGACCCGCCTCGCGGGCCTCGTCCAGCGCCGCAAGACCTGCCTTCAGATGATCCGTGAGGCGGTTGAGGTAGGTGTCAGCCTGGTTCGGCAAACCGATCGAGGACAGATACCGGTCCCGCTCCGATTCCCACTGTGTCGGCGGGATCAGCAACTGATCGCGCTCCCGGAACGACAGGCTGTGGCTGATCCAGACCGTGCCGCGGCGCAGAGCTTTGCGCAAGCCCGTGATCGCGCAGGCTTCCATCGCGCGCAGCGCGCGCTTACGATCTTCGCCATCGACCAAATCACGCCAGCTTGCGCTCACCGGCACATTGCAATCGGGCGGCAGTTCCGTCGCACCATGTTCGTACAGCTTGCCGATGACCTCAAGCTGCCGCATGACCGGCTCGTTGCCGTTTCCGGCCAGCTCCAATTCCCGCAGGGGCGCCAGCAGGTTGCGGATGCGGTGGTGATCTTCTGTGAGTGTTTCGCGCACGCTCGCGGCATGGCTTGCGGTGGGCTTGGCAGACAGGCCTTCGAGCAGCTGGCCGATGTCTGCCAGGCGCGCTTCGGCCGAGCGACTGTCGTCGTCAACCAGCCCCTTGATCTCGACCAGTTGCTGCCGGTATTGGAGCGCCGAGCGCGCTTGCTTCGTAGTGGTCTTGTTGTAGGCCTGCCTGATGAGATCGGAGACGCGGCGTCCGGCCTGGTAGGCCATCGCGTCCGTCAACTCCAGCAGGGTCACACGCAGGAAGAACAACAGTTCGATGGTGCGCGTGGACGTTTTCAGTTCGCGGATCTTGGCAGGACGGCGGGCCTGGACGCGCTGGCCATAGGCGCGTTGTTTCTCGATCGGGATGCCATCCAACGCCCAGGTATGCGCGCCCAGTCCTTTGAGAAAGCGGATTTTGTCCAGCGTCTCGCTCATGGTGGACGGGCTGTGGCGTGCGGGCGGCGTCTTGAGCCATTCCAGCACGGTCGAACTGGAGGCCGCATGCTGGGCAAATACAGCGGCCTCAGCCCGCGCAACCTGCTCCATGGGCACGACCGCTTCAATCGTGGCCAGCAGGTCACGCTCGATGCTCGCCCAAATGGAACGCGCCAAGTCCTGCAACGCGCGCGTGGAAGGGATCAGAATCCGCCGTTCGTACAGCCAGTAGTTGGCGTGCTGGACCAGCTCGTCCAGCGACAGCGATTCGGTGGCGTCCTGCCGCATCCAGGCTTCGAGGCCCGTCCACTGGTCTTCATCCAGCCGCCTCAGGCCGAGGTAATCGCAAGCCCAGACCTGATGCTCGTAAAGCGTCTTGTAGCGTTGGTAGATTGTGCGTAGTGACGCAATGGTCGGGGTTGGCAAGCCGAGCTTGTCGCCGACGTAGCGCAGCAACTGCCGGGGTAGGGTATTGAGCTGGTCGAGGGTGCGGCCGCTAGCACGCAGGAAAACCAGCTGAATGGCGGCGCCGGCTCGCCCGTCCCGTCGGAACTTGTTGTTAATCGCGGCGATATCGCTGCCGGTCAAGGCAAAGTAATGATCGATATCGAACTCGGATAAGCGGGCCGGTAAGCAGTCCTTTCCCACATAGCGAAATTGCAAGTCCGACATCTTCCGCCCCCGTTCAGGTGACGCGATCCGAAATCGCGGGGCGGACATCGTACTCCCGAAGACGCCGGAAGGCAGCAGACAATAGTCGGAATCACCTGGAAAGCCTTATGAAAAAAGGCTTTGCCGGGAAACCGCCAGATTTTGCACGAGAAGTACGATTACCCCATGTACGCCAACTCTCGCGAGCGTGACATGCGGGTGAAATGCTCGAGTTTCCGCGCGATAGCCGGCCGCGCGCGCGCGGGCCTCCAAGCGCGTCGCCATATCCTGCGCCCATATGGCGTACTTCGCGGTGACCACGATCACACGGGGGTGCGCTGGCGCTGGCCAGATTGCAACGCCGTCGATCGGCAGTGGCGCTGCATCCCGGGCGAGCACGTCGAACTGCTGCAGCGTGCGCTTCCAGTGCTGCACCTGATCCTCAGGCGTTGCCCCCAAGAAGCGTAGCGTTGCGTGCCATTGTTCCGGGGGTAGCCAACGCGCCCCACTCCAGTGAACGTCCCGCAGACAGACCTGCGCGCGCCGCAAGACCGCAACCGTCTCGGGCGTGGGATCGAGCGCAATAAACAGACGGAAGTTGGACATGGCCAAGCTGCGAAAGCGTGCTGACACGAGGCGGCTTTGGGGCTAAAGCACGGCGCATTGACAACCGATTGCTCTTGTCAGAATAGGTCAGACAGGCAACGGAACGAAGGCGCTCCGTGCCCCCACCCTTGTAACCAGGATGCCCATGAAGCGATTTGCAGCCGCTCTTATTCTCATGCTCGCCGCCGGCGCCTCCAGTGGCATTACTGTTGCGTCCTACGGCGACAACTCGATTGCAAACACCGCCGATACCGTCGCTGATCTGATCCCCAATGACCTCGGCCAGGTGCTAGACGCCGCCGATCTGGTGATCGTCGTCGAGTACGACTCCACCGCGCTCGGGTCGGGTCTGGTCTGTCACGCCACGGCCGGCATCAGCCTTCGCCCCGAAAGCGACTCCACTGCGCGAGTGCCAGCGCTGCGGGCGGTCCACACTGTGCTCAAGCGTGATGTCGTGCCGGATGATGCGACATCCAGGGGCAAGTGCACGGTTGAAGCTGTGCGGGCGGCTGTCAAAACGCTCACCGAATTCCCCGTTGAGGTGCTTCTGCGCGGCAGTAACGCGTCAGTCGCCGATCGGAGTCGACGGCAGCTAGCCAAACCTGCGTTGATCATCTGATCTGCACGCCCCGGTAGGCGGCCACAATACCCAAACGCATCCGCGTGTAGCGGTTGATTCCGGTTCGCGCGTTGATCGCGTGCCCACCGTTTGCGTTTGGTACGACCCGATGGCAGAATCGTCGTGGGCGCGCATCGCCGCCTGGGCTCCCAGCCCAAGTTTTGAGCGGCTTAAACTGGTACGCATTCACCTCTTCTTTCCGCGTCGCATGATTGTCAAGGCGGCGGACGCTAAACGCTCAACGTTCGCTGTGCTCTGAGAGACAACCATGGACCAGTTCTCCCGCTGGAGCGGCGTCGCGCACGCGCTCCTCGTCAAGCACGTACCCAAAATCAAGCTCGGCCAAGTGCATCAGCTTCTCGCTGCCTGTGTTGGCCATCGAACCTACGCGTCTTTGCGCGCTGCAGATCTCGCGACCCTGAATCAAACGCGGCCGCTCTATGTCCTGTTCGACGAAGATGCGGGGCTTGCCCGAGCGACAGACCTCGGACTTCCTGTGTCTCAAGCGCTGTGGCGAGAGGCCACAATGGCGCTTCGTCCAAGCGGTATTTCTCCGTTTTGGCTGACGACGATAAGTGGCATGCACCGTGCCGCAGAACTCACCTTCGAAGACACGTTCGATTCTCGGCTACATGACATGAAGCGATTGGCTGGTTTTCCAGACGGCCAAAGGGCAACTGCTTGCCGCTGTCATTCCGCCGAGAATGACGTTCCGGATAGTCTGAGATTTGATGTTGAAGGGGAAGTCTACGCATTCAATCAGGAAGAATCGCTCGCGGTACCGGTGATCGCTATCGTGGAGTATCCCAAAGTCGGCCGACGAATGTACGGGAATGGAGCTCTTGCTTCGGTCGAACAGCATGGAGAGCCGAGGACACGCGCACCGGATGAAGATGACGATGGCGGTGAGTTCTACTGGATGTCAGAAGGCTGATGGAGCGCTGACGGCTCTTAGATGCTCTTGACCCAGTCTTGAAGCTTCTGGCTCCGCTTCCAGCGGTCAAACCAGTTGGTCTCGCAAGCTACGCGCAATGTAGGCTCGAAAAAAAAGAGCCCCGAAGTTCGGGGCTCTTTCGCAACTGAGGCTATTCCGTTCAAGCAGCAGCAAGTTCAAGCTCTTGTTGGGCCTTGCCGGCATGTCGCCACGCCTCTTTCGCAGCAACCGGCAGCACGCCATACGCCACCGACGATGAAAGCACGGTCTGTATGTCGTACTCAAGAGTCCATCCCCGCCGATCCTTGAACGCGGTTCGGCGAGCAATTTCATCGTGCTCTGCGCGCTGCGAGTGTGAGAGTTGCAGGCAGCCGTACTGCCGGTACCAGCGGTAACCAGCAATCACTTGGCCTGGCGCCACACCTGCATCGTGCATCTGCAACAAACGGTCCAGTTCGAAATCCTCGATGAGAGCTGCGCTTTCTGCGTCAACACCAAATTGCGACGCTGTGACAGCGTCAAGGATATGCCGCCCCTTTGCGTCGATCACGAGCTGTGGCTCACATGCGGCTCCCTCTGTGAGCGCTGCGACATACGGGTCTCGCAAACCTGACCATTCGCTCCTGTTAGCCGAAGCATCCCAGTCGTCGCCGACGAGGGGTCTCCTCGTTTTCAGTGCAATAAGTGACGGTACGCAAAGCTAGCACTGGCGCGGGGGTGGTCTGGGTAGACCGTTGATTTCATTGACTTTCCTGTTCGCTTTGTAAACGGGTATGGTGGCCTCCCACTTTTGAGGTTCACGATGCAGGGTTGGCACACAACGTTTTTGGGGATGCGTGGGCTCCCCCGCGATATCAGCGACTTCGAGATGAAGGCATTTTTCACCTTCGATGGTGCCGAGCGCGACGCAATCAATGCACGCCGAGGTGATTCCCACAAGCTTGGTCTGGCGCTCCATATTGGTTTCCTGCGCATGAGTGGGCGTTTGCTCGGTGCCTTTCGGGTAATTCCAGTAGCCTTGTGGCGCCACCTTGGCAACGAGCTTGGCATTGCAGCACCAGAAGTCGCCTCGCTGAGAGCCATGTATGAACGCGGGCGCACGCTATTCGATCACCAACAAGTAGCCTGCACGGTCCTTGGATTCCAGTGGATGAGCGAGCACCAGCGCCGCTCACTGGTACGTGAACTGCGCGACGAAGTGGCGCGCTGCGCCGACCGCGATCAGCTACTCGTGCGGGCGCGTCAATGGCTGTACAAGAACAAGCTGGTGATCGTGCACGAGCGGGCAATTCGGACACTGATTGCGGCGGCACTTGCCCAGCTTGAAGTTGAAACAGGCACCGCCATCGCCGCCAGCGTTGATCCAGCAACACTTGATCGCTGGCGAGCCTCAGTTTCAGAGCTGCGCCCAGATGGACAAACCCAGCAGAGTTGGCTATGGGCTGCACCGGCGAAACACTCAACCCGCCAAATCAGCGAGGTACTGGAGCGCATCGACCTGCTTTACACGCTGGACGTTCATAAGCACCTGGCAGACATCCCCGATCTCATCTTGCGCCGCTACGCGCGCCGACTTGTCTCCAGGCCGCCCTCAGCCGGAGCCAAGATCAAA
The DNA here is from genome assembly GCF_030582395.1 of Ralstonia pickettii. Classification (NCBI taxonomy): domain Bacteria; kingdom Pseudomonadati; phylum Pseudomonadota; class Betaproteobacteria; order Burkholderiales; family Burkholderiaceae; genus Ralstonia; species Ralstonia pickettii. The sequence continues at coordinate 191,246 of NZ_CP104383.1, forward strand.
GAGCCAGCGCGCACCGTGGAGGTCGCATGCTTTCTTCGGTATTGCCTGTTCACCACCACAGACCAGTTGATCCTTATGGTGCAGCGCCGGATCGCCGATCTGTGGCGTCAGGCTGCCGCCGATGTCCCCGCTACCGTCAATTGGGCCGCAATGTACAAAACGCTGCTCGGCGAACTTGTTGCCTTGAGCGCGCAAGGTGCGGTGCCAGATGCTGAGTTGCGTGCCCGTCTTGAAGCCTTGATCACCGAAACCCAGAAACGCAAACCACCGAGCAGGGCCTCCCTGGTCCGCGAGGGATTGATTGATGGAATTCGCCCCGTGCGGTCGTTGCTCGTCGCCATTGCAAAGCTGCCCTGGCAGGCCACCGGCGAGCATCCTGCCATCGAGTACCTTGCCAAGCTGCAAGCTTTATATCTCAAAGGATCCAGAAAGCTGCCAGTTGAAGTGGTGGCACCAAGTCTGGGAATGATCTGGCAGGTTTCGATCTCCAGCCCAGACCGGGAACGGGCGTTTCAGGCGTTGGAGGTGGCCACCCTGTTTGCCCTGCGCCGCGCGGTGCGCAATGGCTCGGTCTGGATTGAGCACAGCCTGAGCTTTCGGGGTCGTGCGCGCTTGTTCTTCACGGACGAGCGTTGGCAGGCAGAGTCCAAGAAACACTATGCCCGTCTATCGTTACCCAGCAAGGCTGCCACTTTCTTGAAGCCTTTGCTGGCCAGAGTAACTGCCGGTGTCGATGCGGTGGCCGCTGCAGCCCGCAGTGGCGTACTGCGCGTGGATGATGAACTCCATTTGTCGCCATTGCCCGCAGAGGACGAAGACCCAGAAGTGACCAAGCTGCGCGCGGCTTTGGATCACCGCATCGGTGAGGTTCAATTGCCGGAAGTGATTCTGGCCGTTGACGCCCAACCGGAACTGATCGGGAAGATTGCGCCCACCAGGCTGGAGAGCATCAACTTGCGGGGTGTGTTTCGCTTCCCGGTTGACCGCTATGCTGACCAAATCCTGCCTCAGAATCTGCTCCTTGAACAGGCGGGAGTACGTGCGGTACTCGTCAAAATCAACCGGAAGCATGATGGCATCGGGGCACAGCCTGGCGGCCTTCATGATGCCCATGGCAGAGCCAACCCCGAACTGCCGTGCCGCATAGGTGGCGGTAGTAATGACCCCGCGCCCCACGTAATCCCTGATACGCGGAAACTCCTCCAGGGGAATGCGGTCACGGGTGCCTGCCTCGGCTGCCCTCACCAGCACCTCGTCCTCGCTGCGCCGGCTCCCCCCGATAACCACCGGCAAGCCCTTCAGCTGCGGATAGCGCAACAGCTCCACCGAGGCATAGAAGGCATCCATGTCGAGATGGGCGATGCGGCGAACAGGATGAGATTCACTCGGTGGCATGACGCAGTACTGGCCTTAAGGACAGTACAAGACTAATCCCGGCGCCCGCTACATACAAGTGGCCCGGTCAGGCAGGCACGCGATCAAACCATGGCCGGGCCTGCTCCAGTTGCGCCGCCAGCCTGAACAGCGTGGACTCATCACCAAATGACGCCACAAACTGCACACCCACCGGCAGTCCGTCCGCCGTCCAGTGCAAGGGCACCGACATCGAAGGGGTTCCGGTCAGGTTGGACAGCTGGGTAAAGGGCACGCGCCGCAGGCTCTCACTGGCCATCTTCTCGACCTGGCCACTGTGCAGCAGCAACTTGCCCAGCCCCAGCGTCAGCAGCGGCTTCAGTGCGGCCTGTTGCCAGGCTGGCGTGTCCTGCTCGCCAATACGGGCTGGTGGTGTCGCAACGGTCGGGGTCAGATAAAGGTCATAGGTGCGGTGAAAAGCGCCAAGGGCACGGGCAAAATCGTTCCACCGGAACAGGGACCGTGTGTACTCCCCGGCCGAGAGTGCACGCCCCAGCAGCGCCAGCGCCCGCGTATCCAGCTCGAACTCGCCTTCACCGGCCCCCGTCAGCCGTTGCGCTTCGGCCATGTTGGCCGCCGTCTGCCCCATGTACATCGTCAGAAAGCACTCGGCCAGCGCCTGACCGTCAATGGCCGGCTCTGCCTCCTCGACCTCATGCCCCAGACTGCGCAGCAAGGCCACGCTGGACTCCACCGCACTCACGCACGCCGGATCAACCCCCAGTCCCAGCGGAGAGCGGGTGGAATAGCCTATACGCAAGCGACCGGGGTCACGCCCCACCTCGTCCCGGTATGGCCGTACCGGCGGACGAATCTGGAAAGGAGCACCGACATCAGCACCATGCAAGGCATCCAGCATTACCGCACTGTCACGCACGCTGCGCGTAATGACATGCTCACTGGAGGCGCCATGCCAGAACTCGGCAAAACGAGGCCCTGCCGGCACACGACCACGGGACGGGCGCAAACCGAACAGCCCACAACATGACGCCGGAATACGGATGGAGCCACCGCCATCACTGGCCCCCGCCATCGGCACAATGCCGGCTGCCACTGCAGCGGCAGCACCACCCGAAGAACCGCCAGTGGTATGCAGGCGGTTCCAGGGGTTTCGCGTGACACCCCAGTATTCCGGCTCCGTCGTTCCCTTGAGGGCAAACTCAGGCGTATTGGTCTTGCCAAAGATCACCAGCCCTGCCGCCAGTGCCCGCACCACATACTCGGCATGCGTCGATGGCACATGATTGCGCAAGGCCCGGCTGCCCGATGTGGCCGGCACACCGGCATAATCCTGGGCAATATCCTTGATCAGGAACGGCACGCCTGCCAGCGGACCGGACAGCTTGTCATTCACCCTGGCACGGGCAATGTCATGCATCGGGATCACGATGGCATTGAGATCAGGATTTATCGCCTCCGCCCGCGCCAGGGCACACATCAGCAACTCTTCAGGCGTCGTCTCTTTTCTCGCCACCAGCTCCGCCAACGCTACGGCATCATGCTGCCGGTACTCATCGAATCGCATGCTTCACCCCTACTCTCAACCACAAAAAAAACCGGACAATGATTTTACGGATAGGAAATTCAACCGCATGAGGCCAAGTATGGCACGAGTTTTGGGCCTCGAAACACGTTCGGCCAAGGAAGGTTGAGCGCTCGCTTGCCGCTCAATGGCAAGAGCTTGGGAGGCAGTATGCATTTGGGCCTGGCGCGCGCGCAGCTGCTTCCCCGCAGCGATGGATACCGCCGCTTCACTGGGTCACCAATTGACGCGCTGGTCTACCTCGTCGGGTTGAGCTGCCAGATCCCAATCCGGCTCGCCTTGCGCACCATCATCCACCGGCGCGTCGCAGCCCTCCCACAGCGGTGGCCCGCGTGCCGGGGTGATGTGCGGGGGGGCAGACTCCACCCCGATGTGGTTCAGGATGTGGCGGATTTCGGCGCTGTGGGTGATGAAGGCAATGATGCGCATCTGCCCACCGCACATGGGGCACAGCAGCGGAAATGCCTCGTAGATGCGGGCAATCAGCACCGCCCACAAGTAATGCGCCGCTCGCTTCGGGCGTGCTTCAGGTTCGGGTGTGGGTGTGGCCGCGTTGCCCGGCACCGCCACCCCAGGTACGCCCGCGCCAGGTTGTGCAGTCTCCACCGTGGCTGGTTGCGACGCAGCAGGCTGAGCCAGCGCCGTTACCGCCGCTCTCAGCGGCGAGTTTGGTGCCAGCACACCAAAGTAGCGGTGCCGGTGGGTGCGTGGCGGGGGAACCAGCGCGGCGATGCGGTCGATCAGCTCCAGCGGTGTGAGGTGCAGCTCATCAACCTTGGCACCGCGCTTGTCGCTGGTGGGTTCGCTGCGCTGCTTGCCGCAGCGGTACACCAGTTTGCTTCCCTCTTTGCGCAGCCTGTCCATCGCAAAGGGTGGGCGGGCGCAATAGCGCAAGAGCCGCTCAAGGCCTGGACGGTCGTGGGATTCAATGCACACCCCGGCATCCACCGAGAAGCCGCTGTGTTTGTAGCCCAGCATGTCTTGGGGTCTCCTCGTTTTCAGTGCAATAAGTGACGGTACGCAAAGCTAGCACTGGCGCGGGGGTGGTCTGGGTAGACCGTTGATTTCATTGACTTTCCTGTTCGCTTTGTAAACGGGTATGGTGGCCTCCCACTTTTGAGGTTCACGATGCAGGGTTGGCACACAACGTTTTTGGGGATGCGTGGGCTCCCCCGCGATATCAGCGACTTCGAGATGAAGGCATTTTTCACCTTCGATGGTGCCGAGCGCGACGCAATCAATGCACGCCGAGGTGATTCCCACAAGCTTGGTCTGGCGCTCCATATTGGTTTCCTGCGCATGAGTGGGCGTTTGCTCGGTGCCTTTCGGGTAATTCCAGTAGCCTTGTGGCGCCACCTTGGCAACGAGCTTGGCATTGCAGCACCAGAAGTCGCCTCGCTGAGAGCCATGTATGAACGCGGGCGCACGCTATTCGATCACCAACAAGTAGCCTGCACGGTCCTTGGATTCCAGTGGATGAGCGAGCACCAGCGCCGCTCACTGGTACGTGAACTGCGCGACGAAGTGGCGCGCTGCGCCGACCGCGATCAGCTACTCGTGCGGGCGCGTCAATGGCTGTACAAGAACAAGCTGGTGATCGTGCACGAGCGGGCAATTCGGACACTGATTGCGGCGGCACTTGCCCAGCTTGAAGTTGAAACAGGCACCGCCATCGCCGCCAGCGTTGATCCAGCAACACTTGATCGCTGGCGAGCCTCAGTTTCAGAGCTGCGCCCAGATGGACAAACCCAGCAGAGTTGGCTATGGGCTGCACCGGCGAAACACTCAACCCGCCAAATCAGCGAGGTACTGGAGCGCATCGACCTGCTTTACACGCTGGACGTTCATAAGCACCTGGCAGACATCCCCGATCTCATCTTGCGCCGCTACGCGCGCCGACTTGTCTCCAGGCCGCCCTCAGCCGGAGCCAAGATCAAAGAGCCAGCGCGCACCGTGGAGGTCGCATGCTTTCTTCGGTATTGCCTGTTCACCACCACAGACCAGTTGATCCTTATGGTGCAGCGCCGGATCGCCGATCTGTGGCGTCAGGCTGCCGCCGATGTCCCCGCTACCGTCAATTGGGCCGCAATGTACAAAACGCTGCTCGGCGAACTTGTTGCCTTGAGCGCGCAAGGTGCGGTGCCAGATGCTGAGTTGCGTGCCCGTCTTGAAGCCTTGATCACCGAAACCCAGAAACGCAAACCACCGAGCAGGGCCTCCCTGGTCCGCGAGGGATTGATTGATGGAATTCGCCCCGTGCGGTCGTTGCTCGTCGCCATTGCAAAGCTGCCCTGGCAGGCCACCGGCGAGCATCCTGCCATCGAGTACCTTGCCAAGCTGCAAGCTTTATATCTCAAAGGATCCAGAAAGCTGCCAGTTGAAGTGGTGGCACCAAGTCTGGGAATGATCTGGCAGGTTTCGATCTCCAGCCCAGACCGGGAACGGGCGTTTCAGGCGTTGGAGGTGGCCACCCTGTTTGCCCTGCGCCGCGCGGTGCGCAATGGCTCGGTCTGGATTGAGCACAGCCTGAGCTTTCGGGGTCGTGCGCGCTTGTTCTTCACGGACGAGCGTTGGCAGGCAGAGTCCAAGAAACACTATGCCCGTCTATCGTTACCCAGCAAGGCTGCCACTTTCTTGAAGCCTTTGCTGGCCAGAGTAACTGCCGGTGTCGATGCGGTGGCCGCTGCAGCCCGCAGTGGCGTACTGCGCGTGGATGATGAACTCCATTTGTCGCCATTGCCCGCAGAGGACGAAGACCCAGAAGTGACCAAGCTGCGCGCGGCTTTGGATCACCGCATCGGTGAGGTTCAATTGCCGGAAGTGATTCTGGCCGTTGACGCCCAGGTGCGCTTTAGCTGGATCATGCTCGGACGTGAGCCGCGCTCTACCGACGAGCTGCTGATGGTCTATGCCGGCATCATGGCCCACGGCACCAGTCTGACTGCGGTCGAATGCGCGCGCATGATTCCGCAATTGTCTGCCACCAGCATTCGCCAGGCCATGCGCTGGGCGCGGGACGAACGGCGTCTGAGCCAGGCCTGCCAGGCTGTGCTGGAATTCATGCAGCGACACCCGATTGCCGCCACCTGGGGGCGGTCCGATTTGGCATCTTCTGACATGATGAGCATGGAGACCACCAAACGGGTGTGGCAAGCCCGGCTTGATCCTCGGCGCAACACACCTTCCATTGGAATCTACTCCCATGTAAAAGACCGGTGGGGCATCTTCCATGCGCAGCCCTTTGTGCTCAATGAGCGCCAGGCGGGCGTGGCCATTGAAGGTGTCATCCGCCAAGAAAAGCTGGAGACCAGCCAGCTTGCTGTGGATACCCATGGCTACACCGACTTTGCCATGTCACATGCCCGTTTGCTTGGTTTTGATCTTTGCCCGCGGTTGAAGGAACTCAAACAGCGCCACCTCTTTGTGCCACGCGGCACCAAAGTGCCCGCAGAAATCGCTGCGGTGTGCGAAGCCAATGTCGACGTCGCTTTGATCGAAAAGCATTGGGATAGTCTGGTGCACCTGGCAGCCTCGGTCATGAGCGGACATGCCAGTGCGGTGGCAGCTCTTGCGCGGTTCGGTTCTGCCGCCCAGGGCGATCCAATCTATGAGGCTGGCGTGCAATTGGGGCGGTTGCTGCGTACGGCGTTTTTGGCTGACTACTTTGTCAAGGACGCTTTCAGGAACGAGTTGCGCCGGGTGCTCAATCGGGGCGAGGCTGTTAACGCCCTCAAGCGCGCCATTTATACCGGCCGGATCAGCCCGGCGCAGGCCAAACGTGTCGATGAAATGCAGGCTGTGGCCGATGCGTTGAGCCTGATGGCCAACATCGTGATGGCGTGGAATACCTCACAGATGCAGGCGGTCCTGGATCGCTGGTCGAACCGCCGCCAGGTCATTCCACCGGAACTGATCGGGAAGATTGCGCCCACCAGGCTGGAGAGCATCAACTTGCGGGGTGTGTTTCGCTTCCCGGTTGACCGCTATGCTGACCAAATCCTGCCTTCGCGGCCAAATGCATCGATAACTGGCACCAATGGATGAAACCGACCACGGTTTGACGCCACGAATCGCAGATTTGAAAGTGAACAGGAAAGTCAATGAAATCAACGATCTACCAACACCACCTCCGCGCCAGTGCTAGCTTTTCGTACCGTCACTTATTGCACTGAAAACGAGGAGACCCCGACGAAGAGGAACTTGGCCTCGGGTATCGCAGTGGCGGGCACCGGTGCAACATCGGGGATGTCGTAGCGAACGCCACGCTCAAACACGTCTCGAAAATCGGCCCATGCAGCAAACGGTTTGGCCAGCCCATTGAGAGACTGCATTGCATCAATCGCGATGATCATCTCACTGGTCAAAAGCTGGAACTTCGGTGGCTCGCCGGCGCGGCGCGAACGCTGTTGCTCGTCGAAGTCCAGTTGGAGCATGTACCGGAACATCTCACGCAGCATCCGTGGATGGTAGGTATCCGGTTGGACCTTGATGTAGCCAGCCCTGATCGTTCAGGCCTATCCAATGCCTGCGGCTCCAGTCAAACCGAGTATTGCGGATGAACCTGTTGAGGCGCTGCAAGCCGGCCGCATAGGCATACCGCTCGTCGTACTCCACCATGTTGGCCAGGCTCTTGTCTTCAGCCATTTGGCAGACGTGACATCCAAGGCGAGCGCCGCACTTGCCCTGCTTGCGCGCACTTCCCTCAAGAATGGCGTCCGCAACCACTGCACAGCTTGTACCCACGGAGTGGGCGTAGATGCGCTTCGTGTCTTCGAAGTCGGAGTAGCCGGGCAGCTCCCCGCTGCTGTACAGCGCAATCGCCTCCCAAACGTCTTCGGTCGACCAATCCGAGATCGGACTGAGCACCAGCTCGCCTTCCTTGTTTCTGACCGGATGCTCATGAGACTCGCCGCGAGCGGTCATGTTGGCCGCCCGTCGGGCGCTCTCATCAAATCGCGTCCCGATGCACGTAACAAGCTCCGGAACACCAGCCTTCTCGATCGCCTTGAACAGCTTGCGACGATACGCAATGGCAGGCCGCAGTTTGAGATCGGTACTGCAATCGCCGTGAGTGCCGGGAAAACTCGGCAGGGCTCGACCGGACAACACCTTGACCTGGAACGTCGACGCCAGGGCGAGGGATGGCCGGGATTTGTAAAAAATCCGCCACATCCGATCTAAGGTGCTGATTTGAAAAGAAAATAGGTCATAGGATCAAGCGGTGGAGCGCGCCTCTATGGATTCAAGGGGCAACGTACACTTCAAAAACATACACCTTCGCAATTGGCCGTACGGCCACCGACCCTGCTCTCAGTGAGCCACACTGGTATCACCTGACGCCTGCGGTGCACGTTCCAGGGTGTCCGCCGAAATCAGTTTGCGCCCATACAGCATTCCCGGCACCAGCACGCTGGTTATCGAAACAAGACGCGCATACGAGCGACAAATTGAACGCATTCTTTGAGAAGATAGACTCCGATCTTTTGAAGAACACTGGCGTGCATGACCGATTTGACAAGAACGCTCATTGAGCGATGGAAAGCTGACAGGGACGGGACATATCAGACGTGGTTTCTCTGGCCGGAGCGCCTCAAGAACTTCCGCTCCATTCGGCGCGGCATCGGCGCGGTCGTCAATGAGATTCAAGCTGGGACATTCGGCAACGCCTATCGCGGGTCCCCCCTCGAAACCGTGGTCTCCTCGATTGCAGAGCAGCGCCAGATCTTCAAGGGGGCGGACCATGCCTTCCTCTGGAAGCCCAAACTGCGCATCCCGGACATCTATGAGAATGCCGATCATCAGCGAGCGTTCGCCAGGCTGCTGCATACGTGCAATTGCTGCGACACCGAACAAGAACTGGTTCAAGCGATTCAGCAGTTGAACCAACACGGCATCAAGGGGCTGGGCCCGGCCGTCGCCAACCTGCTGTACTTCATTCACCCGACGCTGGCGGTTCCCTTCAACACCGCGATCGTCAACGGATACAACGCGCTGACGGGTTCTCGCGTCAAGCTCGGGAAATGGGACCACTACCTGGCCATGCGCGAGGGTGTGCTGTCCCTGAATGGTCGCTACCGCGACCTCCTGTCCAACGATTTGGGCGCAGTTGCCGGACTGCTGTTCGATATCGGAATGGAGCGCTATCCGGCGCCGCCGCGAGAAGGCGATGCTGCCACGATCGCTGAGTGGGAGAGCAATCTGGCCAAGGCGCGCGAGGAAGCGGCCTCCTTCGCCAAACAACTTCAGGCGGGACGAACCGACGATGCCTCCCATACAGAGGTGCAAGGCTGGTTGCGCGATCTCGGCAAGGCACTGGGCTTCGCAGTATGGGTGGCAACCAACGACCGTAGCCGCCCTTACAACGGCGGCGTGCTCAGCGATGGCTGCCTGGCAACGTTGCCGAACTCGCTGTTGGTAGCGGGTGCCGACACCGTGCCCCTTATCGACGTCGTTTGGCTGAACGCTGCTTCGCTGGAGGTGGAAGCCGCCTTCGAGGTCGAACACACCACTTCGATCTACTCAGGCATCGTGCGACTGCTTGATTTAGCCCTGGGCACAGAACAGCCGGCGAAGAAACACCTGTTCCTGGTTGCGCCGGATGGACGAGAGGCCGACGTGCGCGCTCAACTTGCACGCCCCGCCTTCAGCCGCGTATCGGAACTTGGCATCCGATATGTGCCCTACACCAGCCTCACCGAGCACCGGGAAACCATGGCCCGGTTCGGCGCAGGTATCAAGCCGATTGAAGCCATCGCCAAAACGCTCTGACCGGTGGCACGATTGCGGGTGCCAAGGAGACGGTCACACCCCATCAGCTGTATGCGCGGAACACGGTGGCCTGTCCGTCCAATCCGATCAGCAGGACGTTGTATGGCATGCGCCGATTACCGTATGCCGGCCCATCCATGCCAGGGGCGCCGAGCGGCATGCTGGGGACCGCCAGCCCGATCGCTTTCGGGCGCTCCTGCAGCAGACGCTTGATTTCGCGTGCCGGAACATGGCCTTCCAGCGCATAGTCCTGCACGATGCCCGTGTGACAAGAGGCATAGCGCTCTGGCATGCCAGCCTTTCGCCTGGCTTCCACCGTTTCCTCGACGTCATGTGCAACCACGTCGAACCCGTTGTCCCGCAAGTGGGCAAGCCAATCCTTGCAGCAGCCGCAACCCGGCGTTTTCCACACCTGGATCACGGGTTTCGATCCGGCCTTTTGCGCCAGGGCTACGGCAGGCAGCAGTAACAGACCTGCAATCAGGGACCGTCTTGTCGCGGACACGGGCTTGGCAGTCGGCGATTTCATCATCATGGTTCCTCCGGCAAACAGGTAAGCAGTATCAGGTTCCAGGCGGCGAAAGCACACCAAGCCAAGCGACCAACGCCAAAATCAGTATGGCAAGGCTGGTTTCCATGACCAGACTGCGGCGCAGTGGGGGTCGATTTGTTTTCGTTGTCAAAAGTGACGGTAGGAGATCGAGCACTGGCGTAGGGGTGGCCTGCCAAGCCATTGATTTCATTGGGTTTCCTGTTGATTTTTTTGATCGCCGTTTGAGGGCGCAAAAGCGTGCTCGGTTTCAACCGCCGGTCCCGGTTTTCGGCGTGGTCTGTGACGGCAGGATTTCACTGGCATAACGCTCCACTGGAAAGCGGAATACGCCCCTCAAATTGATACCTTGCAGCCGCGTCGGCGCAATTTTCCCCGTGAGCTCCGCCGGGATGACCTGACGCCGGTTGGCCCAGCGGTCCAGAACGGCCTGCATCTGGGTTGTGTTCCAGGCCATGATGATGTTGGCCAACAGACTCAAGGCGTCAGCCACCGCCTGCATTTCCTCGGCCCGCTTGGCCTGAGCCGGGCTCACTCTGCCGGTATAAATCGCCCGCTTCAAGGCATTGACCGCCTCACCCCGGTTGAGTACCCGACGCAGCTCATTCCTGAAGGCGTCTTTGACAAAGTAGTCGGCCAGGAACGCAGTTCGCAGCAAGCGCCCCAACTGAACACCCGCTTCGTAGATGGGGTCTCCCCGCGCCGCCGATCCAAATCTGGCCAGCGCTGCAACTGCGCTGGCGTTGCCGCTCATCACCGAGGCTGCCAAATGGACCAAGGTGTCCCAGTGCTTCTCAATCAAAGCGGTATCGACGGTAGCCTCGCAAACTGCTGCGATCTCCGGTGGAATGATCGTGCCACGCGGCACGTACAGATGACGCTGCTTCAATTCCTTCAGTCGTGGGCATAGATCGAACCCCAGTAGCCGGGCCAACGCCATGGCAAAGTCGGTGTAGCCGTGGGTGTCCACCGCCAACTGGCTGGTCTCGATGGATTCTTGGCGCACGACACCCTCAATGGCGACCCCTGCCTGGCGCTCATTGAGCACAAAAGGCTGCGCGTAGAAGATCCCCCATCGGTCACGCACATGGGAGTAGATGCCAATCGAGGACGTGTTGCGTCTTGGATCCTGTCGGGCCTGCCACACCCGTTGGGTGGTTTCCATGCTCATCATGTCGGACGACGCCAGGTCCGTGCGACCCCATGTCGCTGCAATGGGGTGCCGTTGCATGAACTCCAGCACCGCGTGGCAGGCTTGACTCAAGCGACGCTCGTCCCCGGCCCAACGCATGGCCTGACGGATGCTGGTGGCAGACAACTGCGGAATCATACGGGCGCATTCGGCCGCCGTCAGACTGGTGCCGTGGGCCATGATGCCGGCGTAGACCATCAGCAGCTCTTCTGTCGAACGTGGCTCGCGGCCAAGCATGATCCAGCTGAAACGTACCTGAGCGTCAACGGCCAGGATCACTTCTGGGAGTTGCACCTCACCGATCCTCAGGTCAAGTTTGGCCCTCAACTTAATCACCTCTGGATCTTCATCCTCTGCCGGCAATACTGAAAGGTGGAGTTCTTCGTCCACGCGCAGCACACCGCTGCGCGCGGCGACGGCCACTGCCTCCACGCCGGCGCGTACCTTGGCCAGCAACGGCTTCAAAAGTGTGGATGCATTGGCTGGCAGTGACAGTCGGGCATAGTGCCGTTTGGCTTCTTCCTGCCAGCGCGCATCAGTGAAGAACAGGCGTGCGCGGCCACGAAAGCTCAGGCTGTGCTCAATCCACACCGAACCGTTGCGCACGGCACGTCGCAATGAAAACAGGGTGGCCACCTCCAAGGCCCGAAACGCGCGCTCCCGGTCGGCACCCGCAATCGCGCCGCTCCAGACCGAACCCAAGCGAGGGGCGCTGACATCAGCAGGTAGTTCGCGAAGTTTGCCCGCGTACAGTTTCGTCAATTGGGCCAAGGCTGTGGTCACCGGGTGCTCGCTATTGGCCTGCCAGGGCAGCTTGGTGATTTCGGCCAGCAAAGAGCGCACGGGACGTATGGCGTCAAACAAACGCTCACGCACCACCGAGGCCCGGCTGGGTGGTTTGCCTTGCTGGCTGGCACTGAGCAGGGCAACAATTCGAGCCCGCAACTCCGCGTCTTGAAGTTCACCCTGGGCGACCAAACCAGCCAGCTCTGCCAGCAATGTCTTGTACAGGTCAGCCCAATTGACCGTCTCCGTGACACCTGCTGCGACCGTGCGCCAAAGATCGGCAACGCGCCGCTGAACCATCAAGATAGCTTGGTCTGTGCTGGTAAACAGGCAGTGCCGTAAAAAGCAGCCAACCTCCACTGTGCGAGCGGGTTCTTTGATCCTGGCCCCCACCGAGGGAGGCCTTGAAGCCAGGCGGCGTGCATAGCGCCGCACAATGAGACCGGACAGGTCGTCCAGGTGTTTGTGGACATTCAGGGCGTACAGCAGTTCGATTCGCTCGAACACCTCGCCAATTTGTTTGGTTGAGTGTTTGGCCGGTGCCGACCACAACCAGCTCTGCTGGGTTTGCCCATCCGGGCGCAATGCGGCCATGGCATCCCGCCAGCGCACCAGTTGTTCGGGCAGCACAGATGCCGCAATCGTTTTGGCTGTTTCTTCTTCGAGTTGTCCCAGCGCCGCTGTGACCAGGACACGGATGTCACGGTCGCGCAGGATCAGGATCTTGCTTTGATACAACCAGCGCCGAGCGAATACGAGCAATTGATCCCGATCGGCGCAGCGGGCCACCTCATCGCGCAGGGTGCGTACCAGGGCGCGACGTTGGTGCTCCGTCATCCAATGAAACCCCAGGACATCACAGGCCAGTTGTTGATGGTCAAAGAGGGTTCGACCGCGAACATACAGGGCTCGCAGGGATGCCAGTTCAACAGCAGTGATGCCGATTTCGTCACCCAGATGGCGCCACAGGGTTGTCGGAACGATGCGCACCGAATTCAGCAGGCGCCCGCTCAAGCGCAAGAAACCTATGTGCAGTGCCAGACCCAGCTTGTGGGCGTTGCTTCGGCGGGCGTTGATGAGCTCGCGCTCAGTACGGCTGTACGTGAAAAACGACTGAAGCTCGAAGGTGCTGATTTCCCTTGGCAGCTCTCGCAGGCCAAGGTAGGTTGTGTGCCAGCTTTGCATCTTGTGTCTCCGGTGATTGGGGCAGACACAATACGCCTGAAAAAGTGAACAGGAAAACCAATGAAATCAAGGGCTTATCAGACCACCCCTACGCCAGTGCTCGATCTCCTACCGTCACTTTTGACAACGAAAACAAATCGACCCCCAGTGCTATCACCGCGTGGACGTGGTCTGCGGCCCTAACCGCCGCCGCAAGCCGTGGGCTCAGCCGATAACGATTGGCTGCGGCCAGTCCGAGCATCAGCGCGAACAAAGCCAGCTTGATCAACAATAAGCGCCCGTATGGCGTGGTGAACAACCCGTTAATCGTCGGCCCAACGATCAAAAAATAGTTGAACGTCCCTGTCGCAAACAGCGTGGCAACAATCAGCGTCCCAAGACGCGCGAAGCCATTGGATGTGTGACTAAGGATTTCCACCGTTTCCGATGAGGCCGCTTGTCTTGTCGACGCCAGCAGCACAAACGCTGCCAATGCGCCAACCCAGGCGCCCGCGGCCAAAACGTGCGCGATATCAAATGTGAGATGAAGGTATCCCTTCACACCGTCGTCCATCGCCCCATGCCCGGCCCAAGTGACCGTTAGCAGAGCCACCGCACCCAGCCCGGCGCACACGCCGAAGTGAGGCGCTGGGTGCTTCCGCAAACGCGCAACGGCGACCAAGCATCCGGCCAGGGCCACCAATCGCGCCATCCAGGCCAGGCCAACCGCGGTGGTGGTCAGCATCATGCTGAAGACATGGCTGGTGAGTTCAGCGTACTCGGTGGCCCCCGTCATCGCCTTGGCCATGACAACGAAGCTCCAGAGCGACAGCACGATGCCCAATGCGGCAGTGACTCCGACGGCACGGACGTATCGGCGCGCAATCGCCGTGGCCCGGTGATCGGGTCGCAACGCCTGGACCCCGAACAGCGAGACCCCGAAAAGGATCGTCAAGTCCAGGTACAGCCCAAAGCGCAGGGCGATATTGAGCCAATCGTCCGCCATGGCCTTACTTCACCTTGAACGTGAAATTCCCCGTCATCGGGTGGGTATCCGACGAGACCGCGCGCCACTCCACCTTGTACGTCCCGGTCGTCAGCGGTTGTGCGGGCGTGATGACCATCGTCTTGGCGTCGTCGCCGGCGGAGACTTTTGCGCCAACCTTCATCGGGTTATGCCCCGACATGCCGGGCATCTCCGTCATGACGAGATTGGCCCCGGAGAATTGTGTCGTGAGGGTCTCCGAGAACTTCAGCTCGATCTTCGTCGGCGCAGTCACTTCCGCCTGATCGGCGGGCGTCGAAGAGACCAGTTTGGGATGCGCGAACGCGGCCGAAGCCAGAAGCGCCAAGGACGTGCCAATGATGGCCTTGGTGGCAAAACGAGACGTGAACATAGAAACACCCTTGTGGTTGGGAGTTGAGAAAACTAGAACCAGAGGCGCACACCCGCAACAAAACGGGTGTCGCCGCGGCGCCCACCGGCCGCTTCGATCATGTTGGCGGTACCGCCAAATGCCTGACTGCGTTCGACGCCGATATAGGGCGCAAACTGGCGGCTGAACTCATAGCGCAGCCGCAAGCCCACCGTCGCGTTGGAAAGCCCGCTGCCAACGGCGAGATCGGGATCGCGCTTGCCATAGAAGTTGGCTTCGATGCGCGGCTGCAGGATCAGCCGCTGGGTCAGCAACAGCTCGTATTCGCTGGACAGACGCAATGCCGTGCGTCCACTATTGCCCACATAGGCGGTGGCCTCGACATCGAACCAGTATGGAGCCAGACCTTGCACGCCGAAGGCCACCCAGTTGCGTGTGGGTCGGCCGAAACCCGTGTCATTCCGCACACCGAGCTGGGTATCCCAGAACGTTGTGACGGCATGGCTCCACAGCAACTCGGTGCGCGCCTCTTCGAAGCGCCCCTTTGAGACATCGCCTTCGGCTTTTAGGACCGCTTTGTTGTACACGCTGCCGAACCGGGCTTGCAATTCGTAGGCGGTTGCATTGGCATCGTTACCGTGCACCCACTCCAGCCGGTCAACCAGCACTGAGCCAAAGTTGTGCGCGTCCGCCATCATCATCATGTGGCGGGGATCGCCCAGTGCGTATTTGCCGGTGCCGAGCTGGTATCCGCCCGAGTAAGCATCGGGATCGCGTGCGTCGGGCGGCGCCGAACCATCCTGCATCTTCATGCTGCCGTGGTCCATGCCTTGCATCGAGCCGTGGTCCATCCCCTGCATTGAGCTGCCAGTATTCTGAGCGCCAGATTGGGACGCCGGGGTTGTCTCCCCGTTCATCAGTTGGATTTCCTGGGCCGAGGCAACGCCGATGCCGGCGGCAGCCAGCGCCACAGTCAACAGTGTTCTTACGTGCTTGTGCATGATCAATCCGCTGTGAAAGTCGAGCATCAGACCACCACCACTTCGCGGAACATACCCGCATCCATGTGCAACATCAGGTGGCAATGCCAGGCCCAGCGACCCAGCGCGTCCGCTGTGACGAGAAAGCTGATCCGTTGGGCGGGCTGGACGGGGATGGTATGCCGGCGCGCGAGGAACGTACCGTCCGGCGCTTCCAGTTCGCTCCACATACCATGCAGGTGCATGGGGTGCGTCATCATCGTGTCGTTGTGGAGGATGACGCGCAGCCGTTCGCCATAACGGAAGTGCACAGGTGTCGATTTGCCGAACTCCACGCCGTCGAACGACCACGTGTAGCGCTCCATGTTGCCGGTGAGGTGCAGTTCCACCTCGCGCTCCGGACCGCGCTTATCCATCGGACCGCCGATGGTATGCATGTCGGCGAGCACCAGAACGCGGCGCCCGTTGTTGCGCAGACCGACGCCGGGATCGTCCAGGTTGGTGCGCGCCATGTCGACGTGCATATCGGTGCTCGGACCGTATTCCGTGCGCGCGTGCCGTGCTGTCTTGCTCGGCACCTTCAAGCTGTTAGCCGCTCCGCCGGATTCCGCATGCTGGCTGTGGTCCATCATCTGCATGCCGCCGGAGTCCATCATGGTCATGCCAGTGTCGTCCATCATCTGCATGTCGCCATGATCCATACCGGGCATGCCGCCGTGGTTCATACCGGACATCGCACCATGGTCCATGCCCGACATGCCACCGTGGCTCATGCCACCCATACCGCCCATGTCACCCATCATGTCAGCCATGGACAGCCATTCCACCTTGTCGAGCGCAGGCACTGCAGCCTGCAAGCCCCGGCAGACAGCCAGCGTGCCACGTGCATAACCAGTACGGTCCATCGACTGCGAGAAGATGGTGTAGGCGTCGTCCTTGGGCGCGACCAGCACATCGCAAGTCTCGCCGGGGCCGAAGCGGAATTCGTCCACCGTGACCGGCTCGATGTTCTGCCCATCGACCTGAACCACCTTGAGTTTCAGCCCCGGGATGCGCACGTCGTAGAACGTGTTGCCGGAGCCGTTAATGAAGCGCAACCGCACAGTCTCGCCCGGCGTAAACAGGCCCGTCCAATTGCCGGCCGGCGTGACGCCGTTGGTCAGATAGGTGAGCGTTGCACTGGAGAGATCGGCCAGATCGGTCGGGTTCATGCGCATCTGGTTCCACATGGCCCGCTTTTCCATGGCCGCCTTCCAGCCATCGTTGGAAACGTCGCGGAAGAAGTCCACCACCGTAGGCTGGTGGTAGTTGTAGTAGTCGCCCTGCGTCTTGAGCTTGGAGAGGACGCGCATCGGATCTTCGTCGGTCCAGTCCGACAGCAGCACGCTGTAATCGCGGTCGGCCCGGATCGCGTCACCGCCGGCGGCATCGATGATGAGGGCGCCATAGACCCCGGTCATCTCCTGGAAGCCCGAATGCGAGTGGTACCAGTAGCTGCCGCTTTGTCGCACCTTGAAGCGGTAGGTAAAGGTCTCGCCGGGCGGAATGCCGTGGAAGCTGATGCCCGGTACGCCATCCATCTCGAACGGCAGGACAATGCCGTGCCAGTGGATTGACGTCGGCTCGCGCAGGCGATTGGTCACGCGCAAGGTGACGGTGTCACCCTCGCGCCAGCGCAGCGTGGGCCCCGGGAGCATGCCATTGATGGTCGTGGCCATAGCCGGCTTGCCCGTGAAGTTGACCGGCGTCTCGTCGATCACCAAGTCGAATTCGGTGCCGCGCAGCACTGGTGCGGTCCCCAGCGCGGTGGACGCAGCGGATGCCGCCGAAGTGAAACCACCCAGGCCCAAACCGGCGATGACACCGCCGGCAGCCAAACCTTGCACAAACCGCCGCCGCGGCAGGTTCGGTAGCACGAGGCCGGATGCACGATTGCTGCGCATGATCGAGATTTCCTTAACAAAATGTCCGACTCTGAAAGGTGGGTGCAGGCTACCCAGCGCCAGGCTACCCCGACCTGACTGAAACATTACAAATCCGTCATCTTGGTGTGATGCCGCCTGCAGCGCGGTACTCTACAGCCCATAAATCATAGGAAGTGATTCAGGCGCGATATGAAACTGTTGGTCGTCGAGGACGAGCCCAAAACCGGAGAGTATCTGCAGCAAGGCCTGACCGAAGCCGGCTTTGTGGTAGATCTGGCACGCAACGGTACTGACGGCCGCCATCTGGCCATGTCGGGCGACTACGACTTGCTGTTGCTGGACGTGATGCTGCCTGACGTGGATGGCTGGCAGATCGTCCAATCGTTGCGCGCTGCGGAACAGGCGGTGCCGGTGTTGTTCTTGACCGCCCGCGACAGCGTGGCCGACCGCGTCAAAGGCCTTGAAATGGGCGCCGACGACTACTTGGTGAAGCCATTCGCGTTTGCTGAGTTGCTAGCCCGGGTCCGCACGCTGCTGCGCCGGGGAACCGGTGCCGTCTCGTCCGACCGAATCCAAGTGGCCGACCTTGTGCTGGATTTGGCTCGCCGTCGTGCCTCACGCGGAGGCCAGAAGATCCCGCTGACGAGCAAGGAGTTCTCCCTGCTGGAGCTGCTGGTCCGCCGCCGTGGCGAGGTCTTGCCTCGCTCCCTGATCGCCTCGCAGGTCTGGGACATGAACTTCGACAGTGATACCAATGTGATCGACGTCGCCATTCGCCGGTTGCGCGCCAAGATCGACGACCACTTCGAGCCGAAGCTGATCCAAACGGTACGCGGCATGGGTTATGTACTGGAAGCGCCCGAGGACGCGGCCTGATGGGGCAGTTCTCCCTGACCACTCGGCTCACCGCGTATTTCTCGCTGTGTTCGGCAGCCGTCTTGCTGGGCCTGGGCGTGGTGATTGCGCTGGCCATGGATCAGCACTTTGCGGTGGAGGACTACACCGCGCTGCGCGAGAACGTCAGCGTCATTGAAAAGATTGTCGAATCGAGTCCCGCCGAACAGGTCCCCGAACGCATCCGCGAGGCAATCCAACATCGCACCGATCTCGTAGCTCGTATCCAGGGTTCGGACGGGCACATGCTGTACGTAACCCAGGATTTCGATTTTCAAGCGGCAACGCAAGCGCTGGCGCAGTTGCGGCATACCAGCGAAACCCTCGTTTGGGCGCAAGGCGGTCAGCAATATCGGGGCATGCACGCGGCCATCCCACTGCGAGATGGATCATCGGGCGAGCTTGATGTCCTGCTGGGGATCAACACGGACATTCACGCCCACTTCCTCCACACCTTCCGCGGGACGCTCGCTTTCTATATCGCCGTCGCAGCGCTGGCCACGGGCCTATTCGGCTGGTGGGCTGCACGCCGAGGCCTGGCGCCTTTGCGCACCATGGCCTCGCGGGCGCGCACGGTGACTGCCGACAAGCTCGATGAACGCATGCCTGTTGATACCGTGCCAGTCGAAGTGGCGGACCTTGCCGCGACCCTGAACGGCATGTTGGAGCGCCTGCAGAACGATTTCCGCCGCTTGTCGGACTTCTCGACCGACATCGCCCATGAACTGCGTACGCCTATCACGAACCTGCTCACGCAGACGGAGGTCGTGCTATCCCAGCCGCGCGAGGGCACGAAGTATCGCGATGTGCTGACCTCCAATGCGGAGGAACTGCAGCGCCTGGCACGCATGGTGTCCGACATGCTGTACCTCGCCAAGATGGAGCACAGCCTGACGCTGCCAAGCGCCGAAGACATCCGCATCGCTGACGAAATCCGCGCGTTGTTCGATTTCTATGACGCGCTTGCAGAAGACAAGGCTGTCCTGCTCGAAACGCGGGGCGATGGACACGTCACAGGAGACCGGCTCATGCTGCGCCGTGCGTTGAGCAACCTGCTCTCCAACGCCATCCGGCACACCCCGCGACATGGCCGCGTGGTCGTCTCGGTCAGTGATGATCGCGACGGCATGACGGTTTCGGTAGACAACGACGGCAGCGAGATCGCGCCGCAGCTGCTGCCATTTATCTTCGAGCGCTTTTTCCGGGCGGACAAATCGCGCGCGCGGCCCGAGTCGGAAAGTGCCGGCCTTGGCTTGGCCATCACCAAAGCGATCGTTGCGGCGCACGGCGGCACCATCACCGTTGCGCGCATTGACGGGCGCACACGGTTCTCTATCCGCCTACCGCGTTGCATCGATGCCGCAATATTGTCTGTATAGTTCTTTGCACACTGCGGCGACTACTGCCAAGCCGGGCTTGGCGGGCATTTTGGGTCGCAAACCGAAACAGCCGCCGGTTTCGCGCGCCACTCCGATGGACTCAAACGATGAGGATCGGCGCTTCATCGTACTCGGAATACGATCCTGCCATTGACAGGATGCCCATCGGATGAGACCGCTTGCCAGTCAACGCGATAGGAACCAGCCATGAGAGGTTGAGTCGGCTGAATAACGACCGTCTTGGCGTCTCCGCCACGCGATACTTCAGCCGGAATCTTCATCGGCCCGTGAAGCGCCCGGCCCGGCAGCCACGCCATAACTAGATTACCTCCCGAAGGCGGGAATACAAGTTCCTCTGAAAATCTCAATTCGATTCGCTTTGGGGCGGCCACTTCAGAATTGTTCGCTGGTCTCGATGAAACCAGCTTTGGATGGCCGAGAGCGATCTCGCTCAGAATCGCGAACAGGACGGTGACTGAGCCTCGCAATGCGCGGCGACTTGCGGACATGGCGCACCTCCGTTTCTTGGGAATGTGCATTTAGCTTAAGTCGTTGCACACGGAGCCTGTTGATGCAGGTCAGACCACCCACGAGCAACTAGCGTGCGATGAGATGGTAATCGGTGTCCCAAAACAGCACGATATGGCAATGCGTACCGAAGTTGTTGGTGCGCGCGGTAGCGCCCGCTGGGTGATGTCACGACGCATAGAGGTGTACGGGTTCGGCACCGGCTCGACACCGTCCACCAGAGGCTAGTTCTAGACCACTTTGCTGTGGCGCTGCTACGTTGGTGATTTGCTGCCCAATGCGATCCGGCACACCCCCGCGACATGGCCTTGTGGTCGTCGTGGCGCACGCGCGTCTCCACGTGCCGACCGCATTCCGCCGAGAGCGCGAACACTTCGGTTCACCATGGGCCACTGGCGGAAAGCGCACATGACCGCCACATGGCGGTCCGATTACGGTTCGGACAGATCTGGCCATTTGCGACTCAACGTGCCCCGCCTCTTTGGCACAAGGCGCCGTCCTTGCTTTCTCGTGGGTGCGCATGCCATGTCGGTACGCCAACCACCCAGGAGAACGACGATGTCTCACCAAACCTATCAAGAATGTCTCGACGCCTGTAACGCGTGTCAGGTCACATGCTTGCACTGTGCTGTGGCTTGCCTCAACGAGCCAAGCCCGGCGGAACTTGCCGACTGTATTCGCCTGGATCTCGATTGCGCGGAGTTGTGCCAGACTGCCGTTGGTTATATGGCACGCGGCAGCAGCCAAGCCAAAGCCGTTTGCGTATTATGCGCAACCATCTGTCAGAAATGCGGCGCAGAGTGCGCGAAGCATGCACACGACCACTGTCAAACTTGCGCACGTGCGTGTGAGGAATGCGCGCAAGCCTGTCGAGCTATGCAATAACGGCTTTGAACCCCAGTTCAATTGGAAGGAGCAAATGGCGCTGATAGGTCACATCCGCCGTCACGTGTTACACCATCCACGAATTGCCGGTTCGGTGCGCTGCCATTGGAAAGCGGCCTCAAAAGCACAATGCGCGCACATAGCACGAGGAATTTTCATTGTTGTTCATGCGCCCCGCCCTTCCCTCGTCTGCCTTTCTCCTTCTGCTTGAAAGCTGCGCTGCTCTGGCTGACGTTCAGCCTGCCGCGCCGCGCCCCACCAACGCAGTGCAGCCACACTACCAAGCAGCAACACAGCCGCCGCTGCCCAAAATGGAGCGAACGTATTCCATCCAAACAGGGTACCGGCACTCACCGAACCTAGTGCCTGCCCCAGGTTGCCTGCGGCTGCCTGCCTTGCCAACAGCGACCCAGCGAAACTACGGTCACCTTCCAGCAACTCATAAGACAGCACCGGTCCAATCATGCCGACGCCGGTAGCCACCACGGCGATTAGCAGCCCAAGCGCGGCGGCATCGGGCACCAGTGCGGCAAAGCCCAGTGCCACCGCTGAGCCGGCAAATGCGCCGGCAACCCAGCGATGGTCGATATGCTTGCGCACTGCCGGAAGCAGCAGCAAAGCCTGCGCGGCGAGCATCGCCAGGCTGCACGTGACAAACATCACCGCAATCATCGAGTTGGGTAGGCGCAGTGTCTGGCCACCAAACAGGCTGAAGCCGACTTCGAAGGTACCTGCGGCAAAGGACGCCAGCAGGGCTAACAGCATCGATACAGCAACGAAGCGCTTGCGCTGCCGGGTCATCTGCACCGAGCCGCTGTCGAGCAAGATCGGCTTGGTCGTGCTCAGGCAGCGGCGAACCGCCAACAGAAGTGGCAGTCCGACCGATGCGACCACCAACGCGGGCCAGTTGACCATACTGGGCATCTGGCCTGCAGGCATGCCCATCAGCGGCCCGGCAAGCCAACTACCGAACGCGGGGCCCGCGAGAAAGCCAACGAACGATGCACTACCGATCAGCACAAAGCGCCGACTCCTGTCCTCGGTATTGCTGATGTCGGTCACATAGGCCTGGGCACCGGGCACGATAGCCGCTGCCCCCGCCCCGGCGATCAATCGACCGCCATAGATCGCCATGAGACTGGGTATTAGCGCGACCATCGCGGTTCCCAGCACAAACATAGCGAAGCCGGTAGTCAGCGCCGCCGCCCGCCCACGATGATCCGACTGGCGGCCCCACCACGGCGCAAAGATGAACAGCGCGAGCGTGTAGATTCCTCCCAGCATGCCAACGTGCCACGCCAGCGTTTGCCGCGTCGCACCAGGCAGGTACTGCGCCAGATACAACTGCAGCAACGGCAGCCCGACTCCATAGCCGAGAGAGACAACAAATACCAGAGCAAGCAGCACGACCAACGCTGGCCTGACGGCCCGCGCATCGAGGGGTGCGGGAGTGGCGGACGATTGATTAAGCATGATGCCTTCAGCCCGCGCCGTGAGCGGCCACCGGAGCGGTCACGCCGTTGTGGACCGTCGCCGCGCTTGCGCGTCGGATTCCAGTCAGCCGGGTTCGCTTGAGCATTAGCGCGTTAATCGCCACTAGCGCAGAGCTGCCCGACATGGTAATCGCCGCCACCTCGGGGCTGATCGTGAATGGGTAGAGTACGCCGGCCGCCAACGGGAACGCCACTACGTTATAGGCGATCGCCCACCACAGGTTCTGATGCATCTTTCGCAAGGTCGCGCGGGACAGTTCAATCGCACCGACCACATCCAGCGGATCGCTTTTCATCAGGACCACATCGGCACTCTCCATCGCGACATCGGTGCCCGCACCGATCGCGAAGCCCACGTCGGCTTGCGTCAGCGCCGGAGCATCATTGACGCCATCGCCCACCATGCCGACCTTCTTGCCCTGCCCCTGCAGTTCCTTGACCTTTGCGGCCTTGTCGCCCGGCAGCACGTCGGCCAGCACGATGTCGATGCCCAATTCCTTCGCAATGCGCTCAGCGGTCGAACGGTTGTCACCGGTTAGCATTGCGACCTGCACCCCGCGGCCATGCAGTGCCTTGATCGTCTCGGCCGAAGACGGCCTCACTGCGTCGGCGATCGCGATCAAACCGATCAGGCGACCGCCGTGTGCGACGTGCACCACGGTGCGGCCTTGGCCCTGCAGACGGTCGGCATCTGCCTTGAGCGCGCCAAGGTCAACGCCATTGGCCTCCATCAACCGCCGATTACCGAGCAGGGCCAGCCGACCGGCCACCACCGCCTGCGTGCCCTGCCCATCGATGTTGGTGAAATCCGTCACCGCTTCGGAGGCCAGTGCGCCGGCACGCTTGAGGATCGCGACCGCAAGCGGGTGTTCGGAGAGCTTTTCGACCGAGCCTGAAACGCGCAGCAGGTCGTCTGGCGTTACGTCCCGGGCCACCGCTATATCGACCACTTCCGGCTCGCCAAGCGTCAGGGTGCCGGTCTTGTCGAAGATCACCACATTTAGCCGTGTCGCGTCCTCCAGCGCCGCAGCATTCTTGAACAAGATGCCGTTCATCGCGCCCAGGCCGGTACCCACCATCACCGCCATCGGCGTCGCCAACCCCAGTGCATCTGGGCAGGCAATCACAAACACCGTGATCGTGAGTGTCAGTGCCAGCAGTACCGGCTGCCCGAGCACGAAGTACCAGACAGCGAAAGTGGCCACACCGATCAGGAAGGCGATCACGACCAGCCATTGTGAGGCCTGGTCGGCCAGCAACTGCGCTGGCGCTTTGGAATTCTGCGCCTCCTGCACCAGTTTGACGATCTGCGCCAACGCGGTGTCGGCACCCACCTTGGTCGCACGATAACGGAAGCTGCCGCTCTTGTTGATCGTCGCGCCAATCACCTTGTCGCCCACCATCTTCTTCACCGGCATCGACTCGCCGGTGAGCATCGATTCGTCCACCTGAGAACCGCCCTCGAGCACCTCGCCGTCAACCGGAATCTTGTCGCCAGGACGCACCAGGACGATGTCGTCGAGCAGCACTTCGGCGGTCGCCACAGTCACTTCCTTGCCGGCGCGCAAGACAGTGGCCTTTGGCGGGGCCAAATCCATCAGCGCGCGGATGGCTTCCGACGCTCCTGCGCGCGCGCGCATCTCCAGCCAGTGGCCCAGCAGAATGAACACCAGCAACACCGACACAGCCTCATAGAACTGCGCACCGCCGAAAATGAAGGTGCTGCCGACACTGAAGACGTAGCCGGTGCCGACGCTCAGCACCACCAACACCGCCATGTTGAGCACGCCATTGCGCAACGCACGCGCGGCGGCGACGAAGAACGGCCACGCGGGGTAGATCACCGCAGCGGTGGCGAGCAGGAACAGCCACAGCCCCAAATCCAAGCCGAACGGTGGCTTCAGCTTGATGAAATCCATGCCCATCGGGGCATACAGGAAGATCGGCACCGTAAACGCCAGGCAGACCCAGAAACGGTTGCGCATGTCGCGCGCCATCCCCTTGGCATCCATACCGGGGCCATGGCCCATCTCGTGGGCCATTGCATCCATGCCACCGTGAGCCATCGCGGCGTGGTCGTGCGCGACGGGCGCCTCCGCTGTGGCCGGCCCACCAGCGGCATGTACGTGCCGCTCAGGATGCTCGTGCTGAATATGGCCGTGCGCGTGTGCCGGCGCCACAGCATGCTCCATCGGCCCGCACATGTGCCGGGGCAACATTTCGCCCGCACAGTGGTACCCGCAGTCCTGGATTGCCGCCCGGATGCGTTCCGGATCAATGCGCCCCTGGTCGTACGTCACCGTGGCCGATCCGGCCACCGCGTTGACCGAGACATGCTCAATGCCCGGCATCTGCGCTAGGTGCTTTTCGACGCCGCGCGCTGCCAGCGGCGATAGTAGCCCTGCCACCTCGAATGTGTTGGTTGTGCTCATGAGGGAATCCGTTGTTGGGGAATCGAACGCAGTGCGATGAAGTGCAGTGCGACAGCGCCACTCAGCAGCGCGGCGAAGAAGCACCACACCGAAATGAACCAATGGGCATAGAAAACGTAGGCGGTGAACGAAGCGGCCAGCGTGAGCGCCCCGAACACCTTGACCCAAACATGGCTGGAGAGCAACAGGCTCACCGTCGTGGAAAGCAGGTACAGCGTCATCGACGCGACAATGTAGAAATGCGGGGACTGGTAGTCCACATGGCCTGCCATCGGGCGCGCCTGAATCGGGTTGACCACCAGGCTGTACAACAGGTATGCACCCACAGCCAGACCCATAACCACAAAGGCCAACAACCCTCGGCGGCGCGGACCCCGGGGCTCTAGCAGCCATGCCGCTAAGGGGACGTACACCGGCCACAGTACGTGGGAGAAAAATGAGTACACCTGCGTAGCAACAAAGTTAAGCCAAGCGGGGCCACCAAAACTGAGCCAGACCACCCCCTCGACAAGCTGCTGGATCGCAAACAGCAATGGGATGGCGGCATAAGGGCGCTCCGCCGGGCAGCGCGCCATACGCAGCGTCACGGTGCCGATTGCCAGCAGTAGCGTGCCGGAGCCAAAGCTGGCCGTCGCGGAAAAGCACATAGCGCTAGTTCCCCCAATCCCAATGCGGTCGACTGCGGTACAGATCACGCCGTGTCATCGGCACAGGCCATTTACCCGGGTGGCGATTGGACGCCAGGATTTGATAGATGCCGGAGCCACCGGCCTCGAACTCCAACGCGCAGGCCGCCATGTACAGGCGCCAGACGCGATAGGCGGCTTCTCCAACTTCAGCGATCGCCGCATCGCGCTGAGCCTCCAGGCGATGCACCCAGTGCCGTAAGGTCATCGCGTAGTGCGGGCGCAGTCCCTCGACGTCATGGATCTCAAAGCCCGCGCGCTCCATGCCGAGTTGGATGTTGCTGATGCAATCAAGCTCGCCGTCGGGAAATACATAGCGATTGATGAACTCGGTGGCAGCTGTCTTGTTCCACCCTTCCTCGTCGTGCGTGATGCCGTGGTTCAAGAATAGGCCGCCCGGCTTGAGCATCCGACGCACCACCGCATAGTAGGCCGGCAGGTTGCGCAGGCCGACGTGCTCGAACATCCCGATGCTGGAAACCTTGTCGTAGACACCCTCGCCTTCCAGATCACGGTAATCGCGCAACTCCACCGTGACGCGATCCTGTAACCCTTCGATCCGAATGCGCTCGCGGGCGTATTCGAGCTGTCGCTCGCTTAGGGTGATGCCGTGGGCGTGCACACCGTGCTCGCGCGCGGCCCAACATACGAGCGCCCCCCAGCCGCAGCCGATATCCAGCAGCCGTTCGCCGGGCCGCAGGCGCAGCTTGCGGCAAACGTGCTCAAGCTTGTTGCGCTGCGCCGTGTCCAGCGAATCGGAGGGCTGCTCGAAGTAGGCGCAGGAGTACACCCGCTCCTCGTCCAGCCACAACCCATAGAACTTGTTGGACACGTCATAGTGGAACGAGATCGCGGCGCGATCGCTGTGGCGCGAATGCCGGTGCGCGAAGCGCCGGGCGACCCGGGATGCGAAGCCCGCATCCGGTTTGATCTCACCCAGGTCCGGAGCGGGCAGCATTAACGCGTCCTTTAACAGCGCGAGCTTGTCGCGCCACGACAACTGGATCGACTCGAAATGGTTCTTCAACCGGAGCGCGCCGTACAGGTCTCCCTCGATGTCGAGCACGCCCCGAAAGTACGCGTCAGCCAATAAAAGGGGACTGCGCGCCACCACCAACTGACGCAACAGGCTGGGGTCCCGCACCACCAACGTGAAATCGACCGCCGTATCGTGCCCGTGCAGCGTGTCGTTCCACAGCCGCAGTGCGGGCGGCTTCTCCATCCCAGCGAGCAACCGACGCAGGATGCGTAGCGCCGGCTCGGTGTCGGTCGAAGGAACGCTGCCAATAAATGCCTTGGTGCTGTTCATCTCTTGCCCTCCCGTTGGGTTGATGGCTCGTCGCGGTCCTCTCCGCCAATTGACACGATGAAGCGCCAACCCGACATCGGAATCGCGGCTTTGCAAAATCCGGCCAGATCTATCTCGAAGTGAACGTGCGGAGTCTTGGCACTCATGTGGCACCCCCGGGGTCTTGCATGAGTTCACGAACCGCGGACGCTAGGTCCGGGGCAACGGAGATTCCATTGGTGGGATGGACAACCGTGTCGCAGCTCACCACCAGCCCGGCCCCAGTGGACTCCAAATCCTGAACCGCGTTGCCTGAAAACACCGCGTGAATCGCGATGCACACAGGCGCGGCCAAGCCCGCGCGCCGCAGATGACCAATGGTCTCGGCCATCGTGCGACCGGTGGAGACAATGTCATCGACCAGCACCGGCGTGTGGTCGCGCCAGCGCTCCACATCCGGCACCGAAACCTCGACATCCCGGTCACCTTTGCGGACCTTGTGCAGCACCACCATGGGCGCGTCCGCCCTGCTTGCGACATCGGCCACCCATTGGTTGCTCTCCTCGTCAGGGCCCACAAGCGCCGGGCGTGTCACATGGGCGCGCAGCCATGCCGCCACAGCCGGCGCCGCGTGGACGTGACGCGTTGGGATTACATAGACCTGCGACAACTTGGTGATGCGGTGCAAGTGGGGATCGACTGTTGCCAGCCAATCAAATCCACGCGACAACCAGGCTGCAAAATGCCGTGCACTCACCGTCTCACCCGGCTGGAAGCAACTATCCTGTCGCATGTAGGCGAGGTAAGGTGCGACCAGACCAACGTCGGTCGCACCGTTCTCCCGGGCGGCCGCCGCCAACAGCAGCAACGGAATCAGCTTGTCGTCCGGCCGGTCTAGCGTGCAGACGATGGCGACCCGCCGCCCCTCCACGGCAGACTCCACCCGCACATACGACTCTCCATCCGGAAAGCGCCGCACCGTCGTAGTCCCGCGCTCTGCGCCCAACGCCGAAGCCAGCTTCTCTGCCATCGCTTCATTGCCCGGCATGGCAAAAATCAGTGGCGTCATCTCGAATCTCCCACATCGATCAGCGGGTGAGCCTCCAGGTAGTCGAACGCGTAGTCCAACTCGCCGAGCGCTTCGGCATGCACGGTGAACAGCGGCATACCTCGCTCGACGCGATCCCCCAGCTTGACATGCAGTTCGAGCCCGGCAGCGGGTGCCTTCGGTGCCCCGGCGAGCTTGGCCACGCGAGCCAACCGCCGGCTGTCGATCTCACGTACCATCCCGTCACGTTCGGCCAGCACAGGCTCGCGTAGCCGCGCCCGCTGCGGCTCGCGTAAGCCCCCTTGCGCTTTGCAGATCGCCTGGAATTTGGCCCACGCGGCGCCGCTATCAAGCAACCGCTGAGCGACCAAGACGCCAGTACCCGGCTCGCTGTGACCGCAAAATTCCAACAGTTGTCCAGCCAATGCGACAGCGCGCACGCTCAGATCCTCGGGCGCGCGCTCGGCACGCTGAAGGACTGCCAGCACGTCGTGCGCCTCCAGTGAGGGACCAATGCCACGGCCCACCGGCTGCGTCCCGTCCGTACGCACTACCTGCAAGTGCAAATCAAAGGCCTGCGCTACCTGCTCCAGCATTTGCTTCAGGCACTCGTAGTCTGCGTCACTGCGCACCTTGGCGGTCGGCCCGACCGGCACATCGATCACGGAGTGGGTAGCGCCGGCAGCGATCTTCTTCGACAGCACAGATGCCACGAGCTGCGCGTCGCTGTCGAGGTCCAGCGGGCGCTCGACGCGGATCAACATGTCGTCGGCCGGGCTGAGCGCCAGCGAGCCTCCCCAGACAAAGCAGCCGCCCTCGCGTTGGACAACGCGGCGCATCTGCTCCAAATCGAGCGCCACCGGCGTCATCGTTTCGATCACGTCGGCGGTGCCAGCCGGCGAGGTAATGGCCCTTGACGACGTCTTCGGCATCGTGAGCCCGGCCGCGGTGATGATCGACACGACAATCGGCGTCGTGCGGTTTCCCGGCAATCCACCCACACAGTGCTTGTCCGCGATCGGTGCATGCCCCCAGTCGAGCCGCTTGCCCGCGGCCAGCATCGCTCGCGTCAGATCGATCGTCTCCTGCAAATCCATCCGCCCGCCGGCGCAGGCGCTTAGAAAAGCGGCGATATGTGTCCCAGGGTAGCTGCCAGCGGCGACGTCACTAATGATCGAGTCCAGAGCCGACGCGTCGAGCCTGTGGCCGTAGATCTTCGCCCGCACCTGGCTCATTGAGTCCAGCGTCGGGGCATGCGAGATCGTGATCCGGTCGCCCGGCGCGGGCGCCAGCGCTCGCCACGCGCTGTTCGAAAGCGCCGCCTCCCCCAACTCCAGCAAGGTCGGATCGACAACGTTCAGCGTGGCGATGATCGAGCGTCCGTTCAGGCTAATCAGTACTCGCGTCTGCGCCTCGAAACCCTCGGAGCGGCAAACATGGCAGTCTCGATGCATGTAGACGACATATTCCTGCTGCGTCTCGATGCCCATCCGACGCACGGCAAGACTTGCCCTGTGGCGAGGGTTCCTCATACATCGAACTCCACGTGCTGTCCCAACAACGGAACGCTGGCGGACCACCCAAGTTCCCGCTCGATGCGCTGGCGCATCGCATCAGCCGGCCCCGGCTCGCCATGGGTGACGAACACCGAGCGCGGCGCCGCTGGCGCACTGCCCAGCCACTCGATCAATTGGCTTGCATCGGCATGCGCCGACATGCCCTGCAGTGAAATCACTTCGGCACGCACGGCGACGTCCTCACCGTGAATGCGCAGGCTTCGCTCACCAGCCTGCAGCCGCGCGCCGCGTGTCCCCCCAGCCTGATAACCGGCCAGGATGATGGTGTTGCGCCGGTCCGGCGCCAGATGCTTCAGATGGTGCAGCACGCGGCCGCCGGTGGCCATGCCGCTGGCCGAGATGATCACAGCCGGGAGGGCCAGCCCAGCCAGCGCCCGCGATTCCTCCGGGGTCCTGATCATGCGCGCAGCTTTGTACATCCCGAGGCAATCTTCGAGCGACAGCTTATGTTCGGCGTGATGGCGGTGATAGATCTCGGTTGCATCTATTGCCATCGGGCTGTCGAGAAAAACAGGCAGGTCTGGAATCGCGCCCTGTTGCTTCAGCTTGTGGATCAAATGCAGCAGCAACTGTGCACGCCCCACCGCAAACGCCGGAATCACGACCATGCCGCCACGGTGTGCTGTGCGAGCAATCGCCTCACCGAGCACGGCCTGCGCATTGGGTACCGGTTCGTGTAGCCGGTCCCCATAAGTCGATTCGACAACGATGTAGTCTGCCTTGGGAGCCGGCGCAGGCGCACGCATCACCGGGTCGTCGGGGCGGCCAACGTCTCCGGAGAACAGCACTGTCGTCTGCCCCGCTGTCAGTTCGGCCGAGGCCGCGCCGAGAATATGCCCAGCCGGGCGCAAGGTCACCGTAACGTCGGGGACGACGTCCACACACTGGTCGAAAGGCAATCGGTGCAACTGTTCCATTGCGCGACGTGCGTCGTCCTCCGTGTACAGCGGCAAAGCCGTGGCGTGCTTGGAGGTGTGATGCCGGTTCGCATAGGCGGCGTCCTCCTCCTGGATTCTCCCGCTGTCGGGCAACAGCAGACCGCATAGTTCGATTGTCGAGGGCGTCGCCAGAATCCGGCCCCGGAAGCCCTGTTTCACGAGCAACGGTAACGCACCGGCATGGTCCAGATGGGAGTGTGTCAGCACCACCGCATCGATGTCGGCGGCGCTGAACGGCAACGGCTCCCAGTTCAGCAATCGCAACTGCTTGTAGCCCTGGAACAACCCGCAATCAACCAGCAGGCGCTGCCCCTGATGCTCCACCAAATACTTTGAGCCGGTCACTGTGCCGGCCGCACCGTGAAAACTGAGCTTCATCGCCTCCCCCTTTTTGTCATGCGTGGTGGTGGCGATCCGCTTGCTTGTCGCCAAAATTCGGGATGAACCGCGGGGTGTGCGACGCATAGTGCGCCCACTCCTCCCCAAATTCGCGCTCCGCCCACTTCTCTTCCGTAATGGCCAAACGCACGTACATGACCACCAGCACTGGGAACATCAGCAGTGTCAGGATGGTCGGCCACTGCAGTAGAAAACCGAACATGATCAAAACGAAGCCCACATACTGCGGATGCCGGATACGGGAGTAGGCGCCGGTGGTCGCCAGCGTATGGCTCCGCTGGTTGTGGTAAAGCACCGCCCAAGCGGCCGACAATAGCCAAAAGCCACCGCCGATGAAGATAGCGCTCAGCAGATGGAACGGCCCGAAATGCGGATTGGCGCGCCAGCCGAACATCACCTCCAGCAGGTGGCCAGCGTCATGCGACATGAAATTCACGCCGGGGAACTTCGCGCTCAGCCAACCCGACAGGAGGTAGATCGTCAGCGGGAAGCCGTACATCTCGGTGAATAGCGCCACCAGGAACGCAGAGAACGCGCCAAACGAACGCCAGTCGCGCGGGCTTTGTGGCTTGGCGAAGCTGAACGCGAAGATGATGAAAACGAGGGAATTGATGATTACCAGCGACCATAAGCCATAGGCGGGAGGTGTCGATTGGTCCATGATGGCGCTCCTCTGAGAAGAACTTAGTGGTGGTGATGCTGAGCGCCCTGAACGGGCGGTTGTTCGCTGGCCGTCGACCCCGATGGGCGGCTACTTCCGGAATCGGAACCGCGCGGCTGGTCCTCGTGACCTGCGTGCCCTCCATGGCCACCGTGCCCGTGGAAGAGGTGCAGCAGCGGACAAGCCAGCAGTAGAAGAAACGGCAACCAGCCGAACAGATGTGCCCGGTGCTCGGTGAACAGGAAGAACAGGGCAATCAACGCAAACGCAATGAAGATGGCCCCTGAACCGATGCGGCCCGACTGGCGGTGCCTGGAGAGAGATCGAAGCGACGACATGAGAACTCCTTCGCAAGGTCAAGGTTAGGGACGCCGATCGGTGCACTGCCCGGCCGCCCCTCCTAGCGGTCTATCAGTGGCAGCATCCACCGCTCTTGTGAGCAGTGCCGGTTGGGACGTCACCATGGTGGGCATGCTCCGTCTTCGCTCCGGCGCCAGTGCTAAGCGACTCGGCTTCGTAACCGGCTGCTGCCAGCGCGGCCAGCATTGCGGGCGCGGCCTGGGCGTTACCGCTGACGCGCGCGATACCGCGCGCCAGATCCACGTCGACGGCATCCACACCAGGCACTCGCTGCAGTGCATGAGTAACCGACGAGACGCAGGAGCCGCAGCTCATGCCCTTGATCTTCAGTTCGATAGTGTCCATGGAAGAAATCCTTTTAGGAGGTGACGTTGAAAATCTCACTGCGACTGCGTTCAACACAGCGCCAGACACTTTCCGGCAGTAGAGAAAGAACGCAATCGAGACGCTCGGGGCGAATGCCGACCAAGGCCGCTTTTGTTCAGTGCATTGACGATGGAACGGCGTGTTGCAACGCACCTTTGGCGGTGTCCGCACTGGATGCGCGTCAAGGCGATACGTAAGACAAAGCCGCGCACTGCCAAACAGCGACAGAGCGCTATAGCGTCAACCGGAGGAAGACGATTGGTATAGACGCGAACTTGTCCGCTGGCCGGGGATTGGACTGACGGTGCACACTGCAGCGGTCCACCTCCGGCGTGGATGCCATGCTCATCGGTAATGGCACGGCCACCGGAATGAGAGGCTTGTCATGATCCGACAGCACACGGGGAATGCTGGTTGAGGACTTTTCGCAGAAGCTGTGGCAGGCAATCTTGCCGCTATCGTCACAGCCATCATCGTCGGCATCCGCATGGTGTCCATGACTGTGGGCTGACACGTGGCCAGATGCCGGCGCTGCGGCCTTACCTGCATCCGCGACAGCGCACGCGTTTGCGATGCCGACGGCCAGACCCAACAGCCACACCAGTAGCATTTGAGCTGCCCAGCGGCGTAGATGTCGGGAGTGGAAGAACATGATTTCTGCCCAAAGAGAGGAACGGTCACACAGAGTCAGCCTAGGCGCGGATGTCCAACCTCCGGTTGATACAAATCAACCGTAAACCGTCCGACGGTTCAACTCAACAACGTCTTCAGGCCCGCAAACGCAGCGCCTGGGTCAGCAATCCCGTGGTAAATGGCCGGGATCTCGTTCTTCAAGCCCAGCAGCCCATAAACCGCGTGCATCGCGCCGCGAACCGAATATTCGACGGTGAACACTACGTCCTGAGGGATCTCAACATACTGCCCAAGCAGCGCGAAGTTCTTCGCTCCGTGCGGGATCACTGGCGGCCGATCCGAAGGCTCGCGGCGCTCAAATTCGCTGGTGATGTACGGCATCATCACCGGGATCACAGTGGTGGTACGACAGACCTCGTCAAGAATGTCCTCGCAATGCAAATGGTGCAGCAGCTCGGTGAGGATTTCCTGGCCGGTTGCCTGGGCCATCGTCTTGTCGATGTAATCGCCCTTGTTGTCCACGAAGAGCCCGTAGCCCCACAGGGTGTACATGTCTTTCGGCTGTCCGGCGAAGTGCGGCGCGTGAGGCACGACGATCGACATCAGCCAACTCGAATCCTTGAACGTCATCAGACCGCCGGTGCCTGGCGCATTGCCGGTAAAGGTCTCAATCCGGTGCACAAGCGCCGGGCTGCGCATCGTCAAGGTGAACGACTCCCACTTGCTTTCGTCGACGTTGCCACAGAACGCATTCGGCCGCCCGAGCCCAGGTTCCTTACGGGCCATGGTCTCCCACAGAGTCCAGGCGCCATCGCGTTTGTCGCGCACCAGTTCCGGTGCATGGTGGTCGTCCCCATAAGACGCGTCGGCGGTCATCGAGCCGATGGTGATGAGCACCAGATCCTCTTGCCGCACGTCATAGGCCATCGGCTGTCCGCCGCGCACCACGCGCAGCAGTCCAATTCGCCGGCCGTCACCGGTTTCAACAAAGTCGACATCCTCCACCTTTGTGCCATATTCGAACACCACACCCTGCTGTTTCAGCCATTGCTCCATCGGCCGCACGATCGCGTCATACTGGTTCAGCGGCGTGCGCCGTACGCCGGCCAACGTGTGGATACGCGGGAACTCCTGCAAGAAGCGCAACATATAGCGTTTGAGTTCGATCGCGCTGTGCCAGTTCTGGAAGGCGAAGGTCGTACGCCACATGGCCCAGAAGTTGGTCTCGAAGAAGTGCGGCGAGAAACAGTCCTCAATGCGAAGCGTATGCAGCAGCCCTTCTGGCGTGGCCAGCAATCGCATGATCTCCAACCGGTCATGGAGGTTGAAACCCAGATCGGCAGCGTCGAGGATACGGCGTTGCCCGTCGATCAGCCGGGCGTGTGAATCCGAGCGCCATTCGGCGTTGAAGGCCCAGGCCTGCTGCTTGACACTGATTTTCGGATCATCCAGCGACGGAATGCTGTCGAGCACGTTCCACAGACAGACATAAGTCTCTTCGGTGAACATGCGACCGCCCCGAGTTACATAGCCTTTGTGCGGATCACCGGAGCCATCGAGCGCACCACCGGCCACCTGCTGTTCCTCCAAGATGTGGATGTTCTCCCCCTTGAAGCCTGCGTCGCGAATCAGCAGCACGGCAGCCGACAATGACGCAATGCCGCTGCCAACCAGGTATGCGCTACGGTGCTCGTTCTTCGTTACCTCAGCCATGGAATCCTCTGATTCTGTGTGGATGCTCAATGAGCAACGCGACTTGGGAATACTTTAGGTGGGTATGCGATCGATACTTTGCGCCAGCGCAAGTTGCTGTTGAGTCTCATGCCGCCGTAATGGATTTGTCATGTTTGCTTTCCGCGACACATCCCCTATCGGCTGGGCACAACCATGGAGAAGCCACGGCGCTTGCGCCCGCGCGCGCGGCCCCAATGTCGCGGGTTGATGAAGGTCAACCTCGGCGATTTCCAAGCGTCAATACTGGGAACGCATACCAATGCGCGGTTGTCCGGCGCCTACCCAGGCCGCCCACCAACCTTCCCAGCATTGGAGACCAGACTCACTTTCAATAAGGTCGACTTGGAGAAGAATCCCATGGAACCGCGACAGCAACAGTTCTCCCTCTGGTACGTGCTCGTGACCATACTGGCCATGCTTGCAATCCAGACGCTCTTCGTGTCGGGGCATGTCGAGACGATCCCATACAGCGATTTCAAGGTCCTACTGAAGGCTGGCAAGCTCAAGGACGTGGCTATTGGTGAGCAGGCTATCAGCGGAACCTTCTCGACAGAAGGTATCGACAATCTCCTTGCCAAGCAGCAGATCGAGGAAATCCGCCGAGAGGCAAAGGGCGACCACGCCTTCTCCACGCTTCGAGTGGCCGATCCTGAGCTGGTGCAGGAGCTCGAAGCGGCAAAGGTGCGCTTCGTCGGGCAGCCCGACAACAAATGGCTGAGCACGATCCTCTCGTGGGTTGTGCCGGCCGTCATCTTTTTCGGTATCTGGAGCTTTCTCATCAAGCGCGTGGGCGGCGCCGCCGGCAGCATGATGGAAATTGGCAAGAGCAAGGCAAAGGTCTACATGCAAAAGGAGACCGGCGTGACTTTTGCCGACGTGGCTGGAATCGACGAAGCCAAGGAGGAGCTGTCGGAGATTGTTAGCTTCCTGAAAGATCCTCAGCGGTACCAGCGCCTGGGCGGAAAAATTCCCAAGGGCGTGCTGCTGGTTGGGGCCCCGGGCACTGGCAAGACCTTATTGGCAAAGGCCGTGGCAGGCGAAGCCGGCGTGCCATTCTTCAGCATGAGCGGCTCCGACTTCGTCGAGATGTTCGTTGGTGTGGGTGCAGCACGGGTCCGCGATCTCTTTAAGCAAGCCGAAACCAAAGCCCCCTGCATCATCTTCATTGATGAGCTTGACGCACTCGGAAAGACGCGAGCACTGAATGCGGTCGGCGGCAACGAGGAGCGCGAACAAACACTGAACCAGCTTCTGGTCGAGATGGACGGTTTTGATAGCAACAAAGGCGTCATCATCATGGCCGCCACAAACCGACCCGAGATACTGGACCCCGCCCTGCTTCGCCCCGGTCGCTTTGACCGCCACGTCGCACTGGACCGGCCTGACCTCAAGGGACGGGAGCAGATTCTCAAAGTTCACGTCAAGGGCGTTGTCCTCGCTCCTGAGGTCGACCTGACTAAACTCGCCGGACGGACCCCGGGGTTCGCAGGTGCCGATCTTGCCAACTTGGTTAACGAAGCCGCGCTCCTTGCCGCGCGCAAGAGCAAGCAAATGGTCGAGATGGCAGATTTCGACGAGGCGCTTGACCGGATCGTCGGCGGCCTGGAAAAAAAGAACCGCGTGATGAATCCGAAGGAGAAGGAAACTATCGCATTCCACGAGGCAGGACATGCCATCGTCGCGGAGCATCGGCCGCTGGCTGACCGTGTCTCCAAAGTTTCCATCATTCCGCGGGGCGTTGCGGCGTTGGGTTACACGCAACAGACCCCAACCGAGGACCGCTACCTGCTCAAGCGCAGCGAACTGCTTGACCGGCTCGATGTCTTGCTCGGTGGCCGTATTGCGGAACAGCTCATTTTCGGCGACGTATCCACGGGCGCACAGAACGACCTGCAGCGCGCAACCGACATGGCTCGGCAGATGATTACCCAGTTTGGCATGAGCGACCAGCTGGGCCTGGCCACGTACGAGAATATGCCGAACCCGCTCTTTGCTGGGACGGGGCTAATGCAGCGCGAACGCAATGAATACAGCGAGAGCACCGCACAGATGATTGATGCTGAAGTCCGTAAGCTATTGGCAGAAGCAAGTCATCGCGTACAAGCGACGCTGGAAGGACAGCGGACCAAGCTCGATGCTCTGGCCCAATTACTTCTCGAGAAGGAAGTGGTTGACCGCCAAGACCTGGACATGTTTTTGTCAGCGAAGGTGACGCCAATGCCTCCGCCCAAGCCCGTCGCGAATATCGAGGAGTCAACTGCAACGGGGAAACCGGACCAAAAAACGCAAGGCACATAGAGCGAAGATTGATGCCATGGCATGCCAAGAACGCAACCACGCCAAAGCGCGGCCGGCTGCCGGCAATCAATGCGTTCACCACGTGAGACAGGCGCCCCGATGGTGTATTGAGCTACCGACGCCCTCCCCGCGTGGGGGTTGTGCCACCGTCAGCCTTCGTGCCGTTGCCGAGCACTGCCCGCAACGTATCGACATGGCGCCGGCCGTGGCGCACAAGCCGATCCGGAAATCGCGAGGCGAGCCAGGCGTAAACATGGTATTTCGCCAACTTGCCGAGCCACAGTGCGGCGATGACCTCTGCGACCGGAAGTCGCGAGATCGCCGCAAACATGAGAGCGGGGGTGAGAGGCACCGGTAATGCGGCAATGACCGAAAGCGATACGACGCCGTAGTGTTCGAGCCAGTGGGTCGCATCACGCCACGCGGTGGATCGCACCACGTCCGGGTAGGCAGCGAACAACCGGTTCCACCCCAGGTGATGAAAGACGAGGTACAGCACGAGAGCGCCAACAGCGGCCCCCAGGCTGGCCAAAGTCGCGATGGACACCCAGCGGCGCGGCGCCAACAGGACTGCGGCCATCAGCAGGCTGGCAAATGGAACCGACATCGACAGTTCCGCCGCCAGTGCTGCCCCGGCAACCACCAGTGGGAACGCGCGCGAGTCGGCCCGCCGGGTTAGGGCACGGAGCAGACCGGACTGCAGGCTCAGGCGTAGCATTGCTCAGTTGCCTTCATCGCTCACGCAGACGACCTTCAAGCGTCTCCTCCTTATCGATTGCGTCTGCTGGATAGCATCAGGATGCGAGACGTTTCGCATCGAGGCACTCCTTCGAAAATTCGAACACGACCTCAGGATCGGGAGCGACCAGCTTGTTCTTCTTGCCCGCGTAGTGCAGCCGCGACAGGATGTGACGAATCAAGTTGAGCCTGGCCGTGCGCTTGTCGTCGGCGAGCACGATGTGCCATGGCGCGGCAGCCGTGTGCGTATGCATCAGCATGGCGTTGCGTGCCGTCGTATAGGCATCCCAATGCTTCAACGCCACGGCGTCGACCGGGCTCGTCTTCCACTGCTTGAGCGGATCGCGGCGCCGCTCGGCAAGTCGGCGAGCTTGCTCGGCTTTGCTGATGTCGAGGTAGTACTTAAGCAGCTTGATACCGGAATTGACGAGCATTTCCTCGAAGTGGGGCACGGAGTACATGAACTCGTCATACTGCTCAGCAGTGCAGAAGCCCATCACGCTCTCAACGCCTGCCCGGTTGTACCAGCTGCGGTTGAAGAGGACAAACTCTTCGGCGAGAGGAAGATGGGGCACGTAGCGCTGGAAATACCAGCCGGTGCGCTCGCGATCTGACGGCTTACCCAGCGCTACCACCCTCGTCTCGCGGGGGCTGAGAAATTCGATAATGCGTTTGATGCTGCCGTCTTTGCCTGCCGCATCCCGCCCCTCCAGCAGGACAAGGATGCGGTCACCACACCCGATGAAATGCCGTTGAAGCTTGACCAATTCAATTTGCAGCAGGTGCAGTTGCGCCTCGTAGTCCTCGCGACCCTGGACTCCTTTGGCAGCATCGACTCGCGCCTGGCTGGACGATAAGCCAGTTACGTGTTCGGCGTCCGATGAAGTGGTCTTTTTCTTCGACTTGCCTTTTGCCATATGCGCACCTCCGGCGTTGGCTATGGAAACGGGAGTAACGCTCCAGAGCGTCATCAGCCGTATGGCGGTTTCGTTGTTACGAAACGCTCAAATGGGCAGACAACCACATTTTGAACCTACGAACGGGTGAACAAGCTTAAGCACCTGCCAATTTTGCGCGGTTGATGTGAGTCAAGCGCCCTCCGATGTATGGTCGAATTCAGGAGGACATGGATCAGCGCGACTATTGCGCGATCCTTTGCCCGAATGACGCTCTCGTAATGTGGTCGTCATCGCTCGGTCAGGGGCGGATTCTTATAGTGGCTCCCATAGCAAGTCCTTTGAGTCCAACCACTTCAGGAGAATGCAATGAACCACACCAAGAAGACCGTCTTGATCGCAGCCGCGCTGATTTCTCTCGGCGCGAACATTTCCAGCGCAGCAACCTCCAGCAACGGGGCCCTCGCTCAGCGCGACGTCTACACCGACGGGGCGCGGGCTGCTGACGCGCGCGATCCGTACACTGATGGCGCCAAGGCTGGAAAGTTTGAGATCTACTCGGACGGCGCATGGACGGGCGACACGCGCTATCCGGCCACCGGTGGCTCGTCGAGTTGAGGCATTACGAAATGTCTACGCGATCATGGCCCTCAACCTGAGTTGACAGGTCTTGGTCGCTGCTGACCTTTTCGACGTCCAATCATCGTCTTACAGGCTTGGCGAATCCGCCGAGATGCATTGGTCGGCACAGTATCGGCCATGCTCCATCCGGTATCAAGGTTCACTTCCGCCGATGTGCGGAGGCGAGACCGAAATCCGATATTCGATGTCATTCGTTCGGTCAACAAGTTTCACCAGTACGCGGAAATACACGCGCCCACTCAGCACCGAGGTGAACACCTGGCCGTAGGAAACCTGGCCGTTGATAACCATGGGCGTCAGATACTTCGGCGGCGAATCAACGATCCCGACTTCCTTGAGTTGCGCACGCACCACGGCATCTGTGATACGGGAGCCGTCGGCACGAAACAACGCCACTAGCAAGTGGTGAGGGCGGCCGCCTCCCGGTGAAGGTGCGCCATGCGACTCCTCCAAGTCGAGCCTTTCCGAGGCGATGGCGGCGGGAATCAACCCCCAGTAGAGGACGACGCCCTCACGTTCGAGCCGCGCTTGCGCGAGCGTTTCCACCGACGGCAGCGCCAAGACACAAATCACCGCAGCGTAGGGAACAAATGAGCGCAGAGACAACATATTCACCTCCTACCGCGACTTCGCAAATATCAAACAGAGATTTCTGCGTCTTCACAGGATGACCGGCTTGCCGGGCAACCTCTGCTCGCGCCGGTCGCGCGCCGGGAAATGCTGCGTCAGGCGCAGCGTGATGGATCGTATCCCGTCGATCACACCGCGCTCATATTCGGCGCGCCGACACGCGGCTTCCATCTGGCTGCAGATCGCCTGCCATCCTTGAGCACCAACCCGCGCGTGAATGCCACGGTCGGCAACGATCTCGACACTGCGGTCCGCCAGCAATAGATAAATCAGGACGCCGTTGTTCTGCTCTGTGTCCCACACACGCAGTTGCGAAAAGACTTCAAGAGCCCGTTCCCGCGCCGTCACCCCCTTCCATAGCGCAGAGAAGCTCAACGCGCCTTCCACGGCAAAGCACAGATGCCCGACATGGGACGACTCGCTTTGAGCGATCGCTTGCCCGATGGCCCGCATCGCCTTGCGCGGGAACGCTCGCCTGACGCGCCAGTGCGTCGTCAGTAGATGGGAAAGAATTCGCTTGATGTTTTCCATCACCATTTTCCCGAGGCACCACCACCACCGAAACCACCGCCGCCTCCACCGAAACCGCCGCTGCCACCGCCGAAACCGCCGCTGCCACCGCCGAATCCCCCGCGGCCCGAGCGTGAGCCTGTAGACCAAGAGCCTCCGTGCCCAACCATGCCCGGACCCAATAGCGTATAGATGAGCGCGATCACTCCCGCCGTAAACGCGACAAAAATGGCGCCCGAAAGCAACCAAGCGACTAGGGCGACGGCGCCGCCCGCTGCAACCGCCCCCGGAAAACGGCCAAGGAAGTCTCGCAGCGCGCCGCCAAACACCAACGTCAACACCAGAATGACAGGCATATAGGACCGAACGGATACGCCTCCGTCGCGCGTCGACCGTGAGGGGGGCGGCAGTGCTTCACCCTCAATCACGGCTTGCATACTCTGAACACCGTCTTTCACGCCGCCATAAAAATCGCCAGTCTTGAACCGCGGCGAGATGACTTCGCTAATGATGCGCTTGCTTGTCGCATCGGTTAGGACACCTTCCAACCCGTACCCGACTTCAATGCGAAGTGTGCGGTCGTCTTTAGCGATGATCAGCAGTGCGCCGTCGTCGACGCGCTTTCGCCCCAACTTCCATTGCTCGACCACGCGCAGCGAATACTGTTCGATGGCTTCGGGCAGTGTGCTGGGCACGATCAGTACAGCGATCTGCACGCCCTTTTTGTTTTCGAAGGCTTGCAGCGTCTGTTCTAGCTCTGCTAGTTGCCCAGGCGTGAGTGTGCCGGTCTGGTCAGTCACCCGCGCCGTCAAGGGTGGCACGGCAACTTCGGCAACCGCCCCAAAAGAGACGAGCGCAGCCGCTGCCACAAGCAAGCCACGCGCGATTTTGAGGAGGTTCACTTGGAGCTCCCCGGCGCACTGGCGGACGGCGAACCGAATTCCACCTGGGGCGGCTTGGCAATGGCCGTCTCGTTGGCAACGGTGAAATTGGGCTTCTCCTGATAGCCGAAGGCCTTCGCGGTCAGATTCGATGGAAATGAGCGCACGGTCACGTTGTAGCTCTGTACCGATTGGATGTACCGATTTCGTGCAATGGTGATCCGGTTCTCGGTCCCCTCAAGCTGTGCTTGCAGATCGCGAAACCCAGCATCTGCCTTCAACTGCGGGTAGTTCTCCGACACGGCAAGGAGTCGGGACAGCGATCCGGTCAACTGCTGCTGCGCCGACTGGAATCGGGCAAACGCCTGCGGATCATTGAGCAACGCAGGCGAGGCTTGGATGGCGCCGACACGCGCGCGAGCCTCAGTCACCTCCGTCAACACCTCTTTCTCATGACTTGCGTAACCCTTGACCGTGTTGACCAGGTTCGGTACCAGGTCGGCGCGCCGCTGGTATTGGTTCACGACTTCAGACCAGCCTGCCTTGACCTGTTCATCCTGCGCTTGAATGGTGTTATAGCCGCACCCCGAGAGGCTGATTGCCAAAATTACCGCAACAACGACTGACCATGCTGCTCGCATCAGACACCTCCATTTTCGAGATTCTTAGCCCCGGAGGCATGGGAACACCGCGCATGGGCCAACCATGCCGTTCCTGCCACACAAGAGCCCATGCCG
Source organism: Ralstonia pickettii (assembly GCF_030582395.1). Taxonomy (NCBI): domain Bacteria; kingdom Pseudomonadati; phylum Pseudomonadota; class Betaproteobacteria; order Burkholderiales; family Burkholderiaceae; genus Ralstonia; species Ralstonia pickettii. The sequence goes on from NZ_CP104383.1 coordinate 233,576, forward strand.
CTCCGGGTGTCCTGTTTCCATGCTAGTCACTCGGGCGGCGAATTTGTTGATGTCGCTCAAGGCCCACAATCGCGACCCCCGAGGGGACGGTCTTAATACCAAACTGGACTGCCAGTGAATAGAATGACCCAATCGGATTTGGGCAGGAGCGTCTTATCATGCGGACTGTCGGCGAAATTGCACTCTCCATCTCGACCACGTCGACGCTGGAAGCCACACAAACCGAAATTGCCGAGCACAAGGGCTTCGGCCATCCGGACAGCCTGTGCGATGGCGCCGTCGAGGCGGCAGCCTGCGCCCTATCCCGAGCCTATCTGCAAGCATACGGAGCGATTCAGCACTTCAACCTGGATAAGGCGCTGTTAATCGGAGGCATCAGCCAGCCACGGTTCGGCGGCGGCAAAGTTCTGCGTCCCGCGCGGCTGATCGTCTGCGGCCCCGTGACCGAGTTGCCGTCGGCTTCGGCCACGTCACTCGTCGAGCAATCCATCCGCGAATACCTGGTGGCAACCTTGGGAAAGGCAGGCAATGACATCGGCATCGAGCTTGTTTTGAGGCCTTCGGCGCCGAATCTTCAGCGTGTTATCCAGCAGGCGGCGCTTCCGCTGGCCAACGACACCTCCTTCGGCGTCGGGTACGCACCCCGCTCCCGACTCGAAGACACGGTCCTTTGCGCTGCGCGCGTCCTGCGCTCCAACGAATTTCGCAGCGCCTTTGATGCGGCTGGGGCGGATTTTAAGATCATGGGGCACCGGCTGGGCGCGCACTTCGGCCTTACCGTGGCGCTCGCACTCGTCGACCGAGACGTGGGAAGTATTGAAGACTATTTCACACTCAAGGGCCGATTGGCAGCGTACCTGGCTGGGTGTCTGCCGACGGCGTGCCATATCGGGATCAACACCCTGGATGACCCAGCTACGCTTGACGAGAGCGGAATTTACCTGACCGTGACCGGGTTAAGTGCGGAGCACGGCGACGATGGCGAGGTCGGCCGCGGCAATCGCGTCAACGGCTTGATCACGCCGTACCGCCCGATGTCATTGGAAGCGGCAGCGGGAAAGAATCCGGCCGCGCATGTCGGCAAGCTCTACAACGTGCTGGCACATCGATTGGCGGCGAGCATTCATGCCGACATCGAAGGCGTGGATGAAGTGACGGTCAGGCTGCTCTCGGCAATCGGCCACCCGGTCGACCAGCCTCAGTTGGTGGCGATCGACCTTGCAGCGGCGGGTGGGTTCTCCGCTGCGCGGCAGCGGCAAGTTCGCGAGCTGACCGCGCAGCATTTGGCGGCGCTTCCAGCGCTGATACGGGAGTTGGCCACGGGTGCCATCGCCGTCTTTTAGCGGAGCGCTGCATCGTTGCTTTCGAGGCCCCATTGCTTGTAGCGGCGCCTCTAGAACTTTCCTGATCGCAGGATCGCAACCGCCCAAGCGAGGCCCATCACGCTGGCGACGACGAAACCCAGAAGCCCCAGCACTGGAATGCCCGCATAGTGCGGACCGCTGTGGAACGCCATGACGATTGAGGAGCCAATCACGACGCTCGCAATAATCAAGCTCAAGCTCAGCCGGTTGCTTGCACGGTCGATATGCGCTTCCAATCCTTGCAACTGGTCGTGTTTGATATGCAGCGTCGCCTTACCGCTGCTGAGCGCCTCCACCGTGCGGTTCAGAATGTCGGGCAGCAAGGCGGCGGCGTGATGCAGCGCGCGCAAGGTGCGGAATCCCCTGCTGAACTCGGTCTGTACATTCGCCCCCTGCAATAGTTTGCGGCCGAGCAAATGCGGCGCATATTCCCGCAAGGACGCGAGTGCGTTGAAGTCCGGGGCGAGCGTCAACGCTTGCGATTCGACCAGCATGAACGCTTTCGAGACCAGCAGAAACTGGCGCGGCAGTTTGATCCGATGGCGCTGGCTGAGCAGCGCAAACTGGCGGACAATTTCGCCGAACGAATAGCCTTTCCCGGCGGCTTCGTAGTATGCGTCAAGTGCCTGCGAAGCATCGCGGGTAAATGCCTCACGATCCACCCCCTCGGTCGCCACCCCCATCTCGAAATAGGCATCCACCATCCATGACACCTCGCCGGAACTGACGGCGAGAATCAACTGGGCCAAGGCTTCCTGATCATAGGCGGACAGCCGTCCCATGATGCCAAAGTCATGAAAGCAAAGCCGGCCGTCCTCCAGCAAAAATACGTTGCCCGGATGCGGGTCGCCGTGAAAGAAGCCGTCCTCGAAGACCTGCTTCAAGAACGATGCCATCAGCGCCTGCGCCACGCGCCGTCGGCTCTCCTGTTCGGACGACGGAATATGCGTAAGCTTCTTGCCGAAACTGCGCTCCATGGTCAAGACACGTCGGCTGGTCTGCTCCCAAAAGATGCGGGGCACGAAGACGTGCTTATCATCCTGCAAATTCTCCCTCAGGAGATCGCCGTTGCGCGCCTCGACTTGATAGTCCAATTCTTCGTTGATGAGCCGGGCAAACTCTTCCACCAGATCGCCCGGGCCAAATCGGCGACTCTCCGGCACATACCGCTCCAGTTGACGGGCCAAGAAGCGCATGATCCTGACATCGGCATGAATGATGGGCTCGATGCCGGGGCGCTGCACCTTGACCACCACGCTGGTGCCGTCAATCAACTGCGCCGTATGGACCTGGCCGATCGACGCGGCAGCCAGGGGCGTCTCATCGAAACTGGTGAACAACGCGTGAACGGATTTGCCCAGTTCACGCTCGACAATCTCACGCGCCTGCTCGCCAGGGAAAACAGCGACATCATCCTGGAGCCGTTGCAGCTCCTCGATATAGACCTCCGGCAACATATCGCGCCGCAGGCTCAGAAGCTGGCCAAACTTGACGAACGCGGGCCCCAGCCCTTCGAGCGTAGCTCTCAGCCGCTTTGCATCCTGATCGGTCGCTTGCACCGCCTCAACTGAAGCTTCGAGTGCGTCACGGCCAATCCGTAGCCGCTCCACATAATGCGCCCACCCTGCCCCGGCCAATGCGCGCAGGATGTACAAGAGCCGTGGCAGTTCAGCGGGCACCCGCTCGCGCACCGCTGGTTCGGGATTCGCATGCGTTATGACGCCCATGTTCCTTCTCCTCGTTGCCCACCTTCCCCATTGCCGCGCCATGCACGCATCCGAGCCCAGCTTTCCGGACGTCGACAGCCGGCAAGCACTATCGTTTTAGAAGAACCACTGTATCTGCGTGTAGTAGATGTGATGGAAATGTCCAAACTCACTGCCACTGCTGCCCATAAAGAACTGGGCGCCGATCTGCCAGTCGAGATTCGTCTTGATCGAATAGGTCAGCAGGGGCGAAACGAAACGGCTATGGTCGTCCAAATTGACCACCACATAGCCCTCCCACTTGAGCAGCGGCGTGATTTCGTAGCTCATGTAGCCACCAGCATAGTGCTTGGCAACGCTGCGAATCTTGCCGGTCAACAGCGACGTGAAATCGTACGCGGCGGCATTGGTCGTGCCGGCGCCGTTGTAGTAGAGCTCGGCGCTAAGCGTGAGCGTGTTCGCAAACGCATAATCGAGCGCGAGAACGGCACGTTGATAGGTCGAGCCAGTCTTGGCACGCACTTGCGTGAACTCACCACGAATGCCCGCCGTGCCGATCTGCCCCGCGAGATCGAAGCCGGCGACCTGCTCATTGCCGAAGCGCCCGCCGACAATGGAATAGTCCACGCCATGCGTGTTGGCGTGCCAATTGAATGCCGCGCTGGAGTCCGCGCCACCGTGCCCCGGCGCGTACACAGCGCTGATGCGGGAGATGGGCCCCAGCTTGTGCTCGGCCAGCACCGCGTCGACACCCACGCGCTCCTCGCGCTCGATGGCAGTCGGGTTCAGGGGGTTCAGCAGGTCGAGCGGGCTCCAGAAACGGCCCGTTCCCCATGCGATGCGCTGCCGCCCGATGCGCACATCGGTGTCGCCCGATGACAGGGTGACGTTGCCGCGATACAGCCGGTGCTGGCCGTAGTACGAGCCGCCACGCAGGTAATTGCCGTCGAGATCCAGGTACTGATCCGGCGCGAGACTGCTCTGGCTTGCGAACTGTGCGGTGTGCAGGTAGCTGCCGAACAGCAATTCGTTGTCGTACTGCAGATCCACGGCGACGTGCTCGGAGAGCTTGCCCTGCAACTGCAGCCGCAGGCGATTGAGATCGAGCAGATAGCGTTGCCCGCCGGGCACGATGGTTTCCGATTCCTCCAGCAAGCTCTTGTAGTAACCGGAAAATTTCAACCCGGACTGCGACGTCTCCTGCGCCGAGGCTCCGAAGGCCAGAGCCGCCAGAAGTCCGAACGGCACGGCTTGCTTAAACATGGCGTATCGCTTGCACTGGATCGAGCCGCGCCGCCTTGGCCGCGGGATAGAGCGAAACCAGCACGCCGGCAATCAACAGCGCAATACCCGGCGGGACCACCGTCGCACCGAAAATGCGCGGATAAACGATGCCGGTCAACCCGGGGATGGCGGAATATCCGGCGAAGAAGCTCGACAGGTCCATACCGGCATGCCCAAGATACAGCACCAGCGCAATGCCGGCGCCATACCCGACGGCAGACGCGATCAACAGCAAGGCGATGGACTCATATACGACCATGCGCCTCAAGGCGGCGGGCGACGTGCCAAGCGCCAGCATCACGCCAAACTCGCGCGTGCGCTCGGTGACGGCCATGAACACGGTATTGATGACCGACGTGGTAATCACCAGAAGCAGCACCGCCAGGATGATACTGCTCACCACGCGCAGGAGCCGGACCATGTCTTCGAGCTGCGGCAAGAGTTCCTGCCACGGTATCAGCGTCACGTCGGTGCCACCGATACGCGCGCGTAGCAGGGCAACGGCAGCGGACACGTGCGCGCGATCCTCCAGCCGGACATTGATGGTGGAAACGCGTGAACCGAGCGCAAGCAACGACTGCGCCGCTGGCAGCGTGACAAAAGCAAATGCGCCATCGAAACTGGCACTTTCCGTCGAGAAAATGCCCCCCACCCCGTAGGCTGCCGTGCCGAGCTCGCCGTTGGCGGCCTGGGCCATGACGACGATCTTCTCGCCCAGGCGGACACCGAGCTTGTCGGCGAGCCTGCGGCCAATCATGACTTCGCGATCGGCGCCAGGTATGAGCGCCCGTCCCTGGACAACCGTGCGGGAAATGAACGTGACCTTAGCCTCCGCCACCGGATCGATGCCGATGAGCATGATGCCTTCGGATTTCGAGGCCGTGCTGGCCAACGCCTGGACCTGGGTGCGCGGCGCAGCCGCAATCACGCCAGGCGTGCCCCGGACGGCTTGCAGCAGCGAGACGGCATCGTCGATGGCAAGCTCGGGGGCATAATCCTTGCGAAAGCCCTTGCGTTCGACCTGGATGTGCCCCGTCAGATAACGCGTGGAGTTCTCGATCGTCTGGTCGAAGAATCCGTCGAAAAACCCCAGGATGAAGACAAAGCCCACGATGCCGAAGGCAGCGCCTGCGGCCATGAGGGCCGTGCGGCGTGGATTGCGCAGCAGGTTGCGCAGTGCGAGCAGCACGAACACCGGCAAGCGGGAATCGCCCGTGTTTCGTGACGACACCCGCATGGCAGCGGGTAGCCCGCGAATCGCCTCGATGGGCCGCAACTGCACGGCCTTGGCAGCGGGATACAGTGCCGCCAGCCCGGCAATGACGAAGACCGCCACTGACAGCACGACGCCACGCTCGGCGCTCACCACCGGATAGACGACGTCGGACAGCCCGGGCATCGTGCGCAGCCCGGCTTCAAAACCGTGCAGATGGATACCCGCGCGCGCGAAATACGCCGTCACTGTCCAGCCGACGGCGTTGCCGACGATCAGGCCAACGATGCCCAGAAGGATCGATTCATACAGGACCAGCCGAAGCACGCGCGTGCGGCTCATGCCGACGGCAAGCATGATGCCGAATTCGCGCGTGCGCTCCATCACGGACATCAGCACAGGATTCGCCACCGCGAAGACGACCACCACGAAGAACACCAACAGCACCACGTAGGTCGTGACCTCGTGAAAGCGCGAACTGACCGCTACCATCGGTAGCAGCCGTGGCCACCCCACGACTTCGTAACGATCTCCCAGGCGCTCGGCGAGCCCCGCGCTGACCGGCTCCAGGCGCGAGCGCTCGCGCAGCCGCAGGGCGATGGCGGTGGCGCCACCGGGCGCGGAGAGAAACTCCCGCACAACAGGCAGCGGCATCACGGCGACGTAGCCGTCGAGATCGTCGATCTTGCTGCGGAAGATGCCGCGCACCGGATACTTTCCGCTCGATATCGAGCCGTCGTAGCCCTGCCCCACGAACACGATGTTCTGCCCGGGCCGCACCGCGAGCGCTTCAGCAAGCATCTCCCCGATCAGCACGCCGGGCGCGCCGGTCGTCAGCGGCTGCCCGGCCACGATGGCGTCCGAGAGCATCGTCACCTGCGCCTCGTCTGCCGGCTCGACGCCGACGAGCATGAGGCCGCGCGACTTGTCGCCCCGGCTGGCCAGCGCTTTGGTTTCCAGGCGGATGCTGGCGGCTGCCACCCCAGCCTCGTTGCGCACGGCATGCAGGATGGGGGCCGAGTCTGGCATGGCGAGATCAAGGATCGGATCGTCGTGGTAGCCCTTGAGATGCACCTGCGCATCGCCGGCGAAATACCGCGTGGTGTTCTCGACCATCTCGCGGTTCATGCCAGCGGTGAATCCCCAGTTGAAGATCATCGCCGCTAGGCCGATGGCGATCGACGAGATGGTGATGGCGGAACGCCTGCGGTTGCGCAGCACATTGCGCACGGCGAGTGGCAGCAGCATCATGGCGGTCGGCGCTCATCGGCTTCGATCCGGCCGTCACGCAGGCGAATGACCCGCCGCGCGCGTTCGACCACCATCGGGTCGTGGGTGGAGAACACGAACGTCACGCCGCGCCGTTCATTCATGGCCTTCATCATGTCCATGAGCGCGGCGCCGGCTTTGGAATCCAGATTGGCGGTCGGCTCATCGGGCAGCACGATGATCGGCTCGGCCGCGATGGCGCGCGCCACCGCCACGCGCTGCTGCTGCCCACCGGAGAGTTGCTGCGGACGCCTGTGCTCCATCCCTTCCAATCCCAGTTCCTTGAGCAGCGTCATGGCGCGGTCCCGGCGCTGCATCTCTGGCACCCCCTGCAACAGCATCACGAATTCCACGTTTTCTAGCGCGGAAAGAACGGGAATCAGATTGAACTCCTGGAAGACGAAGCCGATCTTGCGCAAGCGGATGTCCGAAAGCGCGGCTTTACCCAGTGTCCCGATCTCGCTGCCGTCGACCCAGACATGGCCTTCGGTGGGTGAGTCCAAGCCACCGATCACGTTCAGGAGCGTTGTCTTGCCCGAGCCGGACGGCCCTACCAGCACCGCAAAGTCGCCTTTGCGGATTTCCAGATTGATATGCTGCAGCGCATGCACGACGCTGGCACCTTGCCGATACAGCCTGGAGACACCTACGAGCTTGACGACTGTATCGGCTGCAGCATTCATGGCTTTTGCAGATTGCGCTGCGTAAAGCGTTCGTCGTCAATCGGCTGGTCGTAGCGCGCGGCCTTGACGACGATCACGGTTGCGTGGCCTGGATCATTCACGGGGCGCATTTCCCATTTGGTCGGAATGGTGCGGCCACCCATCGGGCCAACGTCGGAGAACGTCAGGACCCGCACCAGTTCGTTGCGCTCGTTGTAGTAATACTGCTTGAGCGGAATCGTATCCGCTTGCCGAATCCAGTAGAGAATCTTTCCCCACACGACGGCGGCATCCGGCTTGGGAATCGATTCAATCACGTAAGACGCGGCGCCGTTCAGCACCTCCGTGCGGAGAACCCGATGCGTGTAGTCATCCACGGCGCTGCTTTGCTTGACCAAGTCGTCGTTGGTGAAGTCGGAGCCCATCCAGGGCTGCAGCATCATCGACGGCGGAATCTTGATGGTGCGCTCGATGTTGGGCAGGTAGTTCCACATCTCCGAGCCGATACGCAGCGACCCAATACCGGCCTCCTTGGCCGGCGCCAGAACGCGGATGAACGAGCGCCGCGGCCGCTCCATCCAGGCGCGCAGGTCAAGCGCGCGCTGCCAGCGCGGTGTGGTGATCGTCATCTGGAACTCGCCTTGCAGCGTCTTGCCCCACAGCAGGGTATCGACGCGATCGACGAGCGTGCGGCCGTCTGGTTCCTCAGCCCAAGCCCCACCCACCATGCATGCGGCAGCAAACGCCACAAGGCACGCGGACACCAGAGAGGGAATGGCCTTGCGAACCATGGTGCCATCCGGGCAGCTGAACGATTTCATGGCATCCGACTAGCCAGGACGGCCAGACCCTTGCCGTGGCCATTCGACAAATGCCAGCACCCAAAGCCCGATCAGGTTGAAGAATGGCACCAGCACCAGAATGGCCCAAAAAGGCGACAACCCGATCCGCATCAGGATTCGGCCGATGGGATACAGCAATACCACCGCCATGACGGCAAACGTGATCCAGTGAGCGAGACCATAGCCGGCCATGTCGAACCCGTGAACCATCATCGTGCACCTCCTCGTGAAACCCAAGGTGTAACCCCAAGCACAATTCACGTTACACCTTTATGGGCGGCATCGCTTTACCTGGATCAAGGCATATTCGATCCAATTGCGTAGCAGGTAATAGCTTACCCGTCGCCATTTCAGCCCCCATGTGCCAGAAACATGCACCTGAAGATCAAGCAACTGGAATGCATGACAGAAAAGTCACCTTCCGGTCAGCTTCCCATCGGGAAGCAGTTGGCAGACTGCCGATACCCCGCTCATGGAAACCATCCCCGCACCCACCGCCCCTGCCCAAGAGCATTGGGGCATGGCGTACGAGACCAAACATCCTGCTATTGGCTGGGTGAAATGAGACATGGAGCGCCGATCCGGCTTGACATGGATCAAGCCACGGTCGCTATCCAGCAGGAGTCAGTGCAATAGTGGCCCCTCATCACCCAGAATGGACTGCAAAACTGAACCGCCAACTTTTATCGCTAGGAGACACAACGTGAACCGCAAAACCATCCTTTCCGCACTGCTGCTTGCAACCGCCGCATCCATGTCGGCCGGCGTATTTGCCACGGACAACGACATGCCCATGGCATCCGAAGCCTCCGGCGCGCACAAAATGAAACCGCATTCGCACGTCGCCGAGAAAGCTGGCGCTTCCGCCGCCAGCGCGCCGGCGGCCGCCCCCGCCGAGGACACCAAGGGCAGGGACAAGTCCAAGCATTTCCATCCCGATACCAAGTAAGTCTGCGCGCGGGCTCAGAAAAGAGCCCGCGCTTCAATTCACCTGACCTGCGACAACGAAGTTCGGCCCGATGCGGCTAAGCTGGCCTACAAGGCCCATGCAGTTGCACCGCATGATTTGCAGCCCGTGTCCGCACTGTCTGGTGACGGACATCACGACTTTCACAGGAAGTGATGAGGTGGTGTGATGACAGACCGTACGGTACAGCGCAAACGACGTCCGGCCCGATCGGCGCCGGGTGTAGCAGCCCCGGCGCTGCGGTTGGTTAGCGAACCGGACCACCAGGCCGAGCCACAGCCGGCACCTGCCGAGCCCCCTCTTGAGCAAGGGTGGGACTACTGGGTGGATGTCACGCAGCGGTGGATTCTGTTCATCGATATCCTGCGGCAACGCGCCAACAATATGTTGGCCCATGAGGAGGCCGGCCTGCCGCCACCGCTGCATTTCGACTACGAATTGCTACTGGATGCGCGAACCTTCGAGCGCCCGGCCAACTATGCCCTGCTCCGTATCACGCGCTGTGGCACCGACCACCTGGAGCGACAGGTTCGGGCGGATGCAACCCCCGTCATCGTCATCGACCCGCGTGCCGGTCACGGACCGGGCATTGGGGGCTTCAAGCGCGATTCGGAAGTCGGCATGGCCCTCGCCGAAGGCCATCCTGTCTACTTTGTCAGCTTCTTCCCGGCCCCCTGCCGCGGACAGACCCTTGGCGACGTCCTGAACGCGCTTCGTACCTTCGTCGAGGAGGTCGCGCGACGGCATGACGGGCAGGCGCCGGTGCTCTACGGCAACTGCCAGGCCGGCTGGGAAGTGATGCTCCTGTCTGCCCACTGCTGCGAGCGCGTCGCCTGCCCTGCGGTGCTCAACGGCTCCCCGCTCTCGTACTGGTCCGGCGAAGCAGGCGTCAACCCGATGCGCCTGCTCGGGGCGTTCACCGGCGGCGTGTGGTCAGCAAACTTTCTTGCCGATCTGGGCAACGGCCGTTTTGACGGTGCATGGCTGGTACAGAACTTCGAGGCACTCAAGCCTGAGTCCGCGCTCTGGACCAAGCTCTACACTGTCTTCGCCGATCCGGATGGTGAAGGTGACCGGTTTTTGGAATTCGAGCGCTGGTGGAATGGCTTTTACTTTCTCAGCCGGGAAGAACTGGTCGCAACCATCCAGGATCTTTTTGTCGGCAACAAGTTGGAAACCGGCGAAGTGCATGTCGACGGTAAGTGCACGGTCGACTTACGGCGCATTTGCAAACCGATCGTCATCTTTGCCTCGTACGGCGACAACATCACGCCACCGCACCAGGCGCTCGGCTGGATTCCCGTCGTGTACGAAAGTACGGAAGCTCTGGTCGCCGCCGGCCAGCGAATCGTGTATCTCACCAACCCGCATGTCGGACACCTCGGCATTTTCGTCTCCGCAAGCGTGGCGCGTCACGAGCATCGCGCGATCCTGCAAAGCCTCGATGCGATTGAGGCGCTGCCGCCCGGCTTGTACGAGATGAAGCTGTCGGAACACTCCGATGCGCCGCCACAGAACAACTCCCAACGCGGGGTCACGTTTGAGCCGCGTCGCGTCGAAGACATTCAATTCCCATACCCGCGTGCCCTGTTCGAGCATGTGCGCGCCGTCTCGGAAATCAACGAACGGCTGTATGACCAGTTCTGGAGCCCAACCGTGCGCGCGCTGGCAACGCCGTGGAGCGCTGAATGGCTGAAATGGAGCCATCCGATGCGCTGGACGCGCTATGCATGGTCCGAGCGGTTCCAACCATGGCTGTTGCTCGTAGCCGCCATGGCTGCGGGCGTGAGGGCCTCCAGGCGAAAAGCCGGGGAAGACAATATCTGGCGCGCTTCGGAAGAAGCGCTTAGCGCCACGCTGACACACACACTTGAGACAGGTCGGTCAGTGCGCGACTTGGTGGCCGAGACGGCATTCCAGTGGCTTTACGGGCCATCTTGGCCCTACTCGTTTGCGCAGTCTTATATTCCGGCATCAGACCATCGTGACTGCGACGTTGGAGAAGCAACGGTTCGCCAAGCTTGCAGCGCTTGCGACACTGACGTGCGGTGAGGTTTCCGGCGACTCTTAGCTGCATATCCAATGGGCGGTTGTGATGATCCAGACATGGGCAATGGCCCAATCAACGGGCGCTCGAATTTGCCGGCCAAGCGCACTAGCAACGCGAGCCTCAGCGGGCAGCGCTTTCTCTTTGACCTAACTGGCCGTTGTGCGGCGACTAAAAGAAGGCGCCCGCCGCAAAGAACCGTACTACAAACATGATGGCGGGATACAGAAGGGACCATCACGTGAGCAGTTGGCCGGCAGATGCTTGAAATCTACGCCATGGAAAAGCGTGCCCATGAAATCCACGAAAGGTTCGGGCGCCGCCAGCCAAGCCAACGTGCATTACGTGGAGAAGAGGATCAGAGTGGCGGACTCTGTTACAGCGGCTGCGAAGGGTTGCCTCCTGCCGAGGATGTCGTGATCAATGAGACGACGCCTTCGACGCACCACTGCTCCAACGGGGGATGAAACGTGGTGTGCGCTCACAATACGCTTCGTATGCCCGGCCGAACTCGGCCAGCGCATCTCGCTCCTCAGTCAGCGCGAGATGAACATACATCCAGACCAGCACTGGAAACATGATCAGCGTGAGCAACGTCGGCCACTGCAGCAGGAAGCCGAGCATGATCAGGACAAACGCCACATATTGCGGATGGCGCATGCGGGTATAGAGTCCACCGGTGGCCAGACGGTGCTGCTGCTGCGCCAGATACAGCACCCGCCAGGCGGAAGCGAGCATGATGAAACCACCGAAGATCAGCAGGTTGCTTAGGATGTGGAACGGCCCGAAATGCGGATTAGCGCGCCAGCCGAACATCACCTCCAGCAAATGCCCCGCGTCGTGAGAGAGGAAATCGATACCGGGAAAATGCTTGCTCAACCAGGGCAGCAACAAGTAGATCGTCAGTGGGAACCCGTACATCTCCGTAAACAGCGCCACGAGAAACGCCGAGAAGGCCCCGAAGGACCGCCAGTCACGCGAGGTCTTTGGCTTGGTGAAGCTGAAAGCGAAGATGATGAAGATGGCCGAGTTGATGATGACCAACGACCAGAGCCCGTAGCCGGATTGTGTGTCGTGCTGCATCGTTACTCTCCCTTTGGATGTACGTGCGTTGACGGCTCGCCCCCTTCGTCTTGGTGGCCGTGGTGCATGAACAGGTGCATCAACGGGCAAGTAGCGAGCAACAGGAAGGGCAGGAACGGGATCACGTGTGCCCGATGTTCCGTGAACAGGAAATAGGCGATCACAAGCAGGAAGCCTATCAAAACCCACCTGGACCTGAAGACTGTCCTGTGCGCCGCGTGCGGCCCATCTTCAGGGTTCATTTGATCATTCATGCGAGCCTCCTCGTCCACAGGCAATCGGCTTGAAAAAAGGCTGGCTAGCAGCACCCGCCGTGATGGCGATGGTGTTGGTGGACGAAACGTGAAGGATTCTGCTGAAAGACCGCGCGAGATTGCTCAGACTCGAAGTAGAACGTCTTCCCTTCAAAATTGGCCGTGATGGCGTGGGTCGGGTCAACCCGGTTTCCGGTCACTGGGTCACTGTTTGCATCTGGAGCGCCGTGCATCATGCCGGCACCCTCGCCGCCTCTGGAGCGCATCGCTTGGCTGCGCCAAAGGAACACCACCACCAATCCGCCCAGCACGATCCAGATCAGGTTTTGCGAAAGCCAGGTCATTTTCCACCTCCGTCTTACGACTTCCTACGCGATTTCAGTTCCCGCTCCACTGCCGCCTCAACCTCTCGTCTGGTTTGCCGTGAAAGACGCAAACTCATCCAGATCACCCAGACCGGACAGGCCAGGAGAATCAGCGCAACCAGCACCGAGAACAGTGAGATTCCGTACCAATAGAGGATGGCGGCGGCCAGCGCCGTCGCCACGGCGGCACAGAACCAGACAGCGGGTTTCATGCCGGCACCTCCTGCGCCTTACTTGTCAGCCGCACGCGCTTGAGCATGGCCGAATTCGCCACCACGCTAAGCGAGGACAGCGACATCGCCGCCGCCGCCAGGATGGGATTGAGCAGGCCGAAAGCCGCCACCGGAATGCCGATGGTGTTGTAGAAGAAGGCCCAAAACAGGTTCTGCTTGATCTTGCGCATCGTGGCGCGGGACAACTCGATGGAAGCCGCCACGTCGCGTACGTCATTGCGGATCAGGATGATGCTGCCGGTCTCCTTGGCCACATCCGAGCCCGAGCCGATAGCGACGCCGATATCCGCCGCAGCGAGCGCGGGCGCGTCGTTGACCCCATCGCCGACCATGGCAACCACCTCGCCGTCCTTCTGCAAGCCCTGGATGGTCTTGACCTTGTCTTCCGGCATGACCTCTGCGATTACGCGCTCGATGCCGACCTGCCGCCCGATAGCTTGCGCGGTGCGCTGGTTATCCCCACTGAGCAGAACCACCTTGATGCCGCGCGACTTGAGCATGGCAATGGCCTCTGACGCCTCTGGCTTGACCGTATCGGCCACGGCGATGATGCCAAGCAGTTCATGCCCGATCCCCGCCAGCATCGCTGTCTTGCCATCAGCCTCCAGCCCGGCCAGCGTCGCTTCAATCGTATCGACTGAGATGGCCTGCTGCGCGAGCATGCGCCGGTTTCCTAGCCAGGCCTGCTGGCCGTCGATGGCCCCCTGAATACCCATCCCCGACAGCGCCTGGATGTTGTTCGCCTTACGCGTCGCCAGCTCACGATGCTGTGCGGCACGGACGATCGCTTCGCCCAGCGGATGCTCCGAGCCGGACTCGACCGCTGCAGCAATACTGAGCAGCTCGGCTTCCTGGTGTGTCCCAAGCGGCAGGATATCGGTCACGGTCGGTTCGCCGCGCGTAATCGTGCCCGTCTTGTCAAAGACAACGGTGGTCAATTTCTCAGCGCGTTCGAGCACTTCGCCGCCGCGGATCAGGATGCCGGCGTCCGCGCCTTTTCCCACGCCGACCATCAAGGCGGCAGGCGTCGCTACACCCAGAGCGCACGGGCAGGAGATGATAAGCACGGCAATAAAGGCGAGCAGCCCCTGCGGGAAATGCCCCGCGAGCGTCCATCCGATGACAGCCAGCAGTGCAACGCCCACGACCGCCGGCACAAAATAGCCGGTCACCTGGTCGGCCAGCCGCTGAATCTGTGCCGAGCTTGCCTGCGCGTCTTCTACCATCTTGATGATCTGCGCCAGCGCCGTATCCGCACCGATGCGGGTCGCCTGGAACGTAAAGGCGCCTGACCGGTTCAGCGTACCGCCGATCACCGTTGCCCCAGGCTTCTTGTCAACTGGCATCGACTCCCCGGTCAGCATCGATTCGTCCACGCTGGTTTGCCCGTCCGTCACCTTGCCATCGGTTGGAATCTTCTCGCCGGGGCGGACCACTACCAGCTCCGAGACCATGATGCTTTCGGCGGGAATCTCGACTTCCTTGCCATCGCGAATCACGTGCGCCACAGCGGGCTTGAGGTCAAGCAGGCGACGGACTGCGGCGGAGGACTTCTTTTTGATGATCTCCTCCATGTACTTGCCCAGCAGCACAAAAGCGATGATGACCGCGGACACCTCGAAGTAGACATCGCGTTCGGCCACCTTCACCGGCAACCAGGATGGGAAGAACAACACGACCACGCTGTAGAAGTACGCTACCGACGTACCCAGCGCGATCAGGAAATCCATGTTGATGTTGCGCGTGCGGACCGCGTTCCACGCGCCTTTGTAGAAGCTCCAACCTCCAATGAACTGTACGGGGGTCACCAGCAGGAACAGCCATATTCCCCATGTGAACCAAGGCAGCGCCGGAATGGGCGCCCAAGTCAGCAGGGTCGCACCTGCAGCCAAGGCCAGAAACGCCCCGGCGCGTAACACCGCCAACGCCAGCACACCGGTCAAGGCAATGGTGACGCGCGTCTTCATCGCCTTCAGTTCGGACTCCGGCGACTCAAACGTGTGCAGACAGCTCTCGCTGCAGAAGTAGTACTTTCGCCCTCCTCGCTCTGCGGACAAGGCAGTGGCCTTGTCAACCATCATTCCGCAGATGGGGTCCTTGGCCAGTTGCTTCGTGCTTGCGGACACCGCAGCAACTCCGGTTGGCGCGTGATCATGGGCCGCGCCGTCGTGGTCATGCGCGTCATGCGCGTCATGCGAGAGATATCGCGCCGGATCAGCGAGAAAAGTCTTCTCACAGTGCCGAGAACAGAACCAATAGCGCTGATGCCCGACTTCCGTGCTGGCTGCTGCCTGCGCAGGGGAAATCTCCATACCGCAAACCGGATCGCGCACGCGACCGGCATCGACGACCGGTTGAGCGATGCGCAGCGCGCTCTGCCGACCGACCACTTGATCGCCACGATGGTGTCCGATGGAATCGCTTGGCATGCCAACCTCGGATGTGCTGATTGTTTAACTTGATTAGGTCTGGGCACAACTACGATTGCAGTGTGTTCCACGCCCGGAACGGGAGGTTGATACGGGTCAAGCGAGAGCAATTCGTTGTGATACGTCAACTGGCGACCACCGATCGCATATCAAAATGAAATCCCATCATTTCAGGAGGCAGCACCATGACGAACAACAAGCATGTTGGCTTTCTTGTAGCAGGCGCGCTGCTGATCGCCAGTGCATCGGTCTGGGCCGTTGACGAGCACCACCCCGCCGCAGCGAGCCAGCCTAGTGCGGCAACCCCAGCGAAGACTGCCCCTGCCACGGCAAACTCTGCGGATACGGAAAAGCGCTTCGAGCAAGCCCGTCAGCAGATGAAGAAGATGCAGGCCCAGATGGACAAGATCCATCAGACCAAGGACCCGAAGGAACGGCAACGTCTGATGGCCGAGCACATGCAGGCCATGCAGGACACGATGCAGACAATGCACGGTATGGGCGGCCCGATGATGATGGACATGATGGGCGGTCAAGGGATGGGGGCCGGCGGTGCGGCGCCGATGATGGGCGGCTCGGGCATGCCCATGGAGCAGCGCATGAACATGATGGAAAACCGCATGGACATGATGCAGATGATGATGGACCAGATGCTCAAACAGCAGGAACCATCAAAGAAACCTTGACGTTGCCATTGTGGGAAGGTGAATACTGCCCAGAATTGGTCAACAGGCGTGCGTGACGCATACCTGCTGACCGTTAGCTTGAACCTACGCAACATCTGACAAAAATCCGCGCGCGATGAATCCCCTTTGGCGCATGCTGATGATCGTGCTGCTTGCCGTGGCGTTGCCTGCGCGCGGGCTCCCCATGGCATCAATGCAGATGCACGGCGCTGTGGGTCTGCCAGGGCTGTCGACAGCGCATGATGTCGTACAAGCCGAGAAAGGACACCCCTGCCATATCACCGGTGACGGCCATGCCCAGAGTGGTTCCGACTGCACGGACACCGCTCCTTGCGTGTCTTTCTGCGCTGTGATCGGGGCGCTTTCCAGCCCAGCGATGCCGCTCGGCGCCAAGGGGATGCACATCCTGGTTCCCGCCCAGGAGCCTGTCTATATTTCCGCAGTTCCTGTGCCGCTCGAACGGCCACCCCGAGCCCGCTCCATTTAGCTTTACGGATCGCGCCTTTTTGCAGTGCGGCATCCGTATAGCGGCGTAAGCGAATACGCCACGCAAATTGCTAAGCCGGCATTCATGCCGGCCCCGCGTGAAATCACTGGAGCATCACCATGAAGAAGGTCATTCTTTCCGCTGTCGGCTTGGCGGCTGTTTTGACATCGTTGACGGCCATTGCCGGGCCAGACTGGCAGGTCATCGAGAAAGCTCGCAACGCGAAACTTGCGCAGATCCGCGCAGCGCAAGCGCAGAAAAGCGCTGGCATGCCTGCGATGCCGCAGCCCTGCCAAGACATGATTCAAGCGCCGAAATAACACGGTGGGGCGTTCTGCATTATCGGCAGGACGCCCATCGCGCGATGGCACGTTTGCGGCAGATCAACCCGTTCGATCATAAGCCGCGTCCGCGTGCACATCGCGCGTAGCCGCTGTTACCATTCGATCCAATCACATCATCTGCAGAACGTGCGCGCATCGCTTCGCCGGCCGTGGTTCGCCGGATTCCTAGTCATCGCTTTCCTGACAGTTCAACTGGCAGCGGCAGCATACGCCTGTGCGGCAAGCCGCGGCTCAGCGGAGGTCATGCCCACCATGGCCGATGCGACCGACGCCGGTGCCATGGTGCAGTCGTGCCCCGAGATGGCCATGCAGGCGCAGCAGGATGTGCACCAGCATGACGGCCTCTGTCTTGAGCACTGCCAGAGCGGCACCAAGTCGGCCAATCACGTATCGCCGCAGATTCCCATCTTCCTGCCCGTCCTGATCCGGATGATCACGGCCGAGCCAGTCATCATGGCGGACGGCCAATCGGTCTTGCTCGCCGATGTGGCGCCCCGTGCACCACCACCCCCGATTCCCATCCTGAACTGCTGTTTCCGCACGTAGCCTCCGAAGCGACGTATCTCTCACGCCTTGCCGCCTAACCGGCAAGGTGGTCGTTGCTTTCCGGAGGCTTTATGCTTTTGCGTTTTCCCCCACGCGGTGGGCGCTTGCTCGCGCTCGCCGTCCTGCTGCTTTTAAGCAGTCATCTGGCGTATAGCCAGACCGATGCGCTCTCCTTGCAGGAAGCGATCGGCTTGGCATCGTCCCGCTCCGCCGACGCGGAAACCTCCCGCGCCGGTGTACAGTCGGCGCTCGACATGGCCGTGGCGGCAGCCCAACTGCCCGACCCTGTCCTCAAATTCGGCGTGAACAATGTTCCCGCCGATGGCAGCGACCGGTTCTCCATCGGCACCGATTTCATGACCATGCGCTCGGTCAGCGTGATGCAAGAGCTCACGCGGACCGAGAAGCGCCGTGCCCGTGCGGAACGTTTCAACGCCGAGGCCTCCGCGGCCGAAACACAGCGTGTCGCCGCGCTGGCAGCCGTCCAGCGCAGCACAGCGCAAGCCTGGCTTGACCGCTGGTATGCCGCACGTACCGTTCAACTGCTGGCGGAACAAACAGCCTCTGTCGCCTTGCAGGTCGAGGCAGCCGAGGCGGCCTATCGCGGCAATCGCGGCTCACGCGCCGACATCGTAGCTGCACGCCTTGAACGGCAGCAGTTGCAAGACCGGACCGACGAGGCCCGGGCGACGGAAGCGTCTGCCAAGGCCATGCTGCGGCGCTGGGTAGGCGACGCATCCAGCCGCCCGCCCGCCGCGCCCCCCAGGTTCGACGTCCCGCAGTGGCTCGACGCGCTGGACGACGCGGCCATCGATACCCTGCCCGATGTGGCCGCTGCCAGCGCGCAAGCCGCCATGGCGGACGCTGAAGGACGTGTCTCTCGTGCGGCCAAGACACCCGACGTGACGGTGGAGCTGATGTATAGCCAGCGCGGACCGGCTTACGCCAACATGGTGTCGTTGAACGTCTCCCTGCCGATTCCCTGGGATCAGAAGAACCGCCAGGACCGCGAGGTCTCGGCCAAGCTGGCGCAAGCCAATGCCGCGCGCGCTCAAGCAGAAGTCTTGCGGCGCAACATGGTGGGCCAGATTCTGGGCAAGCGCGAGACGTTGCGACTGAACCAACGCCGCCTGGATCGCTATCAAACCACGACCGTCCCGCTAGCGCGCGCGCAAACCGAGGCAGCGCTAACGTCCTACCGGACTGGAAGCGGTTCGCTCGCCGCGGTCGCCGAGGCAAGCCGCAAGGCACTCGACCTTGCGCTGGAACGTCTCAAGCTCGAAGCGTCGACGGCCCAACTCTGGGCCGAGCTCGCCTTCCTCAAACCGCTCCCCACGGCAAACCAGCCGACCTCCAACGTTGGAGTTCAACCATGAACCGAACCATCTTTGCGCGCATTGCAGCCAGTCTGGTGTTGGCGAGCCTTGGCATGGGCGCCACCTACTACCTTGGCGTGAGGCAGGGACAGCGGAGCGCGCCCACGCAGGCGGCAGCATCTGCCCAAGCCGCCGATGCCCCGCTCAAAGCGGGCGACATCGATCCCAAGACGGGCAAGCGGATTCTCTATTGGCAAGACCCCATGGCACCTGGCCAGCGTTTCGACAAACCAGGCAAATCACCTTTCATGGACATGCCGCTTGCCCCCGTCTACGAGAATGGCGCCGGCGGGAGCGCCGCCGTCACGGTTGATGGCCGTGTGGCACAGAATCTTGCTGTGCGCACGGCTGAGGTCAAGACCGGCCGGCTGGACGCCATGCTGGAAGTGCCCGGCAATATCGCCATCAACGAGCGCGGCATCGAGATCATTCAAGCGCGCGCCGCCGGCTTTGTCGAACGGGCGTACGCGAAAACCACGTTAGACCCGGTCAAGCGCGGGCAACCGCTGATCGTCGTCTACGCGCCGGAATGGGTCGCCGCACAAGAGGAGTACCTGGCCGTTTCGCGTACGGCCAACGCCCTGCAGGGGGACCTGCGCAGCGCAGCGTTGCTGCGCATGCGCCAGGCCGGCATGACGGAGGCGCAGATCCGGCTGGTCGAATCCACCGGCAAGCCACAGCCACGGCTGGCGATTTCCAGCGACATCGATGGCGTCATCACCGAGGTCGGGGTCCGGGACGGCATGGCTGTCGCACCCGGCATGACGCTCTTCAAGATTGCCGACTTGTCCACCGTGTGGGTCTTGGCGGAGATTCCCGAGAGCCAAGCATCGGCCATCCGCCCGGGCCAGGCGGTGACGGCCACGGCGACGGCAATCGCTGGACACGCGCTGACCGGCAAGGTGGATGCCATCCTGCCCGACGTCAATGCCAATACGCGAACCGTCAAGGTGCGCGTCGAACTCCAGAACCGGGACCGCCGCCTCTTGCCCGGCATGTTCGCCAACGTGCGGTTTGGCGCGCAAGCCGGCCCGGACAAGCTGCTGGTCCCCACGGAGGCGTTGATTCGCACCGGTACGCGCACGATCGTCATGGTGGACGCCGGCAATGGCGGCTTCAACCCCATCGAAGTCAAGACCGGAGCCGAAGCCAATGGGCAGACCGAAGTGACCGACGGTTTGAGCGCGGGACAGAAGGTGGTGGTTTCCGGGCAGTTCCTGATTGATTCGGAAGCTAGCCTGCGCGGCACCGCCCAACGCATGGCATCGCCACCTGCGGCCTCCGCGCCCGCAGCGGCCGCCATCGAGCATGAAGGCGTCGGCCGCATTGAGGCTGTCACCAGCGAAGGCCTGACGATCTCACATGGCGCGATTCCGTCCGCGCACTGGAGCGCGATGACAATGGATTTTGCCGCACCGCCCTCCGGCCTGCCAAAGCGCTTCAAGCCTGGGGACCGTGTGCGCTTCCGGTTCCAACTGCATGACGATGGCATGGCAGTCCTGTCCTCGGTCGAGCCGGCCGGCGCGGATCAGGGGGGCAAGCCATGATCGCACGGCTGATTCTCGCGTCCATCCGCAACCGCTTCCTGGTGCTGCTAGCGACCGTCATGCTGACGGCCTGGGGTCTGTGGGCCGCGCGCAGCACGCCGCTCGATGCGCTGCCCGACCTGTCGGACGTACAGGTCATCATCCGCACGCCGTTCCCTGGCCAAGCGCCGCAGATCGTGGAAAACCAGGTCACGTATCCGCTGACCACCACCATGCTGTCGGTGCCGGGCGCCAAGACGGTGCGCGGCTACTCGTTCTTCGGCGATTCGTTCGTCTATGTGCTGTTCGAGGACGGGACTGACCTGTATTGGGCACGCTCGCGCGTGCTGGAGTACTTGAACCAGGTGCAGTCCCGCCTGCCTGCGGCGGCCAAACCGGCGCTGGGCCCGGATGCCACCGGCGTGGGCTGGATCTACGAATACGCGCTGGTCGATAAGACCGGCCGGCACGACTTGGCCCAACTGCGGGCGTTGCAGGACTGGTTCCTGCGCTTCGAGTTGAAGGCCCTGCCGAACGTCGCGGAGGTCGCTTCCGTCGGCGGCATGGTCAAGCAGTTCCAGGTGGTGTTGCAGCCGGACCGGCTGCGTGCGTTCAACCTGACACAGGCCAAGGTGCTGGCAGCGCTCAAGGGTGCCAACCAGGAGACCGGTGGCTCCGTGCTGGAACTGGGCGAAGCCGAGTACATGGTCCGCGCCAGCGGCTACCTGAAGACGCTCGACGACTTCCGGCAGATTCCCCTGATGACGAACGATGCGGGCATCGCCGTGCATTTGGGCGATGTCGCCACCGTCCAACTCGGGCCCGAGATGCGCCGTGGCATCGCGGAACTGAACGGTCAGGGCGAGGTGGCAGGTGGCGTCGTCATCCTGCGTTCAGGCAAGAATGCCCTGGAGACGATCGAAGCCGTCAAGGCCAAGCTCGCCACGCTGCGCACCAGTCTGCCCGAAGGCGTGGAGATCGTTCCTGTCTACGACCGGTCCGGTTTGATCAAGCGCGCGGTGGACAACCTGACGCACAAGCTGATCGAGGAATTCATCGTCGTCGCTGTCGTGTGCCTGGTGTTCCTGTTCCATCTGCGCTCGGCACTGGTGGCAATCGTCTCGCTGCCGCTGGGCGTCCTGGCGGCCTTCCTGGTGATGCGATACCAGGGCGTCAACGCCAACATCATGTCGCTGGGTGGCATCGCCATCGCCGTCGGCGCCATGGTCGACGCGGCCGTGGTGATGATCGAGAACGCGCACAAACATCTGGAGCATTGGCTCGAGGACAACCCCGGCCGCGAACTCACAGGCCACGAGCGCTGGAACGTGATCGGGGAATCGGCGGCAGAAGTGGGGCCGGCGCTGTTCTTCTCGCTGCTGATCATCACGCTGTCGTTCATCCCCGTGTTCACGCTGGAGGCGCAGGAGGGCCGCCTGTTCTCGCCGCTGGCGTTCACCAAGACGTATTCGATGGCGGCAGCGGCTGGGTTGTCGGTCACGCTGGTGCCTGTGCTGATGGGCTACCTGATCCGCGGGCGTATCCCGAGCGAGCAATCGAACCCGCTCAGCCGCTGGCTGATCCGCCTCTACCAGCCAATGCTGTCCAAGGTGCTGGCGTATCCCAAGGCGACGGTCGCTATCGCCATTGTGCTGCTGGGGGCAACGGCCTGGCCGATCCTGCGCACAGGCGGCGAATTCATGCCGCCGCTGGATGAGGGCGATCTGCTGTATATGCCGTCAGCATTGCCTGGGTTGTCGGCCGGCAAGGCGGCTCAGCTCCTGCAGCAGACCGACCGCCTCATCAAGACGGTTCCCGAAGTGGCCAGCGTGTACGGCAAGGCTGGGCGCGCGGACAGCGCAACGGACCCGGCGCCGATCGAGATGTTCGAGACCACCATCCAGTTCAAGCCGCACGACCAGTGGCGCCCCGGTATGACGACCGACAAACTGGTGGAAGAACTCGACCGCGTGGTCAAGGTGCCGGGGCTGTCCAACATCTGGGTGCCACCGATCCGCAACCGCATCGACATGCTCGCCACCGGCATCAAGAGCCCGGTCGGCATCAAGGTGGCGGGCACGGACTTGAAGGAGATCGATCGACTGACCACTCGGATCGAGGAGACCGTCAAAACCGTGCCGGGTGTCACCTCTGCGCTAGCGGAGCGGTTGTCCGGCGGACGATACATCGACGTGGACATCAACCGACAGGCCGCCGGCCGATACGGCCTGAACATCGACGACGTGCAAAGCATCGTGTCATCCGCCATCGGTGGCGATAATGTCGGTGAGGTGGTTGACGGCCTGGCCCGCTTCCCGATCAACCTCCGCTATCCGCGCGATTATCGGGATTCCGTGGAGCAGTTGCGGCGTTTGCCGATTGTCACTGACCGGGGCCAGCAGATTGTGTTGTCCGACGTCGCGGACATCCGCGTCGTGCAGGGCCCGCCGATGCTGCGCAGCGAGAATGCCCGGCTCTCGGGTTGGATCTATGTCGATATCCGGGGGCGCGACCTGCGCTCGGCGGTGAAGGACATGCAGGCAGCAGTGACCAAGGCGGTGCCGATGCCGGCGGGCTACGCGCTGAGCTGGTCAGGGCAGTTCGAGTACCTGGAGCGTGCGAGTGCCAAGCTGCAGGTGGTCGTACCATTCACCTTGCTGATCATCTTCGTGCTGCTGTACCTCGTGTTCGGCCGTATCGACGAGGCGCTGCTCATCATGGGCACGCTGCCGCTCGCACTGATCGGCGGGTTCTGGCTGCTGTATCTGCTCGGCTATAACCTGTCGGTGGCCGGAGTCGTCGGCTTCATTGCGCTCGCCGGGGTGGCGGCCGAATTCGGCGTGATCATGCTGCTCTATCTCAAACACGCTTGGACCGAGCGGCAGGAAAACGGTCAAACTTCTACCCAAGCGCTACTGGAAGCGATTCAGGAAGGCGCCGTGCTGCGTGTACGCCCCAAGGCCATGACGGTGGCCGTCATCCTGGCTGGCCTGCTCCCGATCATGTGGTCGGACGGCACAGGCTCCGAAGTCATGCAGCGCATTGCCGCGCCGATGGTCGGCGGCATGATCACCGCGCCGTTGCTGTCCCTGTTTGTCGTTCCTGCTGTCTACCTGCTGCTGCGCAGGCGTGGCAGCGGGCAATCCATTCCCCAACCACCCTCTCATGACAAGGTCTCACGATGAACTACGTTTCCGCTGTTGTATTCGCCCTGACGCTGGCGTCGACTCCAGCCGCCTTTGCGGCCACGCCGATGGAAGGTATGGACATGAAGCCTGCTGGTCAAACCAAGCAGGCGCCCAAGCCCGTGGCAGCAGAGGTCCGCAAGATCTACCTCGACACCGGCAAGGTCACGCTTAAGCACGGCGCCATCGACAATCTCGGCATGGGCGCCATGACGATGACGTTTGCCGTCAAGGACAAGGCATCACTGCAGCACTTCAAGGAGGGCCAAGCGGTGTGGGCCGTCTTTGATATGGTCGACGGTCAGCCGACCGTCGTCGATTTGCGGAGCAAGTAAACCCTCGGCGGCGCACGGCCCATCGGTCGTGCGCCGCTGCATGCTGCGGAATCAGCCAGAAAGTCCCTTCACGAGGGCGCCTTGTCGTGACATCAATGCTGAGCGCAACAACCCTGCTATAGCGACGCTGCTAGCCCCGAGCATCCAGCCGGCGACCACATCCGCCGGGAAATGCATCCCGGCGGCAACACGCGACCACCCGACCAACGCGGCGTAGAACACCAACGCGAGACGCCCCCGAAAACCCACCAAGGGCCAGAGTGCCCCGACCACAAGCGCTGCGAACGTCGAGTGCCCGCTCGGCAGGCTGTAGTGCAGTTCCGGCTCACCAATGACGTGCACGAGGTGGCCGAGTACCGCCGGTGGCCGTGGGAAATCCAGCCACCACTTCAAGGCGGAAGCGGCCAGCAGGGCAAGCGCGAAGGCCAACCCAAACGTGACGAGGCGTTGCCTGACAGCGCACGCGCGCGCTGGATTCGACGCTGATATCGACCACCGCCAGAGCCCCAGCAGCAAGAGCGGCGCAGTCCAGTAGTTGCCAATCAGGCTAAAGCACCACGCCACCGGGTCCAGGGCGCTTGGCATCCCCGAGTTGATGGCGTGGAATAGCGCGACGTTCCAGCCGCCCCAGTCGTACACGAGGAACTTCCAATTCATTTGCGCAGCAACCTCAGCCCGTTGCCGACCACCAGCAGGCTGGCGCCCATGTCGGCAAACACCGCCATCCACATGGTGGCCTGGCCTGTAAAGGTCAGTGCCAGGAACACGACCTTGATGCCGAGCGCCAGCGCAATGTTCTGCTTCAGCACCCCGGCCGTGGACCGGGATAGTCGTACAAACGCCGGGAGCTTGCGCAGATCGTCGTCCATCAGCGCAACGTCGGCCGTTTCGATCGCCGTGTCCGTCCCGGCCGCGCCCATTGCGAATCCAATATCGGCCCGTGCCAGCGCCGGCGCATCGTTGATGCCATCGCCGACCATGCCGATGGTTCCTTGTGCGGATCGGCGCTCGATTTCGCGCTGCTTGTCTTCCGGCAGCAGATTACCGCGAGCCTCGTCGATACCGACCTGCTGCGCAATCGCCTCTGCGGTGTGCGGATTGTCGCCGCTCAGCATCAAAGTCTTGATGCCCAGTGCGTGCAATTCCTTGATCGCTTGGCGACTGCTGTCCTTGATGGTGTCCGCCACACCGAACAACGCGCGTACGCCGTCCTGGCCGATCAGCATCACGACCGTTTTGCCCTGGGTTTCCAGCACGGCAAGCTGTGCTTCCAATGCCGGCGAACACACGCCCAGTTCCTCGACCAGACGATGATTGCCCAGGTGATAGAGCGCACCGTTGACATGGCCCCGGACGCCGCGTCCGGGCAAGGCCGCAAAATCGGTGACGTCGCGCAGGGCTAGGCCTTGGTCCTGCGCCGCGCGGGCCACGGCCAGGGAGACGGGATGGTCGGAGCGGGCAGCCAGGCTAGCTGCCAGGATCTGGGCGGCGGACGCGTCCGCACCGTTCCAGGCCACGACGTCCGTCTGCGCTGGCTTGCCGTGCGTGATCGTGCCGGTCTTGTCGAGCGCCAACCATTTCAGCTTGCGTCCCTCTTCCAGATAGACGCCGCCCTTGATGAGGATGCCGCGCTTCGCGGCGGCCGCCAGGCCGCTCACAATGCTCACCGGCGTCGAGATCACGAGCGCGCAGGGGCAAGCAATCACGAGAAGAACTAGGGCCTTGTAGATCCAGTCCAGCCAAGTCGCACCGAAGACCAGCGGAGGGACGATGGCCACCGCAAGCGCAACCGCGAACACAATGGGCGTGTACAGCCGGGCGAACTGGTCAACGAAGCGCTGCGTGGGCGCTCGACTGCCTTGCGCGGCCTCGACGGCGTGAATGATCCGTGCCAGTGTGGAGTCGCTTGCCGCTGCGGTGACGCGATATTCGAACGACCCGGATTCGTTGATGGTGCCGGCGAACACGGAGTCGCCCGCTGCCTTCTCGACCGGCAGGCTCTCGCCCGTGATCGGCGCCTGATTGACGGATGACCGCCCCTGCAGAATCGTGCCATCGAGCGCGATGCGCTCGCCCGGCTTGACCCGCACACGGCTGCCAACGGCCACGGTCTTGGCATCGACGTCGGACCAACTGCCGTCGCTGCGCTGTACCGTGGCTGTCTCCGGGGCGAGATCCATCAGCCCCCGGATCGCATCTCGGGCGCGGTCCAGCGAACGGGCTTCGATGACCTCCGCCAAGGCGAAGAGGACCATCACCATCGCCGCTTCCGGCCAATGGCCGATCACCATCGCCCCAGTGACTGCGATCGACATGAGGGCGTTCATGTTCAGGTTGCGGTTCTTGAGCGCGATCCAGCCTTTCTTGTAGGTGGACAGCCCGCCGGTCAGGATCGCGGCCAGCGCCAGGATCACCACCACCCAATGGTTGCCACCGTTGAGCCAATACACCACTTCCGCCAGGACGGCGTTCGCGCCGGCAATGGCAAGCGGCCACCATTTGGTGGGCGCGGCATCTTGTTCGGGAAGCGGTGCTGCGGCAGAGCGGTCGCGCACCTCGGCATCGAAGCCAAGCGACTGAATGGCAGCCAGCACTTGCGGTAGCGCATCGGCAGCGTGTTGAACGGCGAGTGTGCGTTGGACGAGATTGAACTGCATGTCTGACACGCCCGCCATGCCCGCCAGCTTGCCGCGAATCAGCGTTTCTTCGGTCGGGCAGTCCATCTGACGAATGGTCAGGACTGTGCTCTGCCCGGCGGGGCTTTCATCGGCGCGAACCGCTCGCATGCCAACGGCTGCCAAGGCTTGCTCGATCGGCGCCGGGGATGGCAGCCGGTGCTGGACGGCCAGCGAACGCTGCATCAGGTTGAACTCAAGGTTGACCACGCCGGGCAGCGCCGCCAGCTTATTGCGAATGAGCGTTTCTTCCGTCGGGCAGTCCATGTTGTCGATCCGGTAGCGGGATCGTTTCAGGTCAACAGCCGCCGCATCGCCGTCCGCCGGCGTCACCACGTTGGTGGCAGCACAACCGCACCCCTTGGAGCCGCAATCACTCACAGCACCTCCCTTTGTCGCTTGAAATGGATTGGACTCAAGTACACACTCTATAGCTACTATAGAGTCAAGGGACTTCGGCCCGACATCATGAACATTCAGATCGGTGAATTCGCCAAGCGCACGGCCTGCCCGATTCAAACCATCCGGTACTACGAGCGCGAAGGCCTGTTGCCGCCGCCGGACCGCAGCTCGGGCAACTTCCGGCTGTACAGCGAGCGGCACATTGAGCGGCTGCAGTTCATCCTCCACTGCCGGTCATTGGACATGCCGCTGAACGACGTGCGGACACTCCTGCGCTACCGCGAGCGACCGGACGAGGATTGCGGCGCGGTGAACACCCTCCTGGACAAGCACATCGAGGAAGTCGAGCGGCGTATCGAGGCACTGGGGGTGTTAAAGCACCATTTGTGCGCGCTGCGCGAGACCTGTTCCGACGGGCGAGCTGCAGAAGCTTGCGGAATCCTGCAGGGGTTGTCCGAAGGTAGCGGCACGTGCACTGGAGACGGCACGCACCGCTGACACGAAGGGGAATGGCCGAACGGGTTCGCTATGTGACCCCTTCGGCCGCATGTTTTTTGACCAGCGCGACATCTGCGTCACGAAACATGAATTACAATCATTCTCATTTAAAGCCATTTCTCCCGCTTCGCCGGTAGGCTCTTCATGCAACTGCAGCGCGTCGTCACCCTCATCCTGTTCTACCTGCTGACATCGGTTTCAAGCGCGTACGCCGACACGCTGTCCACTCAAGACAAGACCAAGCAGGTCTGGCAATTACTCGACTATCTGGCGGTCGATTACGGTCGCTCCGTCAAGGACGGCCAGGTGGCCAATGCCGATGAGTACGCCGAAATGCAGGAGTTTGCGCATGCGGCGCAGCGCCAGATTGCCGAGTTGCCGGCGGGGCCACAGACGCAAGCCTTGCTCAAGGATGCTGGCGCGTTGCGCACGCTCATCGCCGACAAGGCCGCACCCACCGTCGTCGGTGAACAGGCGCATAAGCTCGCGGACAGCTTGCTGGCCGCCTACCCGGTGCCGATGGCGCCCAGCAAGGTGCCCGACCTGAAGCATGGAGCTACGCTGTATCAAAGCCAGTGCGCGTCCTGCCATGGCAACACCGGACACGCCGATGGTCCGCTGGCCGCCAAGCTGAGCCCGCCCCCCATAGCCCTGGCCGATCATCAGCGCGCCCAGGAGCGCAGCGTCTTCGCCCTCCAGCAGATCATCACGCGCGGTGTCGAGGGCACCTCGATGCCGAGCTTCGCGCAGCTCACTGACGATGATCGCTGGGCACTGGCCTATTTTGCGTCGACCTTGTCCTATTCCGATGCGGACCGGCAAGCCGGCGCCAAATTGTGGGCATCCCGCCCGGAGCTGCATAGCGCGGTGCCGACGCTCGCCAAGCTCAGCCAGACGCCAGAAGCGTTGCTGGCCAAGACGATCAGCCCGGATGCCGCGCGGCAATTGACCGCCTATTTGAGAAGCGCGCCGGATGTGCTGAACGCCTCCAACGCAGACAGTCTCGCAATCGCCAAGGACAAGCTCAAAGAGAGCGTAGCCGCCTTCGACCAGGGCGACAAAGCGACTGCCTCGCGCCTGGCGCTCTCCGCCTACCTCGACGGCTTCGAGCCGGTCGAACCGGCCCTGGCCGCCAAGAACCAGTCGCTGTTCCAGGACATCGAAAAAATGATGGGCCTGTATCGCAACGCGATCACTACCGGTCAGGCCGAGCAGGTACGGGACATCGCGCAGCATCTGCAGACGATGCTGACTGAAGCCCAGGATGCACTGGGTGGCACCAACGACCCGCTGTCGACGTTCCTGGGCGCCTTGACGATCCTGCTGCGCGAGGGCCTGGAGGCACTGCTTGTCGTGGTCGCCATGATGGCCTTCCTGAAGAAGGCCGAACGCACCGACGTGCTGCCATACGTCCATGCCGGCTGGATTGTTGCGCTGGCCGCCGGTGGACTGACGTGGGCCGTCGCTACCTACCTGGTGGATTTGAGCGGTGCCAGCCGCGAGATGACCGAAGGCTTCTCGGCAATCTTTGCGGCCGTGGTCCTGCTCGGCGTGGGCATGTGGATGCACCAGAAGAGCCTGGCCGGTCGCTGGCAGGCCTATGTGAAGCAGAAGCTGTCCTCCGCGCTGAACAAGCGCTCGGCGATCATGCTGTTCGTGCTGTCATTCGTGACGGTGTACCGCGAGGTGTTCGAGACCGTGCTGTTCTACGCCGCGCTGTGGAGCGAAGGGAACGGCATCTACCTGCTGGCCGGCTTGGGCTCCGGGATTGCGATCCTGGCGATCATCGCCGTCGTGCTGCTGCGCTCCTCGGCGCGCCTGCCGATCCGCCAGTTCTTTGCCTTCAGCTCGGCTCTGGTCGCGGTCCTGGCAGTGGTGCTGATCGGCAAGGGCGTTGCGGCGTTGCAGAAGGTTGGTTTTCTGCACATCACGCCGATTTCGATGCCGCGTATTGACGTGCTGGGGATTTACCCGTCCATGCAGACGGTGATCGCACAGGTGGCGATCTTGCTGATCATTGTGCTCAGCTTCGCGTATAACCTCCGATCGCAGAAGGCATCGAGCAAAGCGTAGTCGCTACCTTGATTTGAGAGTTCAATGGCGGATATCGACAGGTATCTGCAGGCAGCGACCCGCGATCACACACGGCGCAGCTATCAGTCCGCCATCCGTCATTTCGAGCAAGAGTGGGGTGGCTTCCTGCCGGCCAGCGCCGACAGCGTTGCACGCTATCTGGCTGAGCACGCACAGACGCTTTCCATCAACACGCTGCGCCAACGGTTGGCTGCGATCGCGCAGTGGCACGTTTCGCAGGGCTTTCCCGACCCCACGCGAGCACCGCACGTCCGCAAGGTGCTCAAGGGCATCCAGGCACTGCACCCCGCGCAGGAGCGGCGCGCCAAGCCATTGCAGCTCGCCCAGTTGGAGCAACTGGTTGCCTCGCTGGATGCGCAGATCGCGACCGCCTCGTCTGAGGGCAACGCCCATCAACTCCAGGTGCATACCCGCAACAAGGCGCTGGTGCTGATCGGCTTCTGGCGGGGCTTCCGGTCGGACGAACTGAGTCGGCTGCAGATCGAGCACATCACGGTGGAGCCCGGCCGGGGCATGACGATTTTCCTGCCGCGCACCAAGACGGACCGCAACCATGTCGGTACGACCCACAAGGCGCCCGCGTTGTCGCGCTTGTGCCCAGTCGCCGCCTACGAGGCCTGGTTGGCGGCGTCCGGCCTGACCGAGGGCCCCGCGTTCCGCAGGATTGACCGCTGGAGCCGAATCGCAGCCGATGGACTGCAGGCCAGCAGCATCGTGCCTTTGTTGCGCGCGCTGCTCCATCGCGCAGGACTGCCGCAATCGGACCGCTACAGCAGCCACTCACTACGACGGGGCTTTGCAACCTGGGCGAACTCGAACCAGTGGGATCTCAAGATGCTGATGGAATACGTCGGCTGGAAGGACGTACGCTCGGCCATGCGCTATATCGACGCGGCCGACCCATTTGCCCAGCATCGGATCGAAACAGCGCTGTCGGTCGCACCCCGGCCGGGCATTGCAGTCTGACAGGTCCGGTCTGGCGGACCTCTGCCATTGCTTTGACGCAGTAACCTTGCATGAACCTCTAATAAACGCGATTGCGGCCGACCCGTGCCAAGCAGGACTTCATGCTTGGCTCGCACGCCGGCGAGGTGCCGCCTCCAACAGGGCATCCTGAAATTGGTGGATCTTGAAGCTCAAAACGCCCCGGAAATTCACATGGGCGAAGTGTGCCGGCCCCATGCGGCGCAGCCAGTCATCGTCGATCCGTTGCCCCTTGCGCTGCCACGTATCCACCGTCGTTTGCATCCGCTCGGTATTCCAGGCAATCACCAGATTGGTCAGCAGCGAGAGCGCCCCGGAAATCGCGATCATCTCGTCCTGGCGGCGACCGCGCTCGTGTTGGACCTTACTCATATAAATCGCCCGCTGGAGATGGTGCACGGATTCACCCCGATTGAGGAGCGTGCGCAACTCGCGACGAAACTCGATGTTGCTGAAAAAGTCGCATAGGAACAGCGTGCGCAGCAGCTTGCCCAGGTGATCCGCTGCCCGGTGGATCGGGTCACCCTGGGCAGCACTGCCGAAGCGTTGCAGCGCAACGATCGCGCTCACGCGCCCCGCGTGAATGGACGCCACCAGGCGTAGCAAGCCATCCCAGCCGTCGCGGATCGCCTTGAGGGAGACCTCGTGCGACACGGCAGCCGACAATCCCTCCGTCACCGACAGGGCACGCGGCAGGTACAGCTTGCGCTCCGACAGGTTGCGCAGCCAGGGACAGAGGTCAAAGCCAAGTAGCTTGGCCACCGCCATCCCCACGTTCGTGTAGCCATGGGTGTCGACGGCGAGCCGCAGCAGCCCACCGTCAGCGCGGGTTTCGTTGTGACGCATGACGCCTTCGATCGCCGCGCCAGTTTGGCGCTCGTTGAGCACCATCGGCTGGTTGTAGACGATCCCATGCTGATCCAGCACGTGCGTATAGACGCCAGCGGCGTGCGTGCGTCGGCGGGGATCAGCGCGCGCGTAGAACAGATGTGGGGACGTGTCCAGGCTCATGGAGTCGCTGGAGGCGAGTTGGCCGGTGCCCCATAGATCGGTGATCGGGTGCGTGCGCTGGAACTCCACCACACGTTCGTTGGCGCGGCGCAGCCGGCCGGGCATTTCCAGGGAGCGCATCGCGGTGGAGACGTGCGCGAGGTCCAACTGCGGGATCATCGCCGCGACGCCCTTGGCATCCAGTTCGGTGCCGTGCGCGATCAGGGCTGCATAAAGGGAGACGAGTTCGTGGGCATCCCGCGCCTTGCGCGCCAACAGCACTTCACTGAAATTGGTGCGCGCATCCATCTCCAGAATCATGTCGGCAAACTGTGCGCTGCCGATGTCCTTGAACAGCAGATCTCGGGTGCGTTGAGGCGTGGTATCCGTGGTCTGCGCTTCCAATGGCGACAAATGCAGGATGCCGTCCGCGTCGATCGTAAAGTGGCCAGCCTCACGGGCCTCGTCCAGCGCAGCGAGACCCGCCTTCAAATGCTCGGTCAGGCGATCAAGATAGAGCCTCGCTTGGCTTGGCAGGCCGAGCGAAGACAGATGCCGGTCGCGGTCGACCTCCCACTGTGCCGGCGGAATCAGCAACTGGTCTCGTTCTCGAAACGACAGGCTATGGTTGATCCACACCGTGCCGCGGCGCAGCCCCTTGCGCAAACTCATTACAGCAGAGGCCTCCAAGGCACGCAGCGCGCGCTGGCGGTCCTCACCGTCGACCAGGTCGCGCCAACTGGCGCTCACTGGCACATTGCAGTCTGGCGGCAACTCCGTCATGCCCCGATCGTGCAAACCGCCAACGAGATCGAGTTGGCGCATGGCAGGATCGTTACCGTGACTGGCGAATTCCAACGCCCGCAAGGGTGTCAGGAGGTTGCGGAGTCGGTGGTGGTCTTCGGTAAGGGTTTCGCGCACGCTTGCGGCGTGACTTGCCGGCGGCCGACTGGACAGACCCTTAAGCAGCTTGCCGATGTCGGCCAGTCGGTCCTCGGCCGAGCGGC
Organism: Ralstonia pickettii; assembly: GCF_030582395.1. Classification (NCBI taxonomy): domain Bacteria; kingdom Pseudomonadati; phylum Pseudomonadota; class Betaproteobacteria; order Burkholderiales; family Burkholderiaceae; genus Ralstonia; species Ralstonia pickettii. The sequence goes on from NZ_CP104383.1 coordinate 266,429, forward strand.
GGGTATCGTCCACCAGGGCCTTGATCTCCACCAGTTGCTGCCGGTATTCGATCGCCGAGCGGGCTTGCTTCGTCGTGGTCTTGTTGTACGCCTGCCGGACCAGGTCTGAGATACGGCGCCCGCTTTGGTACACCATGGCGTCAGTCAACTCCAGCAAGGTGACACGCAGGAAGAACACCAGTTCGAGCGTGCGCGTCGACGCTTTGAGTTCGCGGATTTTGGCGGGACGGCGGGCCTGGATACGTTGGCCGTAGGCCCGCTGTTTCTCGATGGGGACCGCGTCAAATGTCCAGGTATGCGCGCCGAGGTCCTTCAAGAAGCTGATCTTGGCCAGCATCTCGGTCATCGTTGACGGGCTGTGGCGCGCGGGTGGGGTCTTGAGCCATTCCAGCACCGTCGTGCCCGATGTGGCGTGCTGGGCAAACACCGCAGCCTCGGCCCGCAGGATCTGCTCGCGCGAGACCACCACGTCGATCATGGCCAGCAGATCCCGCTCGATGCCCGCCCAGATGGAGCGGGCCAGATCCTGCAGCGCACGCGTCGACGGGATCAGAATGCGCCGTTCGTACAACCAGTAGTGCGCGTGCTGAAGCAGTTCCTCAACGGTCAGCGATTCGGCGGCGTCCTGACGCATCCAGGCTTCGAGTCCGGCCCATTGCTCGTCATCGAGGCGTGTCAGGCCCAGATATTGGAGGGCCCAGACCTGATGCTCATACAGCGTCGGGTATCGCTGGTAAATGGTGCGCAGCGAGGCGATCGTTGGTGTCTCGACGGCGAGTTTTTCGCCGATATAGCGCAGCAACTGACGGGGGAGTGTGTTGAGTTGGTCCAGCGTACGGCCGCTGGCGCGCAGAAAGACCAACTGAATGGCGACTCCAGGGCGGCTGGCGCGTCGGAACTTCTGGTTGATCGCGGCGACATCGCTAGCGGTCAACGCGAAGTAATGCTCGACGTCGAACTCCGGCAGACGCGTGGGTAGGGAGTCTCTTCCCACATAGCGAAATTCCAAGCCCGGCATCTTGTGCCCCCGTCAAGGTGGCGCGATCCGAAATCGCGGGCGAATATCGTACTCCCGAAGTCACTGGAGGGCAGCAGACAATTGTCGGCAGAGACCTGGGGCCCTTATGAATAAAGGCTCTGCGGGGAAACCGTAAGAAAATGCACGAAAAGGACAATTACCCCGCAAACTGCGGAAACAACGTGGCCAGCGCCTGCTGATCGGTTTCGACGAACGTGCGCAGGCCATCCATCGCGACGACCAGTTGGTGATCAAACATGTCCGCTTCATCCGACAGATCAACGCGGACCGAGGCCTTGAAGGCTGCGAGCGCCTTCTCGCGCGTCACGTCTGCCCCCATCCAGCCCAGACTGCGAATGAACGTGTGCACTTCTTTTTTTCTGTGGGAGAAGCCGTTCAGCATCGACGGCTGAGATTTGAATCGTAGTCATTTCGATATCTCAAAAAAAAAATGGTCCGCCTCTGGTGAGAGCGGACCAATATGGTTGGTGGAACCTACTGAGTGGCCAGTGCGACCACATCGATGACAGCATCGGCCTCGTCGACCAGATCGGGTGTTTGCGAGATGAAGAACTCCCGCTCATACCCTCCCTGGCGCAACACCTCGCGCTTCATTTTCATGAACTCGCGCTTGCGCTCCGGATCAAGCGGGCCATCCGCCTCGTCCGTGAACAACGTCTGGAAGGCGGTGCCGGCGCCCTGCGCGCGATATAGCGCAATACCACGCGTCAGGCATTCGTTGATCCACACCTTCTGCCCGCCGGACATGACCGCGAACTCCTTCTCGCTGTCAGCCTGAGCGTCGTGGACACGAATCTCAAACCCCTCACGCTTATCGCCGTTGGCCAGCTCCGTTTGCGTGTGGATACCGATTGTGAATCGGGGTCCATAGCACGCCAGGAGCAGGTCGTTGACCTTCTTCGTGATTTCAGGGCCTGCATCGTCGATCGACAGCGCAATCACACCGTCATTGCCCAAGGCCTTGCCGAGCAGCTTCCACGACGAAATCTCGTCGGAGATCCGCTCTGCCTTACGCTGCACAACGGGTAGTGCCTCCAGATCAACCAGGAGGCCCTGCCGCTCGGTGCTGAGCGCAGTCTGAGTCCGGATCAGTGCTTCAATCCGGCCTTCGAACTGGGCAATGCGCTCGCGCGAGCTGGCAACCTGACGATCAAAGTCCGCGATCTTTCCGGTAACGTCGGCACTTTGCAGTGACGTAACCTCCCGGTTGATCGTGGCCAACTGATCGTCCGTCGCAACAACGTCGCGCTGGTATCGCTCCTTTCGGGCGGCAGCTTCGGCGTTCAGCTCGACCAGATCACGCTCGGCCTTCGCCAGCGTCTCTTGGGCGTCGTCAAGCAATGGCTTCTGCGCAGCAAGTTCGGTCAGCCGTTGCAACTCCCGTTGGTCGGCCGCCACCTGCCCCTGCAGTGCTCGAAGTGAAGCACGTTGGCCCGCCAACGGCGCGAGCTGCTCATCGAGCGCCGTCTTGAGCTTGAGCTTGTCCCGGTAGCCGGTTCGAAGCTCTGCCAACGAGATCCGCACTTCCGTGAGATCCGTGCTCGCCCTGCGCGCCTGAGCCAGCAATGGGCACGTCGAGTGCATCGGATTGTCCCGGCACGGAACAGACTCAATGACGTCGGCCTGGCCCTTCAGCGACTTTTCAAGGACAGCCTTCGATTCACCTTGACCGGCCATGTTTTGCAATTCGCCGATGATGCGCGATTGGTCAGGCACAACCTTTTCGAGCTGAGCAATCCCCTCTTGCAGCCGAATTGCCTCCGACTGTCGCTGCGTGACGGTCAATTGCAAAGCATCACGCGAGGTTGCGGCCGCCAGGATGGCGGTGCTGCTGGCCAGGATTGCGCGGCGGCTTGAAATGACGGCCCCCAGTTCCTTGGCTTGCGCCTCGGTACGTTGCACGGCAGCCCGTTCGTCGTTGTCAAGCGTTCGGCGCCTTGCTTCCTGGGCCACCTTCTGTTGGCCAAGCTCACGCATGCGCGCTTCTGCTACGGTGCTGCTCGCCTGCTTGGCTGCAAGCGTCGCACGCTCCTGAACCATCTGCGCATTGGCCTCCAGCTCACGATCACGCGCCTGGCGGGTCTCAACCAACGAGGCCTCCGCCTGCTCGATCTCCAAGGAGAGTCGTGCAACACGATCGCGCCGACCAACCAGGCTGGTGATGTTGTGCTGAACGACATCCAAAGCACGGCCGAGGCACTTCGCCACGTCCATAGCCTTGCCCGACAGCTCACGCATCCGCTCCAGACCAAGCAGCTCAGCAAGCAACTTCTTGATTTCAGAGGTCTGGTAGCCAGCAATCGGCCGTCGGTTCTGGGCAGAGAAGACACTGGTGAAGAACGCCTCCGATGATCCGAGGACCGATTCCACACAGCGGTTGTACGTCTCCGCCTTACCGTCAGACAGCGATCCGTCTGCCAGTTGAACCGGTTGCCATACGCCGTCCGAGCCAAGCACAAACAGGTAGTACTCGGCCTTGCGCGTCTTGCCAGAATTACGAAACGCGAACTGTGACCGGTATTGCTGGCCATCGTGCTCCCATTCCAAATCCTTTTCGGCCCGGGTACCCGTGAGGTGGTCCCAGTACGAAAACGCATCGGCCGACATCTTCGATGCATGGCTAGGCATCAGCGGATACGGATGCAGGTTGTCCATGATCGTCGTTTTGCCGGCACCGTTAGGGCCCATCACGGCGATCAGTCCGGTCGGCAGCTCGCGCAGGTCGACCGTCACACTGTCGCGGTGCATCCCATCCAGGATGCCGCGAAAGCCAGACAGGGTCAGTTTGAGAGGTCGCATGGTGCCCCCTCACCGCTGAAGCCAGTCATGTAGTAGTCGCCGGGGATCTCCAGCACCTCACGCGAGTCGTCATACGTGACGACGACGTCGACTTCCGGCTTGCCGGCTAGTGCGCGCTCGAACGAACGCACGGCCGCGAAAAATTGCGTCCGTGCCAGGTCAAGCACCTCCGGAAAGGTGGTGCATGCGGTCAAGGCCTTGAGTTCAGCCTCACTCCACTGGCTGGTGTAGCCGTTGGAGAGGGACCACAGAAGGTTCTGCACCTGGACCGTGGGCGCCACGGTAAAAACCGTGCGCTCACCGTCCGTTTCGACAGCCATGACGAGCATGTGGCCGCGCGTGGCGATCACCGCGCCACGACCATGACCGAACGGCTGGAACAGCATCGCACGAGTGAATTCGTGCTTGCCCACCAACCGCGCGGCCAACTCGGAGGCCGGCAGATCGGCTTCAAAGCAACGGGTCCACTGGGAACCTGCGGGATAGAGAATCATGATGCACTCCAAAAATTGGGCGAAGCGCATCCCCAACGGGTTGTGCGCCCGTCCGGGTTCAAAGGAATAGGTACTGCTGGTCGATGCGTCGTAGACGCGGGGAAAACCGAGTTTCGACAGCCCCGAAGGCTGTCGGAACGTGGCTCACACGTTCAAGGGTTGGGCGGCATCTGCCGCGAAAAGGTCATCGGTCAGCCAATCCAACGACGATTGGTTCTGAACTTGGTCAGCGTCCTGCCAGGCCGGCTGAACTGTCACCGGCTCAGCCGTGGCGGACGCCACCGTTTCACCGTTGTCGGCAGCAGACCCGCTCTCCAACGAGGCGACCACTCGATCCGCGATGTCTTGCGGCTCCAGTGCCTCCAGGATGGACAGGCGCTCCAGCAACGCGTCCGGCTTCACGTCGGTCAAACCGCACCAACGCTGAACCTTCTCACCGAGAGTCGCCGCGCGGCTGATGCCCTCCGCACGGCTTCTGACGGCAGGCAACACACGCGGATCCAGCTTCAGCTCCGCGGCGCCGGCGAACAGCGTGCGGATGGCCTCGCGGTCGACCAGCTGGCGATGCTCCTCGTCAATGGTCCAGCGAACGCGCACGAACTTGTCCTGCGTTTGCTCGGCGATGTTGGCCAGGCGCTCCATATCCGGCGGGCCGTCGAAATCGACACAGACCGTTTCGCGCGCCGGCGTTTCCACCTGCACCGCTTCGGCCCGGCCCGGCTTGATCTGCCAGCTCAGGTAGCCCTTCTTGCCCTTTTCGCCGTAGTGGAAGCACCCGATGGAACCGGCGTAACCGACCAGCCGGCCTTCGCGTTCCCACAACTGCATCGCATGGATATGTCCCAGCATGAAGGCATCGCACTCGGCTTCGAACAGCGCGCCGAGCGAGAACTCATGGTCGAACCCGGCCATCGGTACGCCGTGCTCGGTGTAGCAGCCATTGACCGTTCCATGCGACACACCGATGGTTCGGATGCCTTTGGACCGCAACAGCCGATTCACCTTGCCGGCGGCACCCAGGAATACCGTCAGATGCTCGCCCACCGCGGTTGCCGCATCCATGGCGCCCACGATGCCCGCCAGCACAGCCTTGTTGACGGTCGGAACGCAGGTGAACACAGCAGAGGGTGTGCCCTCCTGCAGCAGCGTTTCCAGCTCTTCGACGGTGAACAGCGGGCCGGCCGATGGCAGGAACGTCGATCCGACGAGCGCAACCTGGTGAATGCGATCGGCGACGTAGACGGGGTGGCGGCTACCGATCAGCCGGAACAGGTCCAGCGTGCCCGGCGGCTCATGCGAGAAGGTCCCCTGCAGCATGAGGACCGGCATGTGGCCCGACAGCGCATGAATGCGCTCGGCAAGCACCCGCAGTGCCGGCGTGTGCGCGTCGAGCCGATGATCGGTTGCGTCACCGGAAACGATACCCACATGGCAACCACGCGCGACCGCATCTTCCACGGCGAAACCGAAGCATCGGTCCGCTTCCACCAACCGCTCAGTCGAATAGTGCAGGTCGGAAAAATGACCCACGTGAAGGCTTTCGCCATCGTTGGGCATGCTCACCTCCTATGGAATAGCCGCAACCAGAACGGTCACAGCAACAGAAAAGAAAAACGGCGTCGGGGGAACTCTCGACGCCGCACGTTGATGCTACGACCAGGCGCCAAGCCGGCGCAGGTCAAGCTGAGAACAGACTGCCATCGAACTCCGCTTTCACCTTCTCGCGGAAGGCGGGAGGAGACACGAGAGCCACACCCATCTCATCGATCAGCGCTCGCATGTCCTGCTCGCGCTTGGTCCAGCCCTTGCCAAACTTGGAGTGTGCGTACACGCGCAAATGCTCGCGCGTTTCCTGCCCCTCCATGCCCAGCGCCACGATGAGACGTTCAAACTGCTCGGCGATAGAGCCGCCGACAGGCGGCTCGCTCTGCGCTCCTGGCTGACCACCCTCCTCGCCTGACGTTGGCGTGGCAGTGGCGGCCGGCTCGGTCGTGGGGTGCTCCAGCAGGGCAACCGTCTGCGTACCCACCTCGATCGCAGCACCAATATGGTCAGCGCCATCCAGCAGCGCGCCCAGGTCGATTTCGGCATCCAGCGTGGTGAGCCATTGTTTCTGGCGTACCGGCAAGCCGTTATCGTCGATGCGGGAAATCTCCACTTCCTGCTTGGAGAGCCAGAACCTGGTGCCGACCAGACGGCCGCCGCGCGCAATCGCCACAGTCTGCATGGCCGCATGGGCCTTCTGCAGGACGTAGATCGAATTGGTGGGCAACTCAATCAAGCCAAGGCCTCGAATGTCAAGGATCGCAAATAGGAAGCTGGCCGTGAGGTTGCAGTGTCGGTCCTGGTATTGCGGGCAGACCTGCGGGTCGCATACGCCATCGGGAATGGCGTCGTCCTGGCGCAGGATGATGGTGCGGCCGCCGAAGATGCGCTTTGCACGCCTGGCGCGGTCACTGCGCTCGACAGGTGCGTACGTCTTGCATTGACGAAGACCATCCGCCCCGTACTGCGACCAGAACACCTTTCCCGTGCCGTTGAATACCGCCAGCTCGTTGGGGATGTTGCGCAACCAGTCGTCGAACGCAAAGACGACCGGAAAGCGCCAGAGCTTGAGGCCGTCACCGCGATCCTCCCCGTATCGGGTCAGGATCTCTTCCGCGATGGCAGGATTCGTGAAATCACTGCCACGACACGTGAAGTACGGCGTATTGCGGGGGATGAGGGCGTAGCTCAGGCCGGTTTTTCGTTCGATCTCGGAACCGATGTCCTCGAACGAGAGCCCTTGGGCGAGAAGCGCGTCGTGAATCTGGACGGCTTGGGGATTCTCCCTGGCCTTCTTGGTGAGGACCTTGATGCCAGGGCGGATCTTTCCAATGACGGGCGGCCGCAGGGGCCGCTCCTCAATTATGCTGCGCGGGGTCGCGAAGCCTGGGTGGGTTGGGATTGCGTGCATGAAACGCTCCTGTTGTTCAGGTACTGAACGACTTTGGAACGAAGGGTCTCAGCACGGTCCCCAAGATGCAGGGCGGCGTCGGCCCCGCGTTGGGTCGTTACTTCGTTGAGATATGCCGCTCGCGCGGCGTCGGAAAGGCTGGCAACGTGCGCCGCCTCGCAAAAATTTTTCCAGCTGTACGGCTGGTCCTTGTACTTCGGTCGACGGGCGTGGATCAGTTCGGCGATCTGCGCCTTGATCTGGGATTGCAACGTCATTTCGAGTGCCATGGTCAGCTCCTCCGTGTGGGGTCTCTCACTTAAAAGCAAAAAAAGCCCGCTCCGGTAACCGGAAGCGGGCTTCTTGTGAGAAACCTGCTGCCACGCCCCTTTCGGGGGCGTGGCTCACAGGGAGCGTCGTGCCAATGCACTTCGCTCAGGGGGGAGAACGTAAAGTCGTTCTCGTGCAGCATGTTCACGCCGCACAACAACCCATTTAGGACTTTCGTCCACCGCAGGTTCACGGATCAGTCGACGACAACCGTCCTGCACCCGGAGGCGCTGGAGAGAGAGACCACACATTTCCGGGGCTCAGACGGTGTTCACAGGCATGACCTAGGGTCATACACACGGGAACGCGTATTACGGCTGATAGATGGGGAGTGTCTGGCTAAGCACTCATCACAAGGGGGGATTTCCACACCAGTTGCCAACTGGTCGGCGCATGCGCAAGGCACGACTTTTTTAAGGAGATGGACTCGCTAGGGAGTCAGTTCGATGCGTCGATGACGCGAGGAGTGATTGCAGTATGCACCAGACAATCCATTAGGAATCCCGGAAAGCTCGCCAAAATAGCGTGGCTTTTGTAAGCAGCCACCGTGTTCATGTGCCGGAAAATTTCGAGTGAGAGATGAGATACCACACATGAACCATGGTCGCTGCCCAACACCCCCAGGAACTTGAGGCGCCATTAGGCGCGCCACAGCCGAGTACATCCAACTCCGGACTCAAGCCGATCGCGCGGCTGGTCGGAGAAAACAGGATTAAGCGGATCGTCCCCGAGACGGCCGCCAGTGCTCAAGTCACCTATTCCTCTGTGTACGTTCGCGATTTCCTGCGCTCCGCGTACAACTTCTGCTCTTCCAAGTTCTCAGTCGCCAGGTCAGGCAAGACCCGAGCGCTCGACGAAAAATTCCGCGAAGCCGAGCTTTGGTTCGAAAAAGCCATCGCGTGGCACGCGAACAAAAGCCAAACCCCCATCCCCATCGAGACCGATACCGTTGAGGTCCAGGTCACACATCCGCTGTCTGGGCGCCTCATTCGCCTCCTGAACCAGCACGACAGGCTGTTCGCGCTCGCCATCTTCGCCCGCGTCGCCAACTCCATATCGGCGCTCGAATTCGAGGGCACGATGAAAGTGGCCGGCAGCAAGATCGCTTCAATCCACCAGAGCTGCATCCCCGACAACGACCGTTTCGCTGCTGACGGCGCACAAGACGGCGACACCCCTGCGGGATAGCCAACCACACCACCCAACGCACCCATCGGGATGGCAGCCGGCATGGCGCCATATCCGACCTAGCAGCCAACACGGCGCCCGAAACAGTGGCCGGTACGAAGGCCAGAGGGGATTGTCGTCCCGCGCGAAGGCATCGCGGACCGAATAAACGACCTCTCAGGCGCCCCCCTCACCCCAACCGCTGGAGAGAGCCATGGATATTCGCGAAATCTACCGATTGCACCAGCAGTACTCGCACTCCCCTGTCACGATCGACATGGGCACGGCGGAAGATCATGCGGCCGCACCGGCCCTTACCTACGCCGCCGGCGGCAAGCGCCGGTGGGACCAGCACAAGCCTGCCTTGAAGGTTACTGCGATCTGCTGCGCGTTCATCGTGCTGGCCACGATTGCTGGCCTGGGGCTTGGGGACCTGTACGCCAAGAAGGGCCGGGCGGGTTCGGCGGCAGCGGCCGGGCCCGAGCAAGTCACGCACGCAGTACAGACGCAAGCGCCGGCCGCCCCTGCCTCGGCGCCGGAACCTGCAGTCGCCGCAAACCAAGCCACGCCGGCAGCCATCGGAAGCTCGACGCCCTCAGCGCCGGTTGCAGCATCTGTCACGGCCGCGCCCACTGCACCGGTGGCTCAACCACAGCGAGCCGCCCTTTCCGCAGCCGAGGTGGCGCCCCGCGAGCGCGTTCCTGCGCCGGAGAAGGTCGAAACAGCCCCGGCTCAGCCCGCTGCTCGGCGTACCGAGCGCACCGCACCCGATCAAGCCCCTGTTACGCGGCCCGCGCCGGCACCCCAACCAACCGCCACGGCACCGCGCGCCGCTACACCACCGGCACGCACCACGGAAGCGAATCGTCCGTCCGGCGACGTGAAGATGTTCTGAGGAGCAAACCATGAAAGAGCAGATGGAAATCAGCATCATCAACGAGGGCATGGCGATTCACGGCAATGTCGACATGGACCATGGCGGCTCCATCCTGGGTCTCGTCAATGGCAACGTCGTCTCGTCAGGCGGCCTTCTCCACATCGGCCCGGCCGCCGTCATCAAGGGGTCGGTCACCGGGCAGTTCGTATTGATCCAGGGCGCAGTCGAAGGCGACGTCAATGCCCAGGTCTCTCTCAAGGTGGAAGGTGCGGTCAAAGGCGAGATCCGCTACGCCGGCACGATTCGGCTCGGCCCGCACGCCAACCTGGAGGGTCGCATCACGCGCATTCCGCGCCTTTCAGCGGCGGCGCCCGCGCCTCCTGTCGAAGATGCGCTCGAATCGAGTACCTGACGCTGGCCTCTCGCCACAGCATGGCGGCAATGCGAAATCGACACGACGCAAACACCATGAAAATCACCGACGGCGTGATGGATCGACACGAGATGCCGCGCTTCCAGCTCTTTGGCTGTCTGACCAGCCGCACCAACAAACCCAACTGACAGGTCGATCATGCACCTTGCATCCAGATACGCCGCCCTCATTCCGGTCGCCGCACTCTGCCTTGGCTTGGCCGCCTGCAGCGACAAGACAACCGATACAGCCAAGCAGATCAACCGGGAGATCGAGACAACCAAGACCATCTCCGACCCGGTTTCTGCTCTGGCCAAGCTCGATCCGCTGCAGGGTAGTGGTCGAGATGCCCTGACTGGTTGCGAAGTCGTCTGTGGCGATATTGTGCAAGCCATGGCCAACCTGGACGACGCACGCACGGCGCGGATCAAGCAAGCGATGGACCGGCTCACGCCGGCAAAGCTGGCGGAATACTTCGAGGGCGACTCGATGCTGCCCCTACGCGACGACATGGCGCCCCGCATTCTCGCGGCGGCCCAGGCTTCCACGGGTACCGCAGTCAATAGTCGGCTCCTGCGTGTTGCTGGCCAGATCGTGCGCGATGGAAAATACGTGATTCGTAGCTCCGACAAGGCGGCAGAGTTGTTCGCGCGCGCCTGGTTGGCGGGCGACCCGACCGCAGCGGCGAACAACGCGCAGCTCTACGATTCGTTGCATGACCTGAACAACGCCTACCTTTGGGCGTTACGCTGCCGAGCCGAGTGCCATCCTGATGACGGCTACCGCCCGGTCAACGCGGAATCGCTACGCAGCCGCCTATCCACGGCGGCGATCCGGCAGGCCGAACAGGCGGCACTCGACCCCACCGTGCTGTCTCTCGCTGGGCGCTAGGGGAACCACCATGCGCAAGATCTCGACCCTGACCGTTGCCCTCGTGCTTTTGAGCGCGGCACAGGTCGCAGACGCCGGCCGCGGTGGCGCTGGCGGTAGCTCGACAGCAAGTCGTAGTGCCGGAGGCATTTCGCGGTCTGCCGGCGCCAGCAAGCCCGGCACCTACCGACCAGCGACCAACAGCCTTGCGCAGACTAGCACGCCAGGCGCGCGGGCGCGCGGCACACGCCGCAGTCTGCTGGAAGGTGGCGCACAGCCCTCCGCTCATTTGGCGCAGGTTATCCGCGAGCGTGAAAGCAGCGGCCCGGGATGGCTTGGCACCGCGTTCCTGGTGGCGCTGCTCAGCCGCCACGATCTCTCCGACAGTGACCGCCACTGGCTGCAGGCCAAGATCGACGCGCTCGCCGACGACGAGGCTGATGACCAATCTGGTCTCGAACCCCCGCTCGTACCCACTGTCACGTTCCTGTATGCCGGCCTGCAGGGCAATTTCATGACCGGTCGCGGGTCTACGATCCGCGTGACTGCGCACGGGACGCCTGTGAATCCGATTCCGGTGAGTTGCACCATGCCCGAGGCACGCATCAGCACGGAAGGACCCGCTGCGGTGATCGTCTGGGAACCGCGCGCGCCAGCGGCCTATGTGCTCACATGCCAAGCGGGCGGGCAGCGCGATCGACGCCTGCTCAAGGCCGGGTAGCAACCTGGCGCCGGATGGACTCGTCCTACAAGACACACCGTACATCGCTCCGTGCATCGTTTTTTGCTCGGAAAACAGGGCCAGTCGGAATATCGTGTTGAACAAATCATTGGAGACGCCGTGGAACCCGTGAGCACCTTGATCGACTGGATTGATTGTCGTGAACGCAAGCCTTCCCCGCCTGAAACACCCTATAAGGAGTACCTGGTCTGGGTGGTGCAGTTGCTACCGAATGCCGCCGGCGGCATGTACTTGCTGCAATTCAGCCGTGAACGCAACGACTGGATGCCGCTACCGTATGGTCCTGCCGGTGCACCCATGGTCGTCACGCACTACAGTGAAGTTCTTGACGTATTGGGTTCCCCTGACCCCAAACCCTATGGCCCTCGAGGGCGTGAGTACCTTTGAGGCGGGCGCTGCCGCACTTGCTCTTCAGGATAGAAAAAGAAAAAGGGGGCACTTGGCCCCCTTGGTTTGCACCCCCACCATCGGGTGGGTTCTGACACACGCGTTTACCGCGTTCAGGATAAATCCACAGAAAGCCGCTTCGCGCATCAGCCCTTTCGCCATGCCTAGCGCAAATCAGGCCGCTGGTCCGGGCACCAGGATGAGCGTGTGCAACTCTTCAGCCGTGAACAGCCGGCTGATCGAGATCCAGGGCCGGCGCTCTGCGTCGCCATCACCATAGAAGGACACAAACGGTACGTGTCCATCCATGAGGCAGTGGAAGCGCCGCTTCGCGCTGCCGCCCTGCTCGATCTCGAAATCCGCGCCGTGCTGCAGTTCGAAGATCACTGATCCCTGTCGATACTGCACCGGCTGGCCATCGCGGCCACCGGCCGCGCCGATCAGTGCGGATTCGAACCAGTCGTCAAACCCGAGATCCGTACCACCCTCTTCTACAGCCTGTTTCCAGCGGCCAATCCACCCGAGGTCGGCCGCGCGAGGAAGAGACTCGATGTCGATCGGCTCTTCTTTGTCCATCATGATGTTGCTCCTCCGGGCACAGGACTAGATATGTCGAGTGCCACAAAAATTTTGATCGATTTCGGCACGCGGTCAAATTGGGCGGAACACCCACCAACCGATGCCGGAGCAAAGAAATGCCCCGGGATGGCCCGGGGCAATGGTCAGACGATGACCTCGATGCAATCGCCGAATGGCGGGGTATGGATTCTGCGCAACGGTGTGGTTGAGGCCCACAGCACCGGATACTCCGGCGGCACTTCGGGGAACGTGCCATACATGTCCGTCAGATAGGCGAGAAACGCCGGCCGAAAGCCCTGTTCCTCCACCCACTCGAACGGCGGTGCGAAGCAGGTACCGCCGCCGCCTTTCACAGGCGCCAGTTCAAGCGCATCACCGGGCTCGAACACCTGCACCTGCGTGACACGCGCGTCACAGTCGATGACGATCAGCCGCGATGGCTTCACTTCATCGAAAACGCGGTGGATCTCGGATGCGAACTGGCGTTGCGTTTCATCGAACACCGAGCCACTCGAATCGCGCACAAACACGGCGTCCCCCACCCGCCGGCTATGAAGCGCCGGCAAATAGAGACCAAGGTGCGTGAAGCGGCGGTTCGGTATCGACCAGCTGTAGTCGGCTTGGGCCGACTCGCTTGCAAAGCGCGCGAGGGCCGCACGCCAATCGACCGCCGGCGTAACCAGTTGGTCAACCACGGTCTGCAGATCCGCACCGAACTTGCCGCGCATCTTGGCCACCTGCGCAGCCTTCATCGCCGCGACTTTCCACTGCGTCTCCGTCGAGGCCTGGTCATTGCCGCGATCCTTGCGGATGTCGCCGGGCTCATACGTCGGGCTGCCGTCGGCGTTGCCACCTTCGGCAGCGCCCTGCCCTTGTGCCGCATCGGATGCGTTCGGGTCGCGCGATGGCAGCCCAGCGCCCGTACCGCGAGCGCCCTGGGCCTGAGGCTCTTGGGGAGCCTCAGGTGGCCGTTCCTGGCGGAGCACCGCATAAATCTCCTCTGCTGACTTGCCAGTGAAGCGTTCCTCCAGCAGTGCGCCTTTCGGGAGCTTCAAGTTGGCAGCGAGCACAACCGGATTGACCGCATAGTCACAGGCCGCGTTCCACAGCTTCTGATCGCGATTGCCACGCCGCCAGCAATGCCCGCTGGCGGGGTGCAGCACCTCATGAGCGAGACACCCACGCAGTTCAAGATCGTCCAAGGTGGCCACGAACTGCGCGTTGTAGCCAAGCGCCCGGCCGTCAACCCAGAACGTGTGGCACGTGGGGTCTTCGACAGGCTTCAGACGAAGCGCCAGCGCCCCGAAGAAAGGGTGGTTCAGCACCAGTTGACCACGCTGCTTGATGATCCGTTCGAGCATGGCCACACCTCACGAGGCAAGGAGGAAACTGAGCGCAGACGAATCGCCAAGTGCCGGTGCTGCCGGCGTGCTGAGCGCGCCGGTCATGTACACCGCCATCTGCGCCTCGATCTCCATCGCCTTCTCCGCCACCTTCTGGCGAAGATCGGCCGAATCCTTCAATTCGGCGCCCGTGTAGCAAGCCAGGTGATTGCGCGTCTCGTTCAGGATGTCCGTCAATGCCGGATCCTGTGTGAAGTTCAACGTCGGAAGCAGGTCACACAGTTCGCGCACCTTGTCGACAACGCCCAGCCGGACGTTGCGTCCCGCGTACAGACGGTTGGCGAAGTGCTGCACAGCGTCGTAGAGGCGGCCGACGATGTCTTCGTTGGCCGTCTTGACCGCGCTGAACACCCGCTCGTCCATATCCGCCTTGATGCCGTCCAGCACGTTGGCCGGCAAGTTGATGCCGAACTGGCTTGCGTCCGGAAACGGCAAGGGAGACAGGCGTATACCGAACTTGGTCGACAGCGCTTCGAGGGTCGGGTAGTCCGCCTCGGTATAGAGCCCGTTGAGAGCACCCTTGGCCTGCTCCTTCAACGCTGGGTATTCGGCGAGAAAGGCTGACGTGGCTTCACGGAACTCGTCTTGAAACTCGCGCAGCCGGTCAGCGACCTTTAGGTAAACAGCCGTGGGCAGCAAACGCACGCCAAGCTGGTCGTATTCGAGGGTGTGCGCATTGAAGAAGGCACGTGCTTGCGTGGCGATGCTGCACACGCTCTTGTAAGAAATGGCATCGTCGGTCAGGAGCTTCTTGTTGAAGCGCCCGATGTCTTTGGTGGCGTGGTTCTTTTCCACCTCTTCCGTGGCGCGGGTATCGAAGCGACGTGCGCGCCAAACGGAGATGCCAAGGGATGCGAGCATGACACGCTCGTGAACGTTGAGGATGTTCATGGAAATAGCCTCTTGAAATGAAAAGCGGCGAGCCAAAGCTCGCCGCATGGGATGTACTGCTTGAAAGGGAACCGGTTTACCGGCCGTCCATCGCGGCACCGATCCAGCCGGATTGCGCTGCAATGAAAGCCGGCACGGAAACGATAGACTCGTCACGGCGGATCGCGTCGCTGATCATCATCGTTGCGCAGTCACCGTCACCGCCCGCTTGCATGCGGTCGGCGTAGACGAGGACGCGATCGATGTTCGCGACCGTGGTTTGACTCGCAACTGCCGTCGCAATCCCGATGCGCGCCGAGGGCTCCTCCGGGATGGAGGCAGTGTCCGGCGCAAACAGAACGCTTGCCACAGAGGGGAGACTGCGAAAGGTCTCGCGAAACGCCTGGAACTCGGTCGCGGCACCAGCGCCGACAGCACCGGTGAACACGATTGCTTCCAAGCCAGCTGGCACCACGGGCATCTGCTTCCCAACCGCGCCCCAGCCTCGCGGCGACGGCAGGTTCTCGATATCACGCGTGCGCTCCTTCGCCACCAGCAGATCCGGCTTGAAGCGCAGGAACGCGATCAGTTCAGCGGGAAGCTGCGACTTCACAGCCCATGCCGCCCAGGCATCAACGTTTGGCACAAGCTCGACGATGGTCGCAAACCGCGACTTCACCGGATCGAGAATGCCAGACACGCCGGCGTTGTCGGTCCGGCGATTCGTCGCCGCCAAGAACGTCACATGCTCGGGAAGCTTGTGCTCGCCGATGCGGCGCGCGAGCAGCAGTTGCATCTTGGCGGCTTGAACCGCCTGAGACGCTTGACCGAGGTCGTCGAAGAACCAGACCAACGGCTCTTTCGCGTGTAACACCCTCTCCAGATCCCCGAACGGCAGGAACCTGGCGGATTGGCCATCCGCGCCGGGGAACGGCAGGCCCTTGGAGTCTGTCGGGTCCTCGACCACCGGATGCGAGATCAGCAGGTCGTAGCCGGCGCGCTCTGCAGCCGCGGCTGCGATGTCGGATTTCCCGACACCTGGCGCGCCAGTCACGAGCACGGGCAGGTGTGCCGGAATGTAGGCAGCCAACAGGGTCTCCAGTTGCGACGGGGAAACCTGATTGGTGAGGGGCGTAACTTGATCGGTAAGGGTATTGTCCATGGGGTATCACTTGACGAAAACCCACGGAATCCACGCCCACAGGGAGTAGACCCCTGTGGGATGGTTGAAGAAACGGCCGATGCTGCCGGCGTTGGATCGATGCGTCGGAGACGCGAGGAAAAACAGTGTTTGGGTTGGCTCAGGCCAGTCCGAACAGCGCTTTTCAGCAAGGAGAGGTTAGCAGGTTGCGCGGCGCGGCGCCACACGCGCAAGGGGGTAGAAACGGCCGCCCTGCCCCCGTGATGGAGGGGCAGGGACTGGCGCGTGAAAGAGATTGGCGTCAGGCGTACGCCGGCACACGCTCTGCCGGTGTACTCAAGCAAGCGCGTGCATAGTCCAGGGTGCCGTCCTTCACCTTCAGTGGCCTGCCCAGGTCGCGCTTCGGATCGACGAAGAGGTAGCTGACAGCATTGCCGCGCCGCGAAGGAACAATCTGCGAGAAGCCTTCCGCGATGCACAGGTCGACGTACTGCTTGCCGGTCATGACCTGCCCACCGCCGACGGAATAGCGTACCGACTCAGCAGTCTTCTTTGCCTGCTCCATGGCCTCAATGCGGCGCTTCTCCGCCTTGGCCTCGGCCGCATGCTGCTCCCACACGTCCTGCTCCTGCTGGGCGAACCCGCACATGCTGAAGATGGCGCGCCGGCGCGCTGCTCCCGTTACCGTCAGCAGGTTGACCCCGATGACTTCACGAATGGCGCGCTTGCTCGATTTGTTGTTGGGCTGGTCCAGAATCTCGAGCAGCCCAGCGACATTACGCTCCAACAACAGCGAGGCAATCATGTTGCCGTAGTGGTAGTTTCTGCAATTGCGTTGGCGCTCGGCCATCATCATCTGCAGCTCGAAACGGCGCTTCGAAAGGTTACCGTCCTCCCGCTCCTGCCGAAGCCGCGCCACCGTCTTCTCATACACGCTCTCGTTGACGCACTCCGTCACGCGCTTGGCCAACGGCGAAAGCGGCTCTGCGTCAGGCCCCTCTGCGAGCTGAAGTGTCGGCGCCGTGAGTGGGCCGAGGATCTTCGCGTCGTAGAACGCGTCGTCGATGTCGATATAGGAGCTACCGACCGGCAAGGCCCGAACGATGGCGAGCAGCTTCGACACGTTTTGCTCGGTCATCGCCATCTTCTCGCGTCTGAGCACATCACACAGGTCCCGCAGCGTCTCCGCCGGCAGCGCGCCGCGTAGCACTGGGAACTCAATGAGAGCGTTCAGCCATTCCAAGCCGTGAGGGATCGCCGTGCTCGTGTGACGGTAGAAGTTGAGGATGCAATCCTTGACGCGCTCGCCACGTTGTAGCGCGTAGGCGACGTGCCATTCATGCCCCTTGCACGCCCCTCCGCCCGGATAGGCGTGTGGCCCGCCTGTTCCGAAGCCAAACCGGCGAAGTAGCTCGTCCGTGATGAAGCGCTGCGGACTCTCGACTTGGAACTCCGAGAAAAGCGAGCCCTCCTTCAGGCGTTCAGGATCGATCAGGTATTCGCTCTCGTAGGCCAGCGCGCTTGCGGCAAGGACAGCTTCCCAGGATTCAAAGCTGACCTCGTAGGGCCGCAGCAGCTTGCCGTCCGGTTTCAGGATGATCCGCTCGACTTCGGTGATCACGTGCAAGAGGATCTCGTGCACCGTGCCGTCGGGACGCAGCCCGATTCGGCCGCGTGGCAGACCAACGACGGGGATTGGACCATTTTCGACGGTATGTACAGTGAACGAGTCCGCGGTGAATTTGCGCGGAATCGATTTGTCGGCGTTCAGGAGGGCCAAGACGCCGGCCATCGTTGTGCGGGTCTCGGTCTTCGTATGGTTGATGGTGATGATGTACATGAACGTTGCTCCAATAAGGACTGGGGCAACGCGCCCCACCGGGGCGATTGCCCCTGGTGGGATGGAAGGAATTGAAGGCCGCGCGTCAGTGCGACTTGCGGCGCCTCTTTGTCGCGGCAGCAGCGTCGACACGCATCGCGACGACTTGGCCGATCAGTTGCTCGTCGGCAATGCGCCAGATGGGGAACGTCGCATAGCCGCTGCGAATGACGCGCCCGGTATCAGCAAACGCGCCCGTGTGCAGCAGTGCTTGGCACATATCCTGCGGCACCAGCCCCGAAGAAAATGCAAACTCGTCGTCTGCGAGCGGAGCGTGCCGGATGTTGGTGGACAACGAGGCATAGCGCAGACCGTCGTCCGCCGCGTGCAGATGAACTGCGACGTGCATATCCGTGTAGAGCTGCACGGCGATCGTCACGCCCGCTGGGAATGATGCCAAGCCGGCACCGACGACTTGATGGCCCATGGAGAACTCCTTGTTGTACGCGGAGTGCCCCATCGGGGACGCACCCCGCGTGGGTTGTTGGATGAAATGGTGATGCGGCGGCGTCAATGACTGACGACCATCCTGCGACTTGAGGTGGAGATTTAATCGTCAGCCTGGTGCCAATTGCTCTCGCGCTCCTTTGCGACTGCAACAGCCTCTTCAAGCGTCGGCACGGCTTCACCGTAATGCACGTCGCAATCTCCGCCTTGGTACGAGACTTCCAGCCCCGGGAGGTAGCCTGCTGGCGACTGCGCAACGCTCGCGCGTGTTTCGCGCAGACCGTCAAAGTCCATTCGCCACCTGCCAAACCAAACGGTCGGTGGGTGACGCTCGGCGTATTCGTCATCTTCCTTTCCCTGCCGGCGGCCATCGCGAAAGTGCATCTCAAGCGAGCCGCCATCGGCTACAAAGACCGGAATGCGGTCGCTATCGATGGCCTGCATTCCTGCAAGTTCTGCCGCCCATTCGGCACGCTCCTGCAGCTCCCGGCTGCCGATCGGGTCAACCGACGACAAGACGCGCGAGAGCGACATGAGAACGCTTGCCCCGAGGGGGTCAAGCTTACAGTTGTATGCCAACGCCTGGCATTCGGGTGAACGGATTGAAATCATGGTTGAGCCTCCTTAAGAGGGCTTTTGCCGCTTCGGCCAAAGCCGAAACGGCAAAAAAAACGCACCCACGAATGGGTGCGTCATTTGGTGTGGCTGGCTGGGCCAGCGTCGAGCAATCGCTAGTCGTTGTTGAGCTGACGACCACGTCGGTCGGCCCACAGCAGATATGCCGCGATCAATGTCGTGACGACAGCGGCGAACATTCCGAGCGTCATGGTCAGTCTCCTTTGGACAAAACAGCGCCTACTACAAATAGTACAACAGTGACGGCGATCAACGTAGCGACATCGGACACGGCACCCAGCGTCCAAGCGCGACTGCCACTGAAATAGCTGGCAGCACCGATCAGCGCCGCGGCCGACAGCGTATGAGCGAAACGACCGTACTGCTGGCGCTGATCGCGCGTTGGCGCGAGAAGTGCGCTTCGCACCACGCTCCACAACGACTTGCGCGCCCGGCCCTTGCGGTTCAAGCGAAACGTCGCCGCTTCGACGTGCACGAGCGGCATTTCGTAGCCATCCTCGGCAGCAACGAGGACGTACGCCTCGCCTGCGGCCTTGGCCGACTCGATCTGCTGCACCAACCGGTTGGGCAACACGACAACATCGGTGTCAGCCTGGATGGCTGCCCTTCCAGATGTCTCGTCCCCGCTGGTCGAGCGCAGAATGACCTTGATGAGTTTGGACATGGCGGCCTCGCTTTAGCCACGGCGGCCGGCAACGAATCGCAGGTTGGCCAGAAGCTGGCTGTAACCTTCCGGCGATGCCAGCGACTCCAGGCAGACGGCGTTGTTGCGGCCGCCGCCAAGATCGTGACGGCCGGCGCAGGTGCGATAGCGGACCAACACCTTCGGGTCCGCCGGCGCGTGCGAGATTTCGAAGTACAGCGCGTCGGTGTGCAGCGCGAAGACGTCGACCAGGCGGCGACGCTGGCGACGCGTGCGGATCGAATATTCCCGTTGACGCAGCGCCAGGTCATTGGCGACGCGACGCAGAACGCGTGAAGCATCACGTTGCAGGATTGCGCCGGCGGCCGTGTTCGACGGGCAGCGGCTTCGGGTAAAGGATTGAGGAATCTTCATCGTTGGTGTCCTATGAAAGAGTGCGGTACACCAACCCCAGCGGGACGGTGTCCCGCGATGGGTATGGTCTGGGCATGCCAGACAAAGCTCGATGCGTCGGTGACGCGATCAAAAGCGCTTGCCCAACTGTTGGCAGTTGGGCAAGCCCTCTCGGGCTTGCTATGGGATGGAGCGCCGCGGACTAGCGCTGGAGCTGCGGCAGCGGAACACGCGCGGTGACGCGCAACAGCCCCTTGCGTTCGGGCAGAGGTTTCTCCGGGTGTGCGTCATCGAAGAACACCACCACTCGGTGATCCTGATCGACATACCCGAAGCGAAAGCCCGGGACGCAGCTGGAACCCGAGAGAGCGTCGCTCGCCTCGCCGGGATTTGGGTACTTCGAGGAAGTGCAGCGGATGAGATTTTGTTCGCTCATGATGGGTCGGCTAGACGGGCAGTACTGCCGCCTCGCGTTGCAAGAATTGTTGGCCCGCCTCCCGGATCAACTCCGTCGTGATGCCCTGCATGTAGCTGGGAATCAGGAACGGAACGATCGAGGGATGCGAACTGAATTCGAAGAAGAAGACGGTGGAACAGCGGCCACGCGTCAGGTGGCTGAAGACTTCCAGCGTCCGGTGATCCCGACGATAGACAGCCAGATCGTCTGTGGTTGGGGTGGCCATTGAGTGGAGGGGGAGCAGCGTTGGCAGCGCCAACAGGGCGGTGACCGCCTTGCGGCGGCCACCAAGAGGATCAGCGGGTCAGGCGAAAGCCCGCCGCGCTGGAGATCATGTACAGACGCTCCCGAGCCACAAACTGCTGCGTGGCATCCTGGGTAACGACCAACGTTCGCCCAGCATCCGTGCGAACGATGACTTCTACGCCCGGGCGCTTGTTCAGCACCTGGGAGACTTGCTGCGTGATCACACCGCCCACGGCGCCGGAGACTGCGCCGGCGACATAGCGGCCATTGCCGTTACCGATGGAACGGCCACCGAGGAATGCGCTGATGCCTGCCCCGATGAGACCGGGCATGCCGCTTGATGCGGACATGTAGCCATCGTCACCAGTGATCGTGACATTGCGAACGCGAACAACAGTGACCTGCTCGGCATCACCGCGGCGCATGACTTCCATGCCGCGGTAGACGTCGGGCGAGCTCTATTGAAGAGCGCATCCAGATGCTAGAACGCAGAAGGCGACGAGAGCAGCGGAGAAAAAGGACTTGAACATGATGGGCCTCGAAAAAAACGGGCCCATCACACCTACGGGCGTGAGGGCCCGTAAGGGGGGGAGAAGAGATACCAGCCAAAGACTGGTGTGAATCGATGCGCCTAAGACGCGGAAAGCAAGGGCATCGTAGCAGCTTGCTTTGGCGCCGGAAAGGGGCCGTCGACACGCATTTTGAAAAACTCGCAGCATCCCCGAAAAGGCACCGGCCGGCTACCCCCTTTCGGGTCCGACTGTTGCCTTCACAGCGGCAACGATCAGATCAGGCGTCCGAGGCTTTCCCTCTATCGCTCTTGATTCGGGTCCTGTCGAAGCCCTTTCAACGGCTCCATGCCGAAGGCATGGAGAAGCGATCCGTCCACGGCCAAAGCGAGTGGAGTGAGTCCGTACAGCACTGCGACACACGCGATGGCTGCGCACGCGGTCTCGACGTACCTGCCATCATCCAGCAGCGGCAGGATGGTCCGCATCCCGATAATCGCGAAGCCACCAGCCCCGCATATCGCGGCGCCGAGTGCGATCAGCTTGCAGAACAAGCGCACGAACCACTCGCCGAGCTGCATTTCAACGTGCTCACGCATTATCCGTTCTTCCGATCAACCTTCCGCCTTACCGTCTGCCACCATCCAGGCCATGGCAACCAGCAAAGCGATCAGCGTTGAAACCCACCAGTACGAACTAAACGAATAGCGATCAACCTGCATCCACAAAAGACTACCAACCGCATCAACTAACCCCGGCAGCGCATATTTTGCATTCATCGTCGTTGTCCTATTTCGTCAGCCCGCGCGGTGCCGGCGTCTTTCCTTCGCACTTATCACTGGTCCTGTAGGCCGCCACCTTGCGAATGTGCTTGCTCCCGCTGGGGCGATGCCCGGTCTGGTGAGGCAACGGCTCTGTCGGGAAAGGAAGCACTTCGCGGCAATGCTTGCAGCTATAGCCGTTGCCGTGTTCACACAGCGGCGAGAGTGGTTCGTCCCAGTGTGGCGGCCGGCGACTCGGCATGTTTCTTTCTACCGCCCAATGAGAAGGTCACGCAGATGCTGTTCCTGCTCTTGCCGGTCGAGCACGGACTGCGGAAAGTTCTCTTTCAGCCCCAGCCAGATCCGGCCAAGGTCGTCTGCGTAGGAATGGAGTCCTTCGGAACGAACCTGTTCAATGAACATCATCAGGTCCATCATCGACTTTCCAACCTTGGGGCCCTGCGCGACCAGCACCTTGCCTGCCTTCATCGCCTGCACCGCAGACGCCCAGTCCGCACACCCTGCCCGGCGCGCAAATGCATCGCACGGATGCACGATCTTGGCGCCTGGCCCGAACATCGCTTCAACCAAGTCGGTCGGCTTCGACAAATCCACTTTGAACGGTGCTGCGACAGGCTGGCTGGCCAGGTGCCCCAGCAGGTGCTGCGGATCGGTACTGTTGTTCGCAATTGACATGGTCTGTTTCCTTCTACCGGCGCAGCCGGCGTTTTTCCTATCCCGGTATGACGAACGATGCGACTGCCGCCGCAATGCACAGGGCGATCACGCCGAATGAAACCGATCGATTGAATGGTGCAATCACCCCCAGGCTGAAAGCCGACATGAAGAGCACTCCGATGAGTGCCAATCCGATTTGGCCAAGTAGTGTTGTTGGCATAGCCTGCGCCCTTGTTTTATTCACCCTTTCCTTCTACCTGCGTAGCCGACGCGCGAAGCGCACACACGCCGAAAGAAGTTCCTAGCCGGTCTACGTAGTCGCAAACTGTTGGCAGTGTTAGTTTGATTCGCCTTTCACAAGGCGCAGAAGGCGCGCTCGCTCGGTTTCGCGCGGCCCAATAGCAGCGGGCACGCCATATCCAACCGGCGCGGCCTTGGCCCACATGCCCATCAGCCGCTCCCGATCAGCGAGCATGATCGCCCCACGCTCTTTCACCGCATCACGAACGGCTGCGCGGTACACGGGTGAGCCCGCCGTATAGCCGTCCGCCAGGATGCGGTACGTCACGGCATCAACTTCGCGGCGTTGCTCTGCGGGATTCGAGATGACGCCAAATAGCACCAGCACCGCATTCAGTGCGATCGCCACGGCGGCGCATTGCACCATGAGGGCGAGAATCCGCCACCTGAGTGGCTTTTTGGGCTTGGGTTCGGGGTTCATTGTGTGCACCAGACATTCCGAATGGT
This sequence comes from Ralstonia pickettii, assembly GCF_030582395.1. Lineage (NCBI taxonomy): Bacteria > Pseudomonadati > Pseudomonadota > Betaproteobacteria > Burkholderiales > Burkholderiaceae > Ralstonia > Ralstonia pickettii. The sequence goes on from NZ_CP104383.1 coordinate 289,870, forward strand.
CGTTCGTACGCTCTCACAACGCAGACGCGCGACTTCGCACGGCAAAGGCCGTGGGCGCACTGGTGGCACGCCCACGACCTCAACTCGACACGGCGCCGCCATCACCGGGAGCTTAAGCACGGCGAGGCTCATCTGCTCGCTTGCGAGGACCGCGCCAGACCTGGAAGACACCCACCGCCCCCAAGCCTGTGGCCACGACAAGAGCCGCAAACATCGACCGCTGCAGCACGCGAATGGTGCTCTCGGCACCGGCGATCGCTCGATAGACCTCCTCCGCGATCGGGCCCGGCGTGCTGGCAAGCAGCGTATTGAAGAGCACCAGCTCCAGTTCGTGCGTGGCCGAAACCAGTTGATCCGCCAACACGAGCGCAACGCTTGGAGCTGACATCAGGGCCGTCAGTAACAGTCGGCCCAATCCCCGCTTCGCGCGCTGACGCAGAAAAGGCGCCCCGGCACCACGCCAATGCTCCGTCCCGATGTTATGTCTCCCCGCGTTCATCGCGCTGGCTTAGGGGGCCGGGAGGGCTTCGGGCTTGACCGCTGACTCGCCATTCAAGGGCAGACCACTTCCCTTGTGCATGCCATCGCGAATCAGATTGGCCAGCAGCACTTCCACGAGAGTACCGCCACCACTACCGCTGCCGCCGGTTGCAACGACATCCGGCACCAGCTTCATCCCGGAGCCGGCAAGCGCCTCCGCGACCTGGACGACGGCGTAGTTGCCGCTCTCCATCGAGTCGATCTTCTGCTTGATGACGCTGGCCTCCGCGGTACCGATGGCCTCGACCTTCGCGGCCTCCGCTTCACCCACCAGCCTGACCACCTTGGCGTCCGCTTCCGCGTTGATCGTCTTAGCTTGCGCTTCACCCTCGGCCTGCTTCACCGCCGCCCGAGCGTTGAACTCCGAGATGGACACCTGACGCTCTGCGTCGACCACCTTCGCCTGGGTATTGGCCAGGGCCGTCGCTTGCTCCAGCTCCTGACGGACGGCTTGGGCTTGCTTCTGGGTTTCGAACGTGACTCTCTCCTGCTCGGCCTGCTTCCGGTCGGTCAGGGTCTGCATCAGCTGCTCGGGTGGCACGATGTCGCCGATCAGCGTGTCAACCGCGCCGACGTTGTACTCAGCCAGCGCGTCACCGATGGCCTTTCGGGCGTCGTCCTGACGCTTCGACCGCTCACGCAGGAAGTCGATGATGTCGGAGGCCTGGGCGCTGTTACGGAAGTAGTTGCCAATGGTCGGTTCAAGGACCTGCGTCACCAGCGCGGACATATCACCGAATCGGGCAATGACCTTCGGAGCATCGTTGCGCGGAATGTGGATGATCTGGCTGACATCGAGGTTGAACTTGAAGCCATCTGCCGAGCGTACCGTGATGGTCGACAGATTGGCGTCGAGCTTGTGGGCCTCCGATTTCCCTGCCGCCCAGTTCAGCACGACGTTTGCGGTCGGCACATTGCGGATCTTGTGGGTGTAGGGATTGATCGGATACTTGCCCGGATCGAGCGGCTCGGCCCATACTCCCTTCTCACCACGCGAGACGAGGTTGGCATGCTTGAAGGAATCGCCGGAAACGTCCCGTCCCTCGTTGCCGACATAGGCGATCACCACGCCGACGTGGGCAATCGGTACCTCGGTCATATCGACGACGTCAACGGTGGCGAAGCGCGGGTTGATGAAGTAGCGGCCGGCGAGGAGCACCTGTTCCTGCAAACCCTTGCAGCCCCCGTTCTGGATGAACGCCTGCGGATTCTGGAACATGTTGTGGTCAGGCACTTCCGGGCCAGCGATTTCGCCCCGCCCCAAGGGCTTGCCTTCGCGCGTAGTCACGATGCCGACTTTGTTGTCGGGAATGTCCACCACTTCGGCCACATTGACATCGAAGAGTACCGGGTTGATGCGATAGGAACCCGGGGCGATGATGCCACTCTGCGGCCCACGCTCACCACCGTTTTCCAGGAACGAAGCGCCATCCTGGTAGGAGTCACACACTACCTGCTTGGCGATTACGCGGCCCGCCGGCAACGGTGAGCCGTCACGGGCTTCCACGACGCCGATCTGGCTGGGCGGGATCGTGATGGTATCCGCGAGCGTGACCTTGAACAGCAGGGGATTGACCCGATACGTGCCCGGCGGAATTACATCGATCTGCGGGCCACGTTGGCCATCTCCCTCGAGGAACTGCCGCGCGTCCTGAAACATGTCGCAGTTGATGCGTTTCGCAAGAATGCGGCCGCTCGGCAGAGGATGGCCGTCACAGGCTTCGACGACCCCAACCTTCCCCACCGGGATCGTCACGAACTTCTTCAGCTCAACTGCGTACTGCCACGGCCAGAGCGCCCAATGGAGGCCCGGGGCGAGCGTGTCCGCCTGGTAACCAGCTTCGCCGGTCAGCGCCAAGATGCGCCCGTCGGGGAGACTGCGGTTTGAGCCGAAGAGAACGAATTTCTTCGTCACGACGCCAATGCTGTCATCGGGGACGATGATGACGCCAAACAGCCAGAGCACTTGGCGGTAGGCTGCTGCGATACTGATCACTGCGATTGCACCCACAATCTGCCAAATATGACCGAGGAGGTAATCCATAGAGAAATCCAGGTTCTTGTGTGTTCTGCACTGCCAGGAACATGTTCCTGGTCAGGAGTTGCAAACCCTTTGGGGGCAACGGCGTTGTGCGCGCAAACCTTGGCACCGCCGCAACACGATTATGTCTGTCGCGCAGAACAGAATGATCGACAAGAGCCCTGTTTTTTCTGCCGCCTTTCTTCGGATTCAATGGCTGGCATCGGGTATGGGCTTGGCCGGCCCACTATCCGAACACTGGCACTGCGAGCACTTCACCGAGGACGCGTCCGGCAGTAGCTGCTCCCCCCAGGCGGCAGGAAGAAGCTCGGTGCGTTCTCGCTCTTCGCCTCTTCGATCATCTCGCGTCCCCGCTTGCTCAAGATTTCGAACGTGTCAGGAGTAGCGCCCGAGACTGTCATCTGTCGAGATAGCCAGCGCTTCGAGCCCCATGGCAGCTGCAGCAGCATCCGAGGCTCTCTGATCCGGAGCGTCATCGCCCCAGTTCCCGGACGTCCCAGCGCCCGAGAATTGTCCATGTGAATCAGTCGGCATGCCATGATGATACGAGTTGAGCGCACTGAGTAGCAGCGTTCTCAGGCTGGTCGGAACATCTGTCGCCATGTACAGCCAGAGATCAAAATCATCGCTGTCGCTGGACAGCTTGTCGCTTCCGACGAACTGCTGTCTGGAAGGCATTGAACTGGTCTGCTGACGACGAGAATTCAATGCTGTCCTCTCGCGAGCAACATCGGCAATCTTCCTGATCTGTGCCTCTGCCTGGGCGGGCAACGGCACCTTCTTGGCTTTCACCTGCCCAAGCAGGGCGAGCAGATCCGCGCTCTGCTCGGCGGAAGCCGTGGACTGGGCAATGTGCGCATCCAGCTCCGCGTTGGTGCGCTCTATCTCGGCGTCAATGCGAGGCAACCCATGCCCGCACCGGGAATGAGTTCCCGGTGGGATGAAAGCCAAGATGCCCCGAAGAACGTGGCAAGGCCTGTTGGTAGCACCGTGTGGCGCGGAATCGATGCGCGAGAAGCGCGAGATAAGAAGGCAGGATATTCGATGCAAAGGAACACGCACCAGAGGCACGTTCTGCGCACTCCTAGGCAACCTCGCGCAGCGGCTGCAGCACAACATCCCGGTCGACTCTCAATGCCGCTCAGAAAGAAAAAAGGCCATCCTTCGGAGGATGGCCATGTTCAATCAAGCAGCAATTCGCGGCGGCTTCTGCGCCTTGCGCATACTCGGCACGTACCCGAATCGCGCCCATGCCTCCGGGTCTACCGGGAGCGGACTCGTGCGCCCCGCTTCGAGATTTACAAACACACCGCTGTACTGCAGCGTCCCGGTGCGGAACAATGTCCAAAGCAAATTGAAGGCTTGCACTGCAATCGCCTGGTTGATGACCAGCGACTGCTTGCGCAGCGCATCCTCCATCGAACAAGACGGCGCCGTGTCCTTTGCATCGCGCTTCGGATCAATCAGCTCAGGAAACAGGTCGCCGACGTGAGGTAGGCGATGTTCAGCCCGGCCGCGAACTTGGCCAAGGATGACTTGACCACGATCGGTCTCATTGCCGCAATCGAGATAGTAGCCGCCCGTGCCGCGTTGCATGGCCTTGAGGATGGCCTTTCGCGCCGCCCTCGTATCCACACATCCAACGACCAAATCACAGCAGAACCGATCATTGGCATTGATACGCTGCACTTCCGCCTGCCAGTTGGTGCCCATGAGCACATTCAACCGATTGACCAGAAGAGCAGCCTTGTGCCGACCGACATCCGCTGGATAGAAGCCCTGGCGGCCGACGTTGCTCTCACTGACCGTGTCATCGTCATAGACGACACAGTCGATACCACCGGGATGGCCAAGTTCGAGCATGGCGTGATGGAGCCGCGCCAGACTTGGGATAACCGCACTCCCCGTTCCGCCGGCGCCTACTACAGCAATGCGCCATGCCCGCTCTGTCATCGCGCGAGGGATGCTATGCGTCATTTTGGTCACACAACCTCCCGAATGCCGAACTTCTGCCTCCAGGCGGCCGGTATGTCGTGGACACGTTCGAAGATGCCCTTGACGCACAACCTTAACGCCATGGACGGGCGAATGCTTGCGCAGTTGCCCAGCACGAACGCAAATTTCACGTCGTGCCTGTCGTCCTGATTGTCGGTTCCCGAGAAGAAGGCTTCAAACGTGCCATGGGAATGGCAGTCCATGACCAAGTGCTCGTTTTCCTGCAGCACCGGCCGGTCGTAACGCAGATGTCCGGAGCCGTGATCCAAGATTGCGACAGGGACGAGCCGGAACTCGCACGAGACGCCATTCCAGACGATCCAAGCACCGGTTTCGTTCGGCATCGACGCACGCGCCATCTCGCCAAACTGGCCAACCAGTTCAGCTGGAAGTTGACCGCATGGCAACTCGGTCTCCTCATTGACAGTCCCGTAGGGGACGGCAGTTTCGACTTCGTAGCTTGCGATCTTGCGAACTACCCGCAGCCACGGGCGAACCACTTCGAGGAACACGCCGTTGGTTCCCACCAGCAGGCGTTCACCACTACCAGACAATGGTGTCAGGCTACCGAATTTCGGCACCATGATCGTCGGGAAAGACGCTTGCAGCGTCATGTCCATCGGATGCATTTCAACCTCCAACTTTGCCGGCGATGAGATCACCGAGCGATTTCTTCAACGGAATGAGCACTTCCTTCGGGTACTCGGCAAAGTTGCCATCGAGCATCTCCTTCCAGAAGGCGTACACACCTCTTTCGAACTTGACGCGTTGGGCGCCGCGGTTTGGATGCGTGAAGGCCGACGAGAAGAAGGCTTCTTCCCAACCGGCAATCGAAGCGACATCGATCTGCTTCGGAACCTGCGCAGAGCCGATGCAAATCCTTCCCACGTCCCACGTATTGAAGTACGGCGGCTCGTGCAGCATGGATTCCGGCGTCGGCCTGACGTCCTCCATCAAGGCAAACACGCTGAACCCGTCATTGGCCGCCTGGAACACCAAGCCCGGGTGCGGCACTACCGCACTGCGCGTACCCAATTCTTTGCATTGAAAGAACACCCGGCGAATCGCCGGCGGGCACCACCACGTTACGGCGCGCGTGCTCACGGACAGTACGTTCGGCGTCAGGAACTCGCCCTTCGGCAACGCTGACAAAGCAACCTGGGTCACAGCGTGAATGAGTGCTCGCCGATTGAGCGGAACACCCGGGCCGATTGCAGGCTTTCGAGTCCCCGCCTCGTGAGTGATGCGGTGTGCCGTCGAGTATGTGAACTGCCCCTCGGCCGGCCCATACAGCAAAATGGCCCCTTGCAGGGCCACGTCATGAGACCGACTGGCGGTCAAGATCTTGGCCATGGGGCCTCCTATCGTGAAATGATGGTCAGTAATTGGTCGAGAGCCTTTACGATCTCGAACATGCGCGACAGGTCCTCATACTGCTTGGGCACCTGTTGCGGGTCGCTCGCCAGCGGAATCAGCACCTGGTACATCGTCGCCTCTCCGCTATTGCTAATGCATTCGAAATGGTCATCCAGCAGTTCGCCGATCCACTCTTCGGAAAACACCGCAATGGAAGCGGCCGAATATGCAGGTTCGGCCCATTGCGAATGTTCGAAGAGCTTCGAGCCCTTGGCGCGCTGCAGTGCATCTTCCAGCTGCAGCATCGCGCGGCATACCCGCTGAATCCAGCGACTTGACGAACGCGCCAGCTCCAGCACCTCCGACCTCTTGAGAACGGACCGCCGAGGGCCTTTCCGGCCCTTGCGCTTGCCGCGCTCGGGGAACATTTCTTCCGGCGCCAGGACCGGACGAACATTGGAAGGCAGGTAGCGCTCGATGTCCTCACTGTCAGCCCCAAGGCGATCAGCAAGACTCTCCCTCGCGTTCTCGTCGGACACACCCTCATCCCAATCCCACCACCACCTGGCGAACATCTCCAGGAAGTAACTCGGTGTGCGCAAGAAGAGCGAGTTGCAGGACGCTTCGTTGATCAGCGCCATCACAGAGCACAAGAGCCCGGGGTGGGCGCGCTGCAGTGGGTGCATCCGTGCGCCAATCTCGAAGATCTGCTCATGAGGCAACTCGATCGCCAAGTACAACGGCGCCGAGAGGTCCGTCTCCCATCCAAACTGATCGACCTGATCGCGTGCTGCCGCCTGGTCGAGCAAAGCGAACCCAAACAGAAGCCGCTTGCACGTCGGTGTGCGTCGCCGCAGCCACGCGAACATCGCCTCTGCGAACATGTCACCAGCATTGCCGCTGGAGCGAGCGTCGCGCGGCGAGAGCGGACCAGCCTCGAAATGCGCCCGTATCAGACCGGTAAGGTCTCCCTCGTCGGTATGCCGAAGGCGTGCAATCGCTGGAACGCATTGTGAAATGGCCGGGAGTGTTAGAAAACCATCGGCAGCTCTATGTCCGGCAGGGGAATCGAATCGACATGCCGCCCCGCCGGTGAGGCTTTCACTGAAGCCTGATAAACCTTGGCAAGAATCGAACAACACGATTCCACCTCCTCATCATGTAGAAAAACCGCCCTATCGGGCGGTTTCTCAGTTCCATTGATGCTGACCGGATCGGCCAACGCATTCATCAGATCGCGCTTACGCATGGTTGCCCTTTGCGCCCGCGGCACGCACGAACTTGTACACAGCGTTTTCCCCCTTGTACTCCGGACCCTCCACGGCTGCCGTGGTGAGTTCGGGATACTGGGCGGTGTACATGTCGCGCACTTGGTCCGGAGTGAACTGCGTTCCCGGATCGGCAAGCGTCATGCCGTTGTAGGAAAACTCGCGCTTGACCGTGTTGATGGTGATAGCCATGGCTTCTCCTTAACCGAGCAGATCAGCGAGGGAGGTGCCAGACGATTTTTTGTCGCCTTGCGCATCTTTAGCTGACGAACTCGTGCTACCGGACGTCGTTTCAGTGACCTCAACATCGACCACACCATCGTCATCGTCGTCGTCCATGCCTTTCGACTTGGGCGCCGGCAACTTCGGATTGGCGCGATTGGATGTCGCGAGGGCCTTGGTCGCCTTGTTCGACTGAGCAGCGGTAGCCGCTTGAATCACCGCCTTCGTGGACTCGACCTGTTCGGCGAGACCCTGGCGGGCCTGCGTCACACCACCGATCGCATTGGCAAACTCAGCATCCAACTCCGCCGGCGTGGCCGTCAGAGCAATCGGCGCAACCAGGGCTGCGTCGTCCGGCTTGCTGACGGTCGGCGCGACGACCACGGTCATCTCGTCACCCTGCATTGAAAGGGTGATAACAACCTTGTCGCTCGCCTTCACGAGCGGCACCAGTTCTTGAAACATAGGGATTTCCTTGAAAATGAATGGGATGGGGAAGCGAGGCGTGGTCAGAACTTCAAGACCTTGGGCACCTTGCCCGTGTAGTCAAACCCGTCTACCTTGAGGAGGGCCTCAATGACTTCGAGCTTCGATTGGTTGAACAGCTTGGAAAAGCGATCGCCGAGCGCGTTGCGCATGCCCAGCTCGTCGGCGAGAGCCTTCAACTCCGATTTGGTCAGGAGTTCCAGAAAATCCTTGGATTTCTGAAGGTTCCAGTGCTTGGTCAGGTCGAGCGCGTGGTACTTGCAGAGCGACGTCAAGACAGGCACATCGATTCCTTCGATCGCGGCAAGCGCGAGCGAGATCGTCAGATTGAGCCGCTTGTCAGTAGCCAGGCCGGCCACAGAGATAAGGTTCTTCGAGAGATCGGTGGGAGAGCTGGTCTCGTCCGCGATCCGTTCAAAGAGCGTCCCCATCTTGTCGCTGGTGATGGTGCGTGCATGACCGGACAGCGAAAGTGCGAGGAGATAGTGGTTGGCCGTTGCTTCGTTGGCCGCCACCTCCCGGCGTAGCGCCTTGCGCCACACCCCTTGTCGGTAGGTCTTCACCTTGTCCGACTCGGCAATCGACGTGGCCGCGTGTTCGGCCTTTCCGCCCTTGTCCGCGCCCTCCTTGGCCGGCGCGGCTTTGGGGCCCTTAACAGTAGACGGCGCTTCAGCGCGCTCGGCCTTGATCCTCGCTGCAACCTTCTTGGCATTGCAGGACGGATCAAAACACTGACCACGGAAGACCTTGCCCAGGCTGTCCGGCAGACCACTCACCGCGGCGCCGAAATTCTGGCAGCCGTGACATGCTTTCGCCTGTTCGGCACCGACTCCCGTCGGTCCCTCCACCTGCAATTGCACGCGCGTGTGGTTGTCGCCAGCGCGGACGATACGGATAACCGGGTATTCGTCCTTCAGGCCGTACGAGATACCTTCCAGCTGCGTCTCGGTCTTGCCCTTGTAGCAGGTCGGGTTGGTACAGCTACCGGAGGAAATCGCCTCGGAAAACATCACCGACTGCAATTCCGAGTTGTGCGCGCATGTCGCACACTCGCTCTTGTCGAAGATCGCGTCCTTCAGGTTGCAGGCAGCTTGTTCGATGGCCTTCTTGAGGTCCGCCACCGTCTTTTTCTCTTGCAGAATGATCGGCAAGAACAGGTCCTGCTTTTCCTTCGTCAGGGTCGCAAGCAGCTCGGCATGCCCAAGCTGGATGGAACGCGTGTTCAGCGCGTCCAGCACCGCAGGACTGCAGTTCATTAGCGCCAGCCGGCGGTCGAGGGTCGATCGCGGCCAGCCGAGTTGGCGGGCAGCTTCATCGCGGTCACCTTTCAGGTCCCCAACGATGTCCGCGGCCGCAACGGCTTCTTCAGACGGCGCCATGTCGGCGCGCTGAACGTTCTCGATGAGCGCCAGCCGGCGCGCTTCCCCTTCCGTCATCTCACGGATGACAACGGGCATGTCGTAATCGTCACCGCAGGCAGCTTTCGCCCCACGGTACCGGCGCTCGCCAGCGACCAGTTCGTAGGTGCCGTCCTCAAGAGGGCGCACCAGTACAGGTTGAATTACGCCATCCTCACGGATGGACTCCGTGATCTCCGCCATTTTCGCGGGATCGAAGTACTTCCGGGGGTTCTTGCCCGGCCGGATTTGGCCGAGTTTGACGGTGACGCTCTGTTGGTTTTCTTGCATTTGTGGGTTCTCCAGGGATGGAAAAGGGGAACCCGTTGCCGCACCGGGAACAGGTTCCCGATGGGATGGAAAATGAAAGCGAGGGCCACCGAACCGCTGGCCCTCGGACAACCGCGAGACGCTGCGCGTCCTGCGATCAGGAGATCGATGCGTCAAAGACGCGGAGTGAGCTTTGAGAATACCGGAAACACGTCTGCGGTGCCAGACAGCGGATCCCCCTCCGCAGATGGGGACCCGCTCTTGCGCGAGGCCGGCCAGTGGCCAACCTAGAACAACGACAATTGCTCACGTTGCCGGGCAATTTCAGCGTGCTGTTGCGGCACCGCTTCAATGATGGCCGGCGCTTGCGGCGGTTCAATCGCCTCCAGAATCGACAGGACCGTACCCATTTCTGCGGGCACGAAATTGCGTTCGGAATCAACGGGCGGGGAGGTTTCCTGGCTACGCTCACGCGCAGCCAGTTTCCGGTTCCACCCGCCAAGCACGTGCGCTGGTGTGTACCAAACCTCGCGCTCCTCAAGCATCAATGAGTTGCCAAGGATGACAACCGCAGGGATATGGAGCAAGGCCAGCTGCACATACGTCATGTGTACGCACCGTGGATCGATATCGATGCACGTTGCATGCATGGCCGTCTGGTAGTTGTGGCCCGCCTGATGCATAGCCTCCGCCATTGCGATCACCATGCCACCAGCGCCGCAGGTTGGCTCCATCACGGTGATGAAGCCATGTTCCGCGACGTCCGGATCATGGTCATTGACCTGCATCGCAGCCATCATGCTGGATACCGAATAGGGCGTGAAAAACTGCCCCGCCCTATCGTTGCCCAGCTCAAGCAGCATGTAGGTGTGACCAAGCACATCGCCAAAGCCACCGGCGACTCTGACCGGCGCCGGCGACCCGGGAAGGACATCAGTCATCCGGCGCTCGTAAGTGAGCACGAGGTGGCCAAGCATCTTCGGGAACTGGTCCACTTCTTCTTTGGTGTACTTCTTGACGATCTCCATGTACCGAGCCTCTCGGCCGTCTCGCTGAGCGAGATCGACCGCATTGCTGAGGCTCAGTGCGGACATCTCAACGAAGTCGGAGAACACATCGCTTGCGCGGTGACGGTACCCGAAGGCCTTGATCAAATCGACCAAGGCCTTTTGGTGTTCGTCGGCGGTCTCCAGGTGCCGGCGTTGTGCTGCCCTGCTCATTGCAGAGCCCCAACTCGCACATTGAAGCGCTGGTTCAGCGATGCGCAAAAGGCATCCATGTCGGGGACCGCGCCAATAGCCAGAGCGGCTTTGATGTCGGCTTCAGCGACCCGGAGTTCCGATTCCACATCGATAGTCGATGCCACACTAGTCGAAGCATTGCTGCGCACAGTCTCCACAACAGCACGTGCAATTCGCACACAGAACAGCTCGAACTCGTGTGTTACCTCAGCTTCTTTCCTGATCCGCGTTGCACGCAACGATGGATCGAGGATTGGCAAGGCCTCCTGTTCGAAACGAGCCACCACCAGGTAGCTTTCGAAGGCTTTGAGCTGTGCTTCTTTGAAACGCTGAATAACGGCGTTGAACATGGAACGTCTCCAGAAAATGGACGAGAGACGTCCCTGCTGGGACGGCTCCCAGCGGGGAAGAAGATGGAACGACCTGACCGACCAGCGCTAACGAATCGGCGTGCGTAGGCACACCGCGACGTAGCGAAGTTCGCTCAGGTGTTCAAGGGAAAGACCGGCCGCAGAATGCGAACGATAGGCCGACACGTGCAGTGTCGGAGATGAAACCGGACCCTACAGCTGTGGGGGAAACAAGATGTAGGCCGCCCAGATGGCGGTCAAAATCGATGCGTCGTAGACGCGGCAAACCGTTTCAGAATATCGCAGTTGCTCTGCATTTTCCAGCAGCTGCGCGCACGCGCGCCCAGCCCGCTACCACCTTCCTGGCATCGGCCGCGTCATTGCAGCGCTCCGCAAGCGATTGACGACGGCCCAGCGATAGTGGTCCTTCTCCTCTGGTTCTTGCATCCCTGAGAAGTCTGGCATCAACCCCGCCAGCAGGCCCGGTGCGTCCTCACGAAGCACGCCGTCAGCGATGAGCTTGTTGCGTAGTAGCTTGGAGACGCTCCAGCCAATCTCCTTGAACGCCACATAGTCCCAACGAGCTGGAATGAGGTCCTCGCTGAACCACGCTTCGCCGCCGTGCCCAACAACCCCCACCACAGTGTGGTGTATGCCTTGCGAATCCGAATGCACGCGCGCCTCGAACCGCAGCACATGCGGCTCCGGGAACCAGAAGACGCGATCCAGCATGCGCGCGAAGGCCTGCGCCTCAATGCTGGCCAGTGCCTGGTCTTCAGCCTCCCCAAACTGGGAGCAGGGTTCGGCCTTTGGGCGGCCGCCTATTTCAACTTCTCGCATGTCGTGTGCTGTGGTGTGGGAATGCGGCGAAAGCCCACGCGAATATCGAGCTTTTGCTTGATTCGATCGTCGTTGCCCGCCCCAAAATCGTACCGGCCAGTTCGCTCAACCGGCGCCATTGACTTCGCAGCCATGCCGGTAACTTGGAACCATATCCCGATGGTTTTCCGACATGCGCTTCACACGTTATCTCCGTTACTACCCGATCGATTTTACCTCGCGCCGCGAGGCCGCTTTCGCTCGCAAGCAGGCCCGCGAGCGTGCGCGCTATCCCCTGTTTCCCGAGCACATAGCCGAGTCACAACGCACCGTCGCTGACGAAATCGCCCTGCGCCAGCGTCGTTCCGACAGTCTGGAGCTGCGTATGCGCGCGCTCCAGGCCAAACACTGGCGCAAAGGTCGCAGCATGTACTTCGCCCAACCGGCGGCCGTTCGTGCCCACATCCAGGAAGCGTGGCGAGCATGGCGTGGCCCCACCACTCCCAACAACTTCATCTATGTAGTTGAGCAGCAAACCGGCGAGGGCGAGCGCCGCCGTGCGGCGATCCGGGAGAGGGATGCGGCGTTTCGCGCGTCTCTCGTTGACACACAACTGACCCTCGCCTGACATGCAGCCTACCGAAGAGCAAACCGCTGTCGTTGATGCGTCCTTGGATGGCGAACCGTTGAAGGTTGACGCTCGTGCGGGCGCCGGCAAGACCTCCACCCTAGGCCTCGTCTCGACCGCCAAAGGGCGGGCTCGTGGTGTCTATTTGGCCTTCAATCGCCTCATTGCGGAGGAGGCCAAGCGCAAGTTCCCTTTGTCCGTGCGGTGCGGAACGGTCAACTCCCAGGCATACAGATCCGTATCGGCCGACATCACCCGGAAGCTCCGTAATCCGTTGGAGCCCAACTACCTCCTCGCAGAGCGATTCGGCCTACAGCCTATCAAGGTCCCGACAACGATCGGGAAGAACCTTGAACTGACCTCCGCCAAGCTTGGCCGGATGGTGCGAGACGGCTTGGCCAGGTTCTGTGGCTCTGCCAAGCCGACGCCGCTCGATTGGCACATCCCGGTCGATCCGCTGATCACCGAGCAAGCGGCTGAAGCGCTACGCCATGCGCTGCTGCCTTCGGTCGTCAAGCTCTGGGAGGAATCACAAAACCCCCAATCCCCGGGCGCTATCTCCCACGACGTGTACGTCAAGCTGTGGCAGTTGAGCCGGCCGACCATCCCTGCCGACTACATCCTATTCGATGAGTCGCAAGACGCAAACGGCCTGATGCTTTCGGTGCTTCGACGCCAATCGGCCCAGGTGATCTATGTCGGCGACCCGTACCAACAGATCTACGAGTGGCGCGGTGCCGTCAACGCGATGGACCACATCAAGGCGCAGAAGCGTGCGCTGACGCTGTCCTTCCGCTTTGGCGAGCCGATCGCTGCGCTGGCGACCCGCATCCTGCGCACGATGGACGAGGAAGTGCCCGTCAGGGGCCAGGCCAGCATTGCATCGCGTATCCACAAGGACATCTCGCCGAGCGAGCTGAAGGTCAACGCCGTGCTTTGCCGCAAGAATGCAACGGTGCTGTCCTATGTCGCCGATGGTCTCCAACGCGGCGAAAAGGTCGCGATCCGCGCCAATATCCGCGACATCATGGCCTTCCTGGACGGCGCCGAACGGCTGATGTGCGGCCAGCGGACCGACTATCCGACCGCGCTATCCCTGTTCGCCAACTGGTCGGAGGTGCAGGACTACGCCGACTCGTTTGCCGGGCGAGACCTGAAGCCGTTCGTCAAGCTGATCGACGATGAAGGCATCCCCTACGTCCGCCAGCTGCTTAGCACTGTCAGCCCAGAGTCCGAAGCCGATTACGTGGTCTCGACCATCCATCAGGTCAAGGGCCTTGAGTACGACTCGGTCCGCATTGCCGGCGACTTCAGGTTCAAGACGGACGACGACGGCAAGTACACGATGGACACGGAAGAGAAGCGCCTCCTCTATGTCGCACTCACGCGCGCCAAGCGCAACCTGGACATCACTGCCATCCAAGTTGACATGCACAGAATGTTCCGGGATGCCGGGGTGTAAAGGGGCACACCATGATCAAGATCCGGATCGGCCCGTCCGACTTCGACCTTGCTGAGGTGCTGGAGAACCCGGGCCGCTACACAACCCAGCTCGAGCGCGCCAAGCGAATTCAAGGGTTCGCCGAGTGCGGCTGCACAGAGCATGCCCCTCGGCCGAAGCTCGTCATCCGGCGCCTCCGGTCGGCGTTCATCCTGGCGCGCTGGCCAGATGCCAACTACAAGCATCGTCAGGGGTGCCCGTTTCAGGAACGCAAAGGCCACGCCACGGCGACGGCAAGAACCAAGGGCCCATTCCAAACCCGGAACGGCAAGCACCTCATTCAGCTTGATCTGTCCTTGGAGGTTACACAGCCCGGCACCGGCCAGCCTGGCCCGCGATCACCCCAGGCCTCCAGTGCGCCGCGAGCGCATCGCCGATCGGCACCTCTCCTCGCATTTCTCGAATACGCCTGGGAGGCGGCTGGATTGCACGCGTGGGCCGATCAGGGATACCGCGGTTGGAATGCATGCTGGTCCATGCTCAGTGCCGAGTTCGCCGACGCGAAAATCAACGGCCGCCCGGCAGCCGATGTGCTGCACATCATGCGCAGGTGGGACCCGGAACATAAGGCCGAGATCCTTGCCGAGTTCGATGCATTCGTCGCGCGGCTGACCACTGCTGGCACCACGACGCACCGGGGGCTGATCATCGGCGAGGTCGGCGAGTTCAAACCGAGCGCTCACGGCGGCATGCTGGTGCTGCGCCAAAGCCACCAGCGGTATTTCATGTCCAATGCGCTGTTTCAGAAGGTCTCACGCTCCTACGCGACTGCGCTGGCCGGTCTCGGCCGCAAGGATTTGCGGAGCGTGGCGGTCCTGGCCGTCGAGAAGACCGCCAATGGCTACTTGCACGTCGCCGACATGGCAGCCATGTTGACCAACTCGTCCTTCCTGCCATGCGACTCGTCGCACGAGGCAGTCATGGCCGACCACCTGATTCGCCTGCAGCGCAGGTTCGAGAAGCCACTGCGCCATGTGGGCGCCGCCGCAGTCCACCCGGACTTCGAGTTAAAGGATGTCGACCAGCGCACCGTTATCGAAGTGCTCGGCATGACCGGCAACCGCGAGTACGACCGGCGGATGCAGGAAAAGCGCGAGTACTACGCGACCAACGGTATCCGGTTGGTCGAATGGAACCCGAACAAACACCCCGTAGCGGACACCCGCCTCCCGCCGACACATCGAGACCGGTGATGAAGACTCCACTGAACCGCTCTGCCGATGGCGCACGCATGCAACCAGGCGCCCCGCTCAGCTCACTCAAGTCGCCGGCGATGACCGGTAACATCGTCAACAAGGAACCCCCCATGCAAGACACGCAATGCTTGGCAATTCGTGATTGGCTGTTTGACCAGCATGACAGGGTGACCGGCACCGCACGCCTGTTCCGTTACGTGGCCGTTGTTCCGAACGACAGCGATGTCAAAAGCGCGACGGTCCACTATGCATTGGCGCGCCCGGTTCCGATTACCGGCACGTTCGCTGCCGAGCCCGACGACATCGTGCGCGAGCTGCTGGCCCAATCGCCTTTCCGGTCCGCCGAATTGCACCTTGCAGAGCACGACGTGCTCAAGGACAGCTGGCCGGTCAAGTGGGGCCTGACTGCCAAGGACAGCCTCTCGAACTGGCCGGTGCTGGTGCTGAGCGAGCGGGACGACAAGAGCGTGTACGGGGTCGTCATGCGCTCGCCCAACCTCGAAAGCAATGCTCTTCGTTTTGCGTCGCTCTATTGCGACCCGGAAGAGGTAGGGCTGATCCTGGATCTCTTGATGCTCATGCAGCCCGACGATGCGTTCCTGGGCTGGTTCAAGGAGTCAGAGATTGCGGCAAGCGACCTCGAACAGGCGCTCGCGGCCACTCCGCAAACGGATGCAGGCCAAAAATTCGTTTTGCTGTATCGCACGGACGAATGGCTGTCCGGCATCTGGAATGCAGATCGGCCCATCGTCGAGCGCATCAACCTGACGAGCCTGGCTGATTTCCACGGCATTCCGGTCTCACTGGCCAAGAAGCGCCGGCGCGCTGACCTCGAGCAGGCCTGCGACAACCAGACGGTCACGGGTGACTATGACGCACTGGTGAAGGCACTCACAGCCGCCGGCGGCGAGATGCCCAGTCGTGGCAGCGACTACGAGGCTGACCCGGCCGTGCGCGTTCTATGCGATTGGTGGAACGGCGCGGCACCCGACGGCATGCGCCACGCCGGCGCGCTTCGCATCTACGTCTGGTCCGACGAGCGGCGCGTTTTCCTCCCAGGCGATCCCGAGGAGCCGGGCCTGCCGGCCGATGTGCTGGCGACTCAACCCACCTATGCACTGTTTCAGGAGCCCGGCAAACCCACCGTGGCAGTCGTCTTTTTGCGTGGGCGCGAGCACAACGTGGCGCTGCCCAACGGGTCGACCCAGATCCAGTTTGCCAACGGCAATCCCTGCTACGTAATTGCGCTTCCGATATCCGTGGCCAATGAGGCCTTCTACTCGGCTCAGGGGTTGCGCGCGGTGCGCCGCTTCATGGTGACACGCGTGCCAGCGCTGGCCGCCGGCGACCTGCAGGTGGCCTGAACGACTGACTCCCGGGCGTACACGACATCGGAGGATGGAATGGCAGAGCAATTGATCGACGCAGCGCAAAGCACGCTGGCCAAGGCGCTGTCGGCACTGAGCCGTCGTGCCGACCGGGTGCACTCACAGCTCTGTGCTGCGCAGCGTATTCGCACGGCCTATCTCGCCGCGCAGGTCGGCATATTGGTGCCGGCCGTCTCTCGGTCGGTTGTTCGTTCGCTTCAGGTCAGGCTCCCCGCATTCATGACCTCCGACGTCATCGCGGAATTCCACCGCGGGCGCAAATTCCTTGCGGTGTTTCCCCGCAAGCAAACCCGTGAGTCGCTGTCGATCCTCCAATACGCGCTTACGGCGTATCTCAGTCAGATCCGCTACCAGGAATTGAAGGAATTCGACGCTGAAATTGCCCACCTGCGGGCCTACCTCACTGACTTGGAACGCGCACGTGAGCAAGCGTCAGACCTTCTGCGGGTGCTCCAGGTGGTGCAGGATCGCGCCGCACCGGTTCCCTCCGAAGCGCAGCCGCTACTGGCTCGGATGGCTGGCGCTGGGGATCGACATTGCCGGCGCTCGAACGCCGGCACCGACGGTCGGCGCCGCGCGGCCAGTGCATTGGATGATCAAGACACGAACCTATGCGCGTTCGTGTTGGCAGAACTTCCCTCTCGTTTGGGGGAGCTTCTGACGCGCGACAAATCGGCGGCCTTCGACGCGTCGACCGAACGCCCTCGCGCTGGGCCGACCACTGGCTCGCCACGTTTGCCTGTTCCGGCACTCGACACGCTTGACGCGCAACTCGCGACGGCATGACCACCGAGCGGCTGGTGCCATCCCTTGACTTTGTACTGGGCTGGCTACGCTGATCTGAATCCATTGCCACCCGAGGCCAGCCGCCTCGCACACAATTGACGATGAACACCTCCGCATCCTCCAGCCCTGCAGTCGCATGCGGTCCCGATGGCCGCGCCCGCGCGAACGCCACGCTCACCATGGCGAAATGGATTCTGCTCAGCAGAGACCGCACCCTCGATCATGCTTGCGTCGAATGCGTGCCAGATGGCGCACTCGTTGTGCCAGGCTTTCGTTGCGGCTACCACTCCGCGCTGAATGCGGTGACCGCCGTAGATGATGCTGACCGACAGGAACCAGCGTACGCGCCGGTGCAAGCGGTGGTCGACCAGTTTGTGTCCGGATACCAGCTACACGGCACGCTGGGGTCCCATGTCCCGACTCCACGGGAACGCGGGCTGATTGCCAACGCAATCGCTGGCCTGCTCGCCGACACGGTCTTCCTTCGAGAGTTCGACAAATGGCGGCGTGCCGACGCCCCGCAAGCCAGCATGCCACCCGCGGCAGCAGTTCCCGCGGACTGTGCCGGTGCCGGTGAACCCTCCACCCTTCGCAACATGTTGGCCGCCATCAGGGTCGTCGGCCAGATTGACGGCCACGATGTGATACGTCGCCTGTCCATGCTGGACCTTGTGGACCGCGAGAGGCGCGCAGCCGAGGAAGAGGCGCCAGCTGGCGCCATCGCCTTGTCCGATGCGCATGCGAAAGGCGTCATGGACGCGCTGCGCGGCGTTCACGAGCTGTTTGTCCATGAGGACGGTTGCGGTGCCTTGCCTCCTGACAGCCCATTTCAGAATGGGGACCAGCCGTTCGGCCGGACCTCAAGAAAACCACAGCGAACAAGCGCAATGCTGAGCGAAAAACATCACAACCCGCATAGGAGCGGCACGGAAGCCTATCTTGCAACCGAGCACCACAACGAAGGCTGGAACGGAGCATTGGCCGCCGTCCGCAAAGTCCTGGGCAGTAGTCTGGCGGCGGCGATCCACTACCCGGGCTGCTGGGACACAGCGGCATATCCGACGATCGAAAGCGCACTGGCCGAGATGGGCGAGGAGTTTCAGTGCACGAACGATGATTGCCCCCACCACTCCGACCTACAGCAGGGCGAGCCGAGGGCGTTCGACGTGGCTGTGAGCGGATACAAAGTATTGCTGGTACGCACGCGCAGTGAAGCAGACGACACCGCGAAGCATTTCCGAGGCCGTGGCTGTGAAGTCGAGGTGTACCCCTTGTACGGTGGCCAGCGGTTCCATACCTTGAAGGCCACCGACTTCTACGAGCTTGATCCGGACCGCAACGGCGAGCCCGGTACCGAGCCGGCACGCAACGTCACGCACCTAATGCCGGAGCCGTGGCCACCGGCGTTGAGTGGCGCCCCTGTCGTTCCGGCGACGCTGGAGGTTGACAATGCCGCGCTGGCTGCCGAGATCGACTGGTGTCTCGACGAAGGCCATTGCGGACCCCGCACCCGCGCTGTGCTGCAGCGAATCCGCGATCATCAAACTGCGGGCATTACACCGGCGCGGCGCCCCATGCTGCTCATCACCCTCCGCCAGGCCGAGAGCCTGCAGCAGTTCTTCGGTGGTCACGACGCAGAGGTCGCCGTTGTGCCCTACAAGGACGGACTGCTCGCCTGGGACGTCGAGTGCCCCGGCGAGGGCTCTCAGTGGCTGGGGCCAACGGCGGTGGATGACGAGCTGGCCGACAAGGGCCGGCCGGACACGTCACGGCCCGCGATCTGGAAAACGACGCATCCCGCTGTGTGCGTGCCCATCACCGACAGCAAGGCGATCGCCGACGACTGGAAGGAGCATGGCTACGACGTGGTCGAGTTCTACCCAGGACCCCAGGAGCTGCGATTGTGCGCTGACGGAGTCGGCACGGCCAACGCTGACGCCGATGGCCACACAGTTTTGCGCGATACGCCCGGTGCTGCGTCGATTGACGCAGACGAGGGCCCACGCTGATGTGGGGGTTCCATATACACCTGGACATCGAGGGCTTCGTGCGGAGCAGCACGTACCCGGACGACTACATTGGCCTCTTCCGTGATGCCACCGGGCGCTCGCTCACGCCAGCCGAGGCGCGCACCAAGCTGACGATCGACAAGGCAAGGGGCCACAAGGTACTCCCGATGAGCAAGGAATGCGGCGCCGCGCTGTGCCCACACGCAACCGATGGTTGCTCCGGCTTCGACTATTCGGGCGGTGGGTGTCCAGGCTACCAACGAGGCAATGGCAAGGCCGCTCCACACAGCACAGCAACGACGACGGAGGTCAACGATGCAGCAGACGAATGAGAACGCTTCCCCGGCAACAACTCAACACGAAGCCATGACGCTGCTTGCCGACCTCGTTCTTTCAGTGCAATGGTGGGCGGGCCAGGAAGACGGCATTCCGGATACCGTCCGCCCCGCCTTTGACCGGGCTCAGAAGGCTCTTGGCTGGCCACAAGGGGAATCGACCACCACGCCGGCGGCAACGGCAATGCCCGAGGCGCCATGTGCGAGTTGCCACGGCTTCGGTAGCGAGCTGACGGTGTACAAAGGCAAGGTTCCCTGCCGGGCATGCCAGAAATCCAACAATGCCGCGCCATGGCTACCTCCCGGCTGGGAAATCAGTGTGGCCGATGACGACGGCTCCACCTGGGTGACACTGCGCCGCTGCACTTCGGATCGCAAGGTGCTCGCCCAGTCGGTCTACGCGCACAAGCGGGGATCTCTGGATTCGCATGTTTGGCATGCACTGCGCCATTCTCTCGACATCACGCGCCCTCAGATCGCAGAGCTCGACCACTGGCGAGCCCGGGCACTGAATGCAGAGCAACTGCTCAACAGCCCCGAGCTGCATGACTTTGCCCGCGGGGTCGTGCAAGAAGCCGCCCACCAGCGCCAGCGTTGGGGAACTGCCAAGGACGCCGACAAGTCGCCAGCGGACTGGGTCTTTCTCGTTGGCCACCTCGAAACCCGCTCCATGATGTACCTGCAGGCCGGCAACGTTGACAAGGCGCTGCATCACACGATCACGACCGCTGCGGCACTCGCCAACTGGCACACGAACATTTCCGGAGCGGATAGCAGCATGTGGCCCAGCCTTCCCGGCCAGCCACATGCCAGCGCCCCGGTGGGCGGCGGCGGCCATGCGTGAGCACGTCAACCTCCGCAGCATCTTCAGTGGTCGCAGCCCGACGACCGGCCTTCCCTTCGCCGAACGCCACAGGTAGAGCGGTAGCGCCTGGGGCAAAGCAGCCTGCGAGCTTCGCTGCCGGATGCTCGACCAGTTGCTCAAACCCGCGGCGCCGTCCACGTCGCCTCGCTGACTTGATCCCGCACAACAGCAACAATCGGCACGCACAATGAACATACATTCTGGTGCCGCCCAGCTATTCTCCGCATTATCTCCAGCCATTCCTCAAAAGCGCAGTGAGGAAGTTGGCCTTTACCAAATAACGTAGTACATGCCCCCAGCAGATCTCTCCTCCGAATTTCCCCACCCTGAAACGATCATCGCCGTGCGCGGCGCCCTGTCCATCGGCCTCCAGCAGGGGCCAGACAGCCCAGGAGGCCACTGGCTGCACGAGTTCTGGGCGTTCGGCCGCGCCCGCGCCGAGGCTGAAGCCATCATCCAAGGCTTCATGGAAAGCGCCGCCATCAGGATTTTGGCGACGTCTCACGCATATTTTGGAGCCGCTGCAACATAAACCCGTCTGCAGTGGTGGTTCAACAAACTCGGCGACAGGCATAATCCGGACTTAAAATCCAATCATCGAGACCCAACGGTATGTTTGACGATCTGATCGGCTGTGGTCACTGCGGCGGACGGGCCAGGTTCTTCGCTGGCCGAAAGGAGGCCGTCATTGTGTGTACACAGTGCGGCATTGGCACGCCGCCCGTGCAAATCGGAACCTCCAAAGAAGCGGCCTACGACGAGCTGGCTTTGATCTGGAACCGACGCGTCGAGTATCGCCCAACCGATCAACACGAGCTGGCCTCGATCGCGCGTCGCCAATTGACGCCGGTGGACATCCCAATGCTGCTGGACGCGATCGCCCGCAATGCCATGGATTGGGAAACCCGCGGACCGATATTCGCGGCAATGGCCGCCCAGCTCAGCAGGCCCGCTTCCCCCGCCGCCGCGGAAGTACCAATGGCCACCGTCCTTGAAGACGCCGGCCGGTATCGCAAGCTCGTGCGATTGGCCAAGGTCATCTACGTCGATGGCCGTCCCTGGATCCGCTTCGAACCACTCGACGCGTTCGACGCCGAACTGGTTGAAGGCGAAGAAAATGCCTTCGCGCGCATGGACGTATTCGTCGCGCGTGCGGTGGATGCCCTGGAGCCTCAGCTCGACTAGCGCCCCTCGCCACCATGATCGCGCGATCGGCGAGGCGCTGACCTTCCAACTGACGATGGCGTCGACGCGCGGTAGATGACCGTGCGGTAACGGCCATGCTTTGGCCGGCCGGATCTCGTTCCGTGCCCAGCACTCCCAAACCCTTCACGCAAATCGGCCCGCAGAAGCTCTCGCTTTCGGGTACTTGACATTGCCCGTTACAAGGCACGATGGATCTAGGTCAACCCGGATCCCAACTGCCGTGCTCAAAAAAACCCTGCTCTTCGTTGCCCTCTCTGCATTCCTCCAGGTCGCCGGCGCCTCTCCCGATCACTGCGGCGCATCGGTCGCGGACGGCGCGCAACCGAAGGTGCTGTCCAGCAAGCACGCTGGCGCCAGCCACCTGCTCTGCTACCGCGCCTACGCGGTGCTCGTGTCCTCGGCGACCCGGACACCGCTGTGGTCAGCCGAACACCTGACCGCGCAGGCGGTGAACCAGGCGCGTGAGCTGCCGCGCGAAAGCGATTTCTTCGAAGAGACGTCTTTGCCGGCAACCGCCCGCGCCACCCTGCAGGACTACCACGGTAGCTCGCACGTCCAGATTGACCGTGGCCACATGTCGCCAAGCGGGGACTTCGGCGACCTGGCATCGCAACAGGAAAGTTTCAGCTTGGCCAACGTCGTCCCGCAGAACTCGGTCAGCAACCGCCGCATGTGGAGCCACCTGGAGACGTCGACCCGCCGCCTGGTACGGCAGACCGGCGAAGCCTACGTGGTGACCGGCCCAGCATTCACGGACGGCAAGGCCCGTTACCTCAACGAACATGTACGGGTACCCGACTATCTGTGGAAAGCGATCTACGTCCCGGGCGTCGGCGCAGCAGCCTACATCGCACCCAACGATGCCACGCCGAAATATGCGGTGGTCAGCATCGCCAAACTCGCACAATTCACCGGCGTCGACCCGTTCCCCCGGCTGCCGGCCGCGACGCGCGATCAGGCGATGGAGTTGCCGCCGCCCACCCCGCATCCGCACGAGAAGGCTGGTCGGCAGACCACCCTCAACGATCTCTTGAGCCGCGCGCCGGCAGCGGAGGTGGAAGATGTCGGACCGACTGCCGTGGCCCGCGTTCCCAACGTATGGCGGCTGGCCCGCGCAATCAGCGCCGCCGTTCGCTAAGATGGAATCTAAATGGAGGCATCCCATGAAAGCCCAACAACCGTACGGATCTCCCCAAACCCTGGGCCGTCGTGTCAGCTTCTGGCTGATCGCTGTGGCCGTCGCGCTGTACCTTTCCTACATCGCCGGGACCAGCCCGCCGTTCTAACCCGCCGACCAATCCCGCAAAAGCCGCCACACCGTTGGCGGCTTTTGCGTTATTTGTCCTGAACGCGTCTAGCGCGCGATCAGTTCTTCGTTGGGTCGGCCGCGCCCGATGAGCACGAACGCCCAAGCATTCCGCAAACCCGGGCGAGCAGCTCTGCGAGTCGCGATCGCACAACCGGGGCCGGGCCGGCACCGGCACCGGCACCGGCATGTGCGTCCATAGCAGCTCTGGCCGAGATCTTGTAGGCGAGTATCTCGCCCGACGTGATCAACCGCTGAGCCTCTCGGTCAGCCTCTTCGGCGCACTCGATGTACCGGAGCTCTCCTGCAGCCCATTCCACTCTCACTTCGTCGCGCTCCCAGCAATTGCCGTGCACCCGACGATGAAAGCGCACCCAAGGGAGGTCGACGTAACCAAGATGCCCATACAGGCGCCGCCACGCAGGTGCGCTGCCCGGCCAACACGCATCGAGTGGCCAGTGCCAGAAGAACTCGGGGTCGCCAAGTTCTGGCCGGTACATCCAGACGTGTGGCGCGTGGCTGAACCGCCCTTCCTTCCACCATTGCTTCAGCAGATCCCACCCGGCACGATTCGTCGGCACACTGAAGTTGAGAGACCACTCCGGCGTAGGCGCCTCCTCGAATGGAATCCCATCTTGGGACGCGCCGTGGATCTGACAGTGGCAGCACCCCGCTGCGGCAAGTGCGTCCCGCATACGCACAACTTCGGCCCCACTGGGGCTGATGCTCCTGCGCTCACCATCCGATGTCCGCAGGCCCCAGCCAATGCTGACAGTCACCCCCTCTAACGAGAGGGAGAGCGGTAGCCGGCCGCCGTCCATCACCGTCCGAATTGCCTGGAGGATGTCCACCCCGAGTTTCGCGGCGTGCGCCCGCCGAAGCCGATCCTCCTCGATCTCGCGAAGCCGCCGAGCTTGGTTGGCCGTGACTTCCGCTGGGCTCAGCGGCCACCGCAGGAAGCGGAGCGCTGCGCGCCATTGCGGCGAGATAGCAGCCCCACGAGCCAGCAGCAAATCGCGGGCCTGCTCGATCAGGTCTTGAGCGTGATCGATGGCCACGTCCGTCAACAGGTCGGTGCCGTCAGTCTCCGCGGTCGCGTTTGGCAGGTTCTCTCGGATGAGTGTGTACAGTTCTTCGTCTGTGCACGCCCGCAGCTCTGGCTCTGGAAACAGGTAGGTATCCCAATCGCCATCGGCCATTGCGTCATCTTCAGTCATCGCACGACCTCATCCCGTGAAGTGCCGATGGCCGGCCGCAGTACCCGCCTCGGCGGGCTTGGCAAGCAGGCGATACAGTGCGGGGCGCGAAATGCCCAGGGCCTCTGCCGCCTTCAGCTTGACCCCATTGGCCGCGGCAACCGCCGCGACGGCCATCTCACGTGTGACGACGGGCCGGCTCCGGGCTGCGATCGCGGAATGCGTCGACAGGTAGGCGTTGGCCTTCTCCTTGCGGCTGTGGCCGGCGGCTTCCACCACCCGCGTCATGGCGTCCTTGTGCGCTTCACGGTCGAGAACGCGTGCGCCCCCCTTGATGGCCGCTTGCTCACCGGTCAGCCGTTGGTACATCTGCTGCAGGAACTGGTGTCGTAGACCGTGGGCGGTGACACCGTCGCCGCGCTTGGTCACGGCGTGCTTTTCCAGCACGGTATAGAAGCGCCTGCGCCACTGCACCTGCGTATAGGTCGCCGGGATCAGGGAGCCCCGTTCGGGATTCGTGCACGCGGCCAACTCAGCCGCCTCCGCAAGCAGGTCGTACTGCCAATCGAACTCGATCAGCACCTGTCGCGGCCGGCCTCCCTTGGTGCCGTCCTGCACGTGCAGATAGCCCGATGGAAGTAGGTCGCGCGCTGGGCGCAGTCGCCAGCTTTCCTTCGCGCGCAACCCGAACGCTGCCTCAAGCTTCAGTTGAATTGCGACGTGGGCATCCGTCTGGGCGATCTCCTCGATCTTGGCTAGCGCGTCGATGTTGTTGCCGTCCCAAGAACGGTCGGTCTCGGCGGCGTAGCTGCGCGTGTAGCCTGCCGGCCTCTCCACGTAGTCATCGATGCCGCCCACCATGTTGGTCTTGCCCATCCACGAGCACAGCGCGCGCAGGTGTGAGAGGCGCAGTTCAACGCTGCCCACCGCGAGGTTTCGTTCTGTCACCCAACGCTGCACCAACCATCGCAGGTGCTTCTCCGCCAGGTTGTAGGGCGACATGATGGTGAAGCCGCCCTCACGCAGCTCCACTGCGAGACTGAGCAACATCTGCGCGCGCTGTTTCTGCGAGATCGACGACAGCGCGCGACCGCTGACGCGGGTCTGGCTGTGCGGCTTGTGCAGGTTCTCGCCCGCCAAGACCGCGAATTCCGACTTGAACCGTTCCGGCAGCGAGTAGTTCGCCAGGATCGGCTTGAGATTGATGCGCGTCTGCACCGTGACTCCGAGTATTGGTTGCGCAGCGCGCACGTCCTCGACGCAGGTTTCCCCGCCGGCAACCGCGCCGCACTCACGGAATCCGCACCCCCGTGCTGGCTTCCCCTTTACCCGACCCACCACGGTCGGCTGCCGGTTCCCCCGGCCAGGCCCAACTTCCCCGCCTTTAGCGATTCCAATCGATCAGCCCGACGCATGGAAGCAATGCGTTCTGACTGTCCGTCCTGCAGCGAGCCTGCGCTTGCGCGCTGACTCACCGCTTCGCGGCCTACACACCGGCCGGCATCTTGCGACGCCTTCCTGCCGACACGAGCAAGGCACGCGACTCCGCGGCCTTCACTCGCCCACAGGCTTTTGCCCTGGTGTGAGATTCTCCTTGCGCATTTCTGGTGCCGGCTGCGCCTACCGGTCGTCACGTTCAGATACGTGCGGTCACCCTTGCTCGGGTCGCTCTCGTATCCCACCCACAAGCCGAACCATCTCCGCCGCTGTGTATCGGGCCTTGTGATTCGTGCCCAGCCCTCTGGCTGAACGGGTGCGTCTTATCGCGTTCCATCCACAAACACTGTTCGGTGTTCGGCTTCGGATTTGTACGCACTGCGGTCTAGCTTCACAGCCAGCGCGCTGATCGTTTTGGTATCGCGGTGTCCGGTGGCCTCACTCTCCGGCCCCATCCACTTGATTTGCTTGAAAAAAATGCCGGATGACTATCCGGCACGAACATTGGTGCCCAACAACCTCTTGGTCGCCGGCTCACCCTGAGTTTCCGCGGTCTTCGCGGAGCTATCGATGCGTCGGGGGACGCGTGTGGTGACTCAAGGATAGGGCAGCCCAGTGAATTGCGCCGCACGAAAGCTACGCAAGATTGACGGGCTTTCTTCCATCAAACAGCCGGCGCAGC
This sequence comes from Ralstonia pickettii, assembly GCF_030582395.1. Lineage (NCBI taxonomy): Bacteria > Pseudomonadati > Pseudomonadota > Betaproteobacteria > Burkholderiales > Burkholderiaceae > Ralstonia > Ralstonia pickettii. The sequence continues at coordinate 316,390 of NZ_CP104383.1, forward strand.
CTCGTACAGTCCCAACGTAAGGCGACGTGACACGTACATACCCCGTAAGGGGAAGCTACGTGTCACCGGCGGGCACCGATCGGTTATGCGCTGAACCACGTGACACTCACGTGCACCGCACGGTGCAGCTACGTGTCACTAGCAGAGGCTGACCAATCTCGCCCAGCTCGTCGTGACATCTACGTCTCCCGCAAGGGGGAGCTACGTGTCATGTCGCCCTCACGCGTCATTCCACTGCCCCGGCGGAAGCTGCTCCGCCCCAACACAAGGTCTGCACCATGAAAGCCGCCACCGTTGCCGTCGACGTCGGATACGGAAACACCAAGTTCGCGTTCCCGATGGGCTCCGAGACCAAGCTGAACATGTTCCCGTCCCTCGCGCCGCAAGCCGCGCCACGCGCGCTTGCCAACCACGGGAACGGCTTCTTCAAAGCGCGCGACGTAATCACCATTGCCATTGACGGCGTGGAATACGAAGTCGGCCCCGGTGTGTCGCTCTCCTCGGCATATGGTCAGACCGGCCGCACGCTGTCGGAGGACTTTGTGACCAAAGACGAGTACGCCGCGCTGCTGGGTGGCGCCCTGCGCCTCGCCCAGGTATCGGAGGTGGGCCAACTGATCCTAGGCCTGCCCGTTCACACGACCCAGAAATACGCTTCCTACTTGCGCGATCGCTTCACAGGAACGCTTGATTTCGGGGGCGAACCCGTTGAGATCGGATCGGTCATCTGCTTGCCGCAACCGCTCGGCGCGCTGGTGACGTTTATGCGCCAACAGAACACCAAGTTCGATGCCGACAACGCGCACCTGGTCATCGATGTCGGCTACTTCACCACCGATTGGGTGGTCGCCCAGGGCTTCACGATGGACGACAATCGCAGCGGCGGCGTACCGGGCGGCTCGTCCAAGATCTATCAGCAGATCGCATCGCTGATTGAGCAGGACGAGGGTGAGCCTGTCACCGGCATTGAGCGCATCGACAAGTGCCTGCGCGACAAAAAGCCGATGCTGTTCTTCGACAAGGAGATCGATCTCACGCCGTATCTGGAAAAAGCGCGCAGCGTCTGCCAGCTCGCCGTCAAGGAAATCCAGACCCGCGTCGGCCGAACCGAAGACATCCGCGCGATCATCCTCGCCGGCGGCGGCAGCGCACTCTATGTGCCTGCCATTCGTGCCGCGTTCCCGCGCACCCCCATCCATGCCCTTTCCTCCCCGTGCTTCGCTAATGTGAGCGGCTTCTACGACATTGGTAGCACGCGCCCGGTGAAGCAGAAGTAATCGGGGGCGCCATTCCACCATGGACAAGCTCTCGATCAAGGTCACGCTGACGCCCGTCACCGCGCCGACTCTCTTCCCCTATCTGGCCGGCATCCTGGATTCCAAACAACGCGCGCACGCGCTGCGGCACATGGCAGAACTCGGCTACACCGCGTTCCTGGCTAGGCAAGCGGTGCAGACAAATCTGGTGCCGGCACAGGCCATTGCACCGGCTGTCGCCACACTCGTGTCTGCAGCACCAGCGCCGTTCGCTCTCGCGGAGTCTGTGGCACGGCCAAATCCTTCGCCCGCCCCCGCTTTCGATCCGGCCGCCTTGTCCGAGTCCGACTCGCCTTCGCCTGATGGACTGCCAACGGCGATGGCCGAGCACCTCGGTGAAGCCATGGCGCGATTCTTTCCAAACTAACCCTGCAGCGTAGCGGCGCCAAAGGTTGACATGGCGACAGCCCGGGTATCCTGAAGACATCAAGCGGTCAAAGGCAACCGCGTTCGTGTAACCTCACACCCTTCAGGAGGCATTGAAATGGCTGACTTCTTCGCTCACCTCAACTACGTCAATACCGCCAAATTCTGGTTGATCGCCGGCACCGGCATGGCAATTCTGGAAGCCGCGCGCGTCGTGCTCGGCCGGTTTGCCCAGCGGCCCGTCGGCCACGAGTAACGGCCCGGCGAATCACGAATCGAAGGCGAAAAAAAACGCCCGGCAGTGCCGGGCGTTTTTCGTTAGGGTTGGGTACTTCAATCAGTGCAGCGATGCACGTTGCAGACAGAACGTCTCGACGAAATCGAGATCGCTGTCCTTGCCAACGAACTCCATGCTGCCGCCGTCGCTGCGGCGAAAGACGTGGTAGCACTGCGCATCAGACTTGCCCGCTGGAACCTCCAGCGAATCGACAATGCGCATCGCGTGGATCTGCAGTTTTCCGACCACTTGAATGAATCCCTTCATGGGCATAGCGAACTCCAGAATGCGCCCAGGGAATTCGCCCTGTGGGACGAACCCACAGGGCAGAAGTAAAGAGAAAATGCCACCCGAAGGCGGCAACGAACTTAGGCGGCAACCGCCTCGTGATGCACAGCGCGCGACTGATATTCAGCACACCACTCGTCACAGAAATCTGTACCGCGCAGCTTCGGCCGATGGATGACAACCGTGAAGCCTTCCGCACGCAAGCGCTTGGCGAGCGTCAAGGCATCGGACATTCCCGGCGACTTTCCCGTCTTTGGATCCACTGCATCAAAGTCGGCAAAGATGTGCACGGTGTGGATGCCAAGACCTTCTGGCACAACGAACTGGCTGACCAGCACGCGATTGAGGCAATACCACATCGGCACACCGAAGAGCATGTAGGCAGCGTAGGAAGTCTCCAGCCCTTCCGCGATCCCGATCTCACCGTTACGAGGCGTCATCAGCCGCACCGCGCCGCCGGCGAGCGGCAACGCCGACACGTCATTGCGCTTGGCGGGCAATACCTCCCCGTCCTTGCTGATGATGGTCGCCTTCATCGGCTTGACGGGGTCCAACGAGGTTCGATGCACGGTCGCCATCTGGCCATCGGGCAAGGTGAATTTGGCGATGATGGTTAGATAACGGCCGATCACCTCGTCCTCAAACAGGTAGTCCTGCATCGCAACCCGCAACGATTGCGGACGCGGCGCCCGGAGCCCCGGAACCCGTGCGGCCAAGTAGTGCATCACGTGGTCGCCTGGCGTGAGAGACACTGCTTCATCCCACTGCTTATGGATGCGGCGCTTCTTCCAGACGGGATCGGCTGACTTCTTTTGCCGACAGGCGACCGGCCGATTGACCAAGGGACCGATTGGATGAACGGGTTCGCCGTTCAATCTGCAGGTCAATTCGTGATACGACATACCAGTCGCGCGACACACGAGCTCAATGCCGTCTCCGGCTTTGGGGCTACCAGCGTTGCATTTGCGGCAGACCCAATCGCCGCGACCACGTTTGTTGTCGTAGGTAAATCGATCGTGCCCACCACAGATCGGGCACGGGCCAGGCCTACCCTTCCAGAAGCTCTCCGTGAGGAAAGCCGCCGGCAGGTATTGGTTCACCAGAGCATCCCATTGAGTGGGCGTCCAGTTTTGCACTATTTCACTCAGTTTCTTCATGGGATGACTCCAGGTGGAGTGTTGGTCGATGCCTGAGACAGGCGAGGGAACGCTTGCTCAAAGGACGGCCCGCACGGGCAGACCGTCTTTTCAGCACGACGTCTTGGGGGTGAGATTCGAAGGGGGATGCGCCAAGCGACCGCCGGCGCAGGAGAGGAAGTTGCCCCTCCAGGTTCCACTTTCGTGGAAGCCCAGAGGCGCTTGAGAAGAACTACAAATGAGCCCTGTCGATCAGGACTAGAACGGGATGTCCGGGTCGTCAAAATCCTCGAAGCCGTTGGACGGCGCGGGTTGACGACGTGCACTACTGCCCTGGCCACTGCCGCCTGCGCTGCGGCTCATTCCTCCAGCCTGGCTGCGGCTACCGCCATGGCCACCGCTAGTATCATCGCCACCGCGCGAGTAACCACCACCGCCTTCACTTTCACCACCGGCGCCCTGTCGGCCGCCAAGCATCTGCATCTGCTCCGCGACAATCTCGGTGCTGTATTGCTTCTGGCCGTCTTTCTCCCATTGACGGGTTTTCAGACGACCCTCGATGTAGACCGACGATCCCTTCTTCAGATACTCGCCAGCGATTTCCGCCAAGCGACCGAAGAACGCGATGCGATGCCATTCGGTGGCTTCGCGCATCTCACCGCTACCCTTGTCCTTAAAGCGATCGGTGGTTGCCACGCGGATGTTGGTGACCGCGTCGCCACTGGGCATGTAACGTGTTTCCGGATCAGCACCGAGGTTGCCCACGATGATGACCTTGTTGACTGAAGCCATACGGAATTACCTTTTGGTTAATGGGCTACGGAGATGGACCACAGCCACTTGTCATGAACCTTTTGGTTGCCGTTCTCATCGAGAACGGGGTCACCACTCTTTTCATCGAAGGCCGGGACCTTGATCTTGCGAAGGCGTTTGACCTCAACTGCGTCGCCGAGCTTGCAGCCCGCCTCCGAGATTGCGTCCTTCAGGCCTTCGCCCTGCAGCGTCTCCATGCCTGAGGCCATTTCGAGCTTCAACGCAAAATTCTTGTAGGACTTACCGGGACGTTTGCGATCAGGGAACCGCTCTTCGCCCCACGACTTGATGCGACCGTGATAGGTGGCACGCGAGCGCGCTTCAGGGGCACGTGCGCGGCGGGCCTGCGCATCGGCCTCAACCGGTGCTTCCTCCGTCGTTTCGGGCACTGCCCGTCTAGGGGCAGCCGCACTGCGAGTCGGCTCCTGCTTGACTGAGGAAGGCTGGACGCCGCCCTGAATGACCTGTGCCACCACCTCCGTCACCTTCAAGCCCTCGTGGACTGCTTTGAGAGACCAATGGGGGATTAAGGCAGGCAGCAGCTTGGGACCGAACGGGGTCTCGGTGAGACGGCTCTCGAAGAGCGCAACGAAATGCGCGACTCGATCACCTTCATCGCGAAACAGGTGCGGCTCACCGCTGATGGTCATCTGTGTTTCGTTGTTGCCGCCAGCACCAACCTTGATGGGTTCGGCGTCTGCGTGACGCTGAGGGTTGTCGGCTTTGGGAAGGAGCACCTTCACGAGCGATTCGAGGAACGTCATGCGGCCTCCTACAACAGCGTGCCGCAGAACGAATGCCTCAGTTCGTCGAGATCCTTCTTCAGCCTAGGCTGGTTCAGGATGACGTCCTGCAGGACTTCGGGGTTCACCCCGGTCACTGCGCACACGTACAGGTACGGCAGCGCACCGTCCCAGTAGTGAAAGATCCAGCCGAGCGTCATGCGGTAATCCTCCAAGTCATAGAGGGTTCCGCGCATCCGCGCGCGAAGCATGTCGGCGCAGTCGATAAGGGACTCGGGCATGTTGTCGCCTCGGCGGCTGTCGCATGCGAGGCTGATGAGAGCGTCGACCATCTTCTCCTTGACCGAGTCGGACCAGTAGGCCGGATCCGGGAGAGGGTCTTGCTTGTGTTGCGTGGGGGTTACGGCAGCAGCATCCCCGAAGAAATCGAGTTGCCACGCGACTGCATTGGTATTCATGGTGACTTCTCCATGGGGCAGCCTCCCCCCACCTGCTGGCGGGAGAAGACTCCCACCAACAGGGGGTTAAAGGCGCCTTCCAAGGGAAGGCCTGAGGTCAAGGGCGCGTGGCGGCCTTGGGGCGAAGCATGGGCGTGACAACCGCGGACTTCGCATAGCGTGCCGTGTTGGCAGCCGGGCGCACCGCGGGAGCGGCCTTGTCCGCCTCGGCTTGTGCAGGCTTCGGCGGGATGATGACGGGTGCAGCAGGGATCGGTGCAGCCTTCTCGCTCTTCAGGCTATGCCAGATGACCGAGAGGAACACGATGCCTACGACAACGGCGATGGCATGCGAATGCGCGGCCATGTACAGCACCAGCATCGTGCAGAACAGACGAAAGGGGGTATTGACGAACTTGAGCAGGGATTCCATGGTTCTCTCTCCAGAAAACGCGGCAAGGGATTTCCTGGCGGCTGCCAGGCGATCATTCGATGCTCGGATGAGCAAGGAATCCCGCAAGCAACAACGTGCTTGCCTCACGCGCGAGCGTCAGGCAAACAAGCTGAGCCGGGACAAATCAGAAAGGGAGAATGGCGCTGAGCGGCTGTGAAGCCAGATGGAGTTGCTCCATCAAGCGCAAGTTCGATGCGTCAACGACGCGGAGATGTCACGAACTTTAGCGGATGCAGTGGATCCGCGCAAGCTCGCACGCGCGAGCCTATCCGCTGCAAGGCAGTGGATGACGCGACGCTCATGCCATCGGATGCCCCCCTTTTGTGGGGCATTTGAAGATGCATTCAGAAAATCTTAATTCGCTTTGACGACTGATATTAGCTTCATTTAATTCACGCACCCCTCCAAATACTGCACCCACACCCCACCTCATTGGGGTTAAGTATTGCGATTCGGCGAACGATACAACGATAGAGTCGCGTCTTCCTTTAGCAATTCGTAATAGGCCGTTCGTATGTAGCCGCTTTCCGACCCGCCCCAACCGATGACCTTCGATTTTGCTCTCGCACATCGCAGGCCACGCGTTCACTTGACTTCTCCCTGACCGCCTTACGATGGCTCGAAGAGGAGGTGCATTCGCGGTAACCATCCGCATCGCACCGCCCGTTTGGCGCCTGAGCACATCTGGCTCCGGTCACGAGAACACTCCACTGGCTTACATCGACATGACTCATACGGACTTCCAGCTTGCGCAAACGATCACGGACGACGGTTCTGTCTCCGCCATGACATTCGCGAGGACCCAGTTCATGGACCTGGACGAATCGTCGATTGGCCGAATCGCACAGGCGACCGAGGAAATCTGGCAGTCGCAAAACCGTGTCGTGGCCGAGTTCATCGCAATTGGGGCACGGCTGGTCCACATTGACGGCATCATCATGGGGAGCCTCACGCGCACCCTCGGTGATGAGACCGTGGCCAGGAAGCGCGGGAGTGCCATGCTGTCCAGCTACGCAAGCACCGTCCTTCGGATGACCGATTCACGCGTGGCTCTCTACATCAACATCTACAGGAAGTTTGCGAACAACAGCCGGGCCATCACCAACCTGACCTTGGGTGAGATGAAGATCTTGGCCCGCAAGGACATCACCGATGACGAAGTCGACAAGGTCATCGAGCACAAGTTGAAGACGGATAGCTTTAAACGCGACGACATCCGGCCGATCATCGAGAAGCTTCGGAAGACAGAAGAGGATCTGACCAATACCGGCCTGCAGCTCCAAGTCACGCAGGAAGAGCTGAACGAAAACCTGAACAACAACCGCGATCTTGAAGCACAGATTCGAACTCTGGCTGCCCAACTCACGGTGTCCCAGGAGGAGGTGGCCAATCGGCAGCGTGCCATGGACGAAGCACAACTCCAGGTCACCCGCAGCTCTTCGACCGTCAGCACGCTACAGCAAGAGATCGACCGTCTCACGCGCGAACGCAACGCGCTAGCAGCAAGGGCAGAGAGCGGCCAACCGGCGGCTGTGAAAGAGACAGTCGAAGTGCACGTTCTGCCGCCAGGACTCCAGACCCTGGACGATGCGCTCCAAGAAGCCAACCGTCGCCTCGAAGCGGCCAATGAGGACGTTAAGCGCAAGCAGGACGAGCTTGATCGACTCAACCTGGAAATCGCACAACAGCAGGACGACATCAACTCGTCTGCTGACGCCAGAGCGAAGATGATCACGCTGGTTGCCGACATCGAATCCGTCGCACACAAATACCAGTCTGCGCAACTCACGGCCATCTTTGCCAACGCATCGGCCGAATGCCGTCCCATTCTCGAAGGCCTCGCTGGCGTCCTGACCAAATTCCTCGGTGAAGTGAACGCTGCGCTCGCGACCACCGAGACCACAAACCGCGTGTCCCGCCGGACACGCACGTAAACCGCCTGATTCAAGCGCCGGTCCCAAAAACAACAACTGACTCTCTCGCCATGACTCGTTCGACTGCTCTTTCTGCCAAAGACTCGCTCATCCTTCCCGACCGGATTACCGACCGGATCCGTTCCATCAACTACCAGCTTGCGGATTTCATGGGCACCTGCATGCTTCGGCACCGGGAAGTGGCGCCAGTATTTGGAGTGCGGCCGGAAGAGCTGGCCATGCTCGCGCAGAACGCTGCAGGGCAGCGGCAGTTGATGGGAACACCGTTCCTGGTCGTGACACCGATGTTCAAGAACGTCGAAGATTGGCGCAGCCTCATCAAGAAGACGACACCAACCCTGGCCATTGACAAGGTGAAGGCGGAATTCGGCAACCTTGATCCCAGCCTGAAGATGAGCTTGTTCCACCAGAACAAGGATTACGTCTGGATGGTAGTCGACCTACTCCACTCCACGCCCGTTGCCGCTCAACTGCTGGGCATGCCGCAAGACCTGGCTGACTATCTCGTGACCGTGTCTCAGCACGAGCTGGAGCTTGCCATCTTCGGCGCCAACTTCCCGATGTTCCGTTGGCGTTTTGAGAATCCGATGTTCTGGCTTGAGTATTCGGCCAACCTCATCTCGGAAGAGACGATCTGCCACCACGTGATGAACGCCGGCGACTCACGTGCCCCGCGGCCCCTGCAACGTGAACGCTGGGGAAATTTCCGCGTCGGCCGCGCGCAGATGGAACGCTATACCGAGGCGCTCATTGGCCTGCGTTGCCGCGCATCCAGCGTGGCCTCGATGTTCCCTGGCACCGCGGCTACGGCGCGCGCTCTCTATCGACAAATCCACGGCGAATCGTCTCCCTGCGGCCTGATGCCCTCCTCGTCATCCTGGTACGTGGAGTCGGTGTCGAGCCGCATTCAGTCGACGACGCTGATTTGGCTGTACTGGAGCGCCCTTGCCGCACGTGCGAACGAGCCAGAGGCGTTCATCACCGCACTCGACACCGTCGGGCGTCTGTTCGGCGATGCCGCGCGGCTGACCCCGGACCGGGCGTTCCATTTGGCCCGATCAGTGTCCACCGGCAGCGATTTGTCCATGTCCAGTTGCCGCACCTGTTCCACGCACTATCTGACGTGCAATACCACGCCAAAAATCGAACTGGCGGCGTCCTTCTATTGCCCGTCATGCACAGGTGCGTTGACGGCGCCACGCAAGGGCAAACCGCGCAAACAACTCGCATAGCTGGATCGGGCCCCGAATGGTGGATGGGCTGGCGATGCCGCCCGAGCTTGACTCTGATTCTCTCGGCGTACGCTCAAGACGTAGAAGCCTCTGCCGCGGCGTCACGACTGGCGGCGGGTGCCTCCCCATCCACAAAGGACAACGATATGCGCCATCTTGCTTCCCGCTTCGTTTCTGGTACCGCATCGCTGTTTGGTACCGCACTGACTGGCGCGTCCCTAGTCGGGAAATCGCACGCCGGCACCGCTCCTGCGCTGGTCCTCGGTCTCGCGCTCATGATCTTCTTCGCACCGCGCTGGTACCGGCTCTACCGGTTTCGAACACATACGTTTTTCTGGTATCGAAAGAAGCATCCGGGGTTGGTATCTGACGCTGGCACGATCACGTGTGATCGCTGCTCGTCCAAGCATCTCAGCGTGCACGCGCTTCGACGTGCGCCCGGCACACGCGCCCATTTTTGCAAGACCTGCGGCAAGACGCTCTATTTCTCGGCAGAGGGGTGCTAGGAGCGCGCAACTCTTCGGCACCGGCAAGCGAGAAAGCGCGCTTACCCATAATGCATTCACCACGATCAGCACGACGGCCCCAGCCGACACAACTCACAGCCCACAATCACATGACCACATTCTGCAAGTTCGACATCCCGGCGTTTACCGCAACCGTGCGCAAGAAGGCAAAGCTCCTGCTGGCCATCGCCGCCACCGCCATCATCACGGCATGTGGCTCGTCGACGAGCGACATCGTCGGCGAATACTCCGTCCAGGGAAAGAACGGGCTCGAGCCAACGCTTCGGATCGAGAAGGCAGACGGCAAACTCGCCGTTCAGGAGTTCCACAACGGCAATTGGCGAGCCATCCAGGGCCCGGTCAATGATCTGACCAAAGAGCAAGCTCAAGCGCTCTTCGGCCGCGCCGTTAGTGAATCAGTCAGCGGGATATCCACGAAGGACTTTGCGCTCGTCCATGTCCCTTCGAACTGGAGCAACAAGGACTTCCCAACGACGACGGGGTATCTGCTCGTTTCGATGCTCGGGCCCGTGGAACTGCACAAGGTCAAGTAGCAACGCGTTGCTGCCGACCGCCCCCGCACACGTTGAGCGCGGCATCTGAAGTACCTGGAGTGCATCCTTGACTTCTTGAGCCGCACGCTACGATTAAATCAAGTGGTCGCATATCGATCACCGACCTCAAAATCACCGGAGAAAATCAATGACGAACAAACTCTCTCTCCTCGCAATTGCTGCTGCATCGACTCTCGCACTGACCGCATGCGGCGGTGGCGGTGACGGTGGCACGTCCACGACTGGCGGTTCGACCGGCGGCACTACGACTCCGCCGGCACAGACTGTCACCGGCACCCAGACGACACCGCAGTACGGCAGCACGAGCGCACAACTGGCAGCGTTCAACACGCTGAACCAGTACCGTACGCAGTGTGGCTTTCCGGCACTGTCCGAAAACACTGTGCTGGACACTGCCGCCCAAGCACACGCTGCCTACATGAGCACGAATGGCGTAGTTGCGGATAGCGAGACGGCGGGCAAAACTGGCTTCACCGGTGTCACCTATCAGGATCGCGCGGTGGCGGCTGGCTTCCCCAATCAGTACGTCGGCGGCGTGAGCGGGGGCTACTACACCAATGCGACATTGACCGACGCCCAATACGGTCAGCAACACATTATCGGCTGGCTGTCCGGCGTCTACCACATCGCTGCGGGCGTGTGGCCGTCGAGCATTGTTGGCATCGGCGTCTCCAAGACGCTGTTCAACGGTTTCCCCGACGTGCGCGCCTCGATGAGCTTCGATGCGCCTAAGACGATGCCGGGCAACATGCCCTTGACCTTCCCGTGCCAAGGCACCACCGGTGTGGCCTACTCGTCGAACGGTGAAACGCCGGCGCCGCCGAACACCAGCGGTTCGTGGGGCATTCCTGTCGCGGTTGCGGCCAACCCGAGCGACACCGTTGTGCTGACTTCCGGCACGATGACCGACAACGCCTCGCACACGGTGACGTTGCAACTGCTCAACTCGTCAACTGATCCGAACAAGTTGGTCCCCGCGTTCGAAGCCGTCGCCTACCCGACCGCACCGCTGCAACCGAACACGCCGTACACGGTGAACCTGTCCGGTACGATCAACGGCACGCCGTTCACGCGCAGCTTCACATTCACGACCGGCAACGTGGTGGGCTAAACAGTCTAGCCATCAAAAAGAAAGCCCCACAGTCACCGTGGGGCTTTTTCTTTGTGTCGCCGATCTCTCAATAACTTGCCTGCGGTCAGGACAAACGCCATTTTGCTTTAGCCAACACCGCCGCCGCATGCCCACGGGTTGTAGACAAAGAACACTCGCGACAAATATTGTGTAGCCGTCGCTGGGTCCGAAGGCTGGGAGATGTAAGCTGGAGCAATGTAACGAGCATAGTTCGAGTTCATATACGCTACCCCGTTGTAATACATCTGGTCCCAAGTACCAGAGAAAGTCTGCCCTCCCCAATCGGAGTTGCTGGCGTCATACGTTCCGTCTGCGTATCCATTAAAGGGCCCAAGGTTGCCACAGCTGTTGGTTGTATACGTTGCCACCAACACGTGACCTGCAGGCGGCGGCGGGGGCGGAGGTGCCGTCGGCTGACAGTTCAGGCCTACCCAGCTCGATCCATTCCAAGAAGGGCCACTGGCAGCGTAGTAGCCCGAAGGACACGAAGGCGGTGGCTGATAGTTGCAGCCAGGCGCACTCCAATAGGAACCCTTCCAAACGGGACTTGAAGTCGTCGTCCATCCAGCGCCAGACGAACACTGCGGTGCCGGGACTGGGCCCCTTGCGATAGGGCTCGGGCAAGTCGAGTCTTGGTATCCCGGTGAACAAAGCACAGGGTTCGCCATTGCAAGTCTGGATCCCGCCAGAAGCACAATCACCGACAAGACCCTAAGTAGCATCCTCATTTCACGACTCCATTAGTATCCGCAATAGGTCCCAACAGTGGCAGTCGCGCCACCGATGCCGGCATTTGATCCATCCATGATGTAGACAGTCCACGGGCCTGATCCCCACGCTCCATAGTTGACGACCGTCGTCGGATCGACCGCAAAGTTCGCCGGGGTCACAACGATCATCGGGGTTCCGCCCGCCGGACAAGTCGGCCTCGGAATTCCAGAACCATGTTGCGCGGTGTAATACCCGAAGCGCTGCAAGCTCCCGCCAATTGGTTTCCACACGTTGTACAGACAAACTAATTGCTGGCCAGAGCCATCAGCATTGCCTGCCTGTGTTCCGTTTTGGGCACACGCCGTGTTGGGCGAAGCAACGTTACCCAGCCTCTGCGTTCCCGCCGCGACCACATCGCCGGACTGGTCGACCGAGAATATGGACTGTGTCCAAGGGTTGTTGACGATACGGAACGTGCCATTCAAGCTCTCAAGGTAGATCGATGTACCGTTCGATCCTTTCAGGCCTAGCACACCGCCCTCGCCCACCTGCTCCCAAGTGACTACTTTGCCGTTTGCGGTCGTGATCGATGGCACGGCAAGCGAACCACCGGAAAGAGCCTGCAAGCTTTGTGAGCTGATCTGCTGTGCGCCACTGATGTTGTGCAGCGCCCCCCCTTGATCGGTCATACCAAGGTCGGTCTGCATGTTGTTCAGCTCGGGATGGCCAGGAACCTGAACGCGGTACAGATAGCTGTTGTTCGCACTCACGCCTGTGAACGCAAGCAGTGACACCAGGTGACCGCTGCCTGGATTGGTGAAATTGGTCAACGGAAGCTTCCATGCCCCGTATGCGCCGTAAGCATTTGCGGGGGTCATGGTTGCGTCACCATTCTGGCCGGCATAGGGGACGAATCCGCCCTGCGCCCCTGCTTGGGCGGCAATCTGAACAAGCTGGACAGTGTCCGCGATTGCCCTCCCGCCAACCGATTGCACGACCGACTGCAACGTCCCCGCGGTGGGCTGCAGGACCTGAAGTTGCCATGTCTGTCCGAAAACATTCGTGGTCGAAAAGCCGTTCGGCAAGTAACCGCTGCTGATCAGCATTGCGGTGGTGATGGTCACCGGCACGGTAGGCGTTGCAATCGCCGCGATCGATGTCCCGTTGTCTTGAACGTACTGAGCCGCGGCCTTGTTGTAGATCACCTGCTGGCTTGCCGCGGCCGCAGTCTGCACGTTTGTCATGCCCGACGCCTGCCACTGGTAGAACTGCCCCACGCTCAGCAACGACAGGGCGATGGCGATCATGTAACCGAGAATTGCATCCATTGCGCGTCGCCTTCAGGAAGACGTCTGAACCCAATTGAGGAGTGAGCTAACGGGGATGGTCGTGGGTACTGACATGGTGTTTCCGCCCGCCAAACTCACCGCCACACCTGCGGCCCGGATGACGAACCAATTGTTGCCGCCCTGCGCATCGGCGAGTAACTTTCCCGCTGCACCAGGTGCCGCTGGCAGGTACCCGTAGACGTTGCGACCGCTACCATTCGCCGTCGTCATACAAACAGCACCAGCAGGCAGCAACACACCTGCCGGTAGCGTCACGGTCATGTTTGGACTGATTGCGCCACGCTGCGCGATCGCTGTGCTAACACATGCGGTCCCAAACATCGCAGCTTGCTGAGATGACACCACCGAGCGCGTCTCCATCTGGCCTGCGGGGCCGGCACCAGGAACACTGTCGGCGAGCTGGAACGCTTGAATGCCAAGCCCGAACAGCAGCATGACTGCGGCGAGCGGAAGGAGTGCGAATGCCATCGAAACGCTGACTCGCTGGGGCTCAGTGGAACGTCACGACAATCGTTGCGGTCGCGGAGCAAACAGCGCCGGCCTGCGACGTGTCAGGCATGTTGCTGCGTGTAAAACTCTGACCGCCAACCGTCAACAAGTCGTAGCCTGACAGACTCGTCACGGTGGACGTGCATTCGTCAGTTGTTTGCGACCCGCCACCCCCAAAAGAGATCACCCCGCTCGTGCCACTATTTGCCGAACTCAAAGTAATGGGATTGCCCCACTTGTCGAAAATGCCTCCGCTCTTGACCATGGTCGGAGGGAAGGTGCCTCCGTTAATAAGCCCGCCCAGGTTCGCGTTCGAAAAATTGGCAAAGCCGGTATTGCTCTGCGCGAACCCTGCTCGGGCCTTTGTCATGACGTAGCCAATATCCGTCGCCGCGCCACCACTCTTCTGATCCGACTTCGCCTGCCCGCTGTTGCTGAGCGTGTTGCCCACTGCGAGGATTGCCAGCGCGATCGCCACGAGCGCCCCAATGATCCGTTCCATATCACCCTCTCCTAAAGTAAAACCACGTCCAACGATTTACATCTGCCTCATCGACGACGTGAGAGCCGACGAAAGCGCGTTTGAGCCAAACTGCATGACAAACATGGCTGCGTACACAAGAAGACTCAGGGTCAACGCCATGCCACCGCCGATCGCAAGCACCTTTCGCTCGACATAGGCCGCGTTCTCTCGCGCCACGTTCGCCAGCTTTTCCGACGAGTCGGCTTTGCCCATGTACTCGCCGATCTCATCGATCAGATCCACGGAAGGGAAGTCGTGCCCAGTCCGCATCATGGAAGTTGCAAGATCAAAGCCATTGCGTGTGCCGGATGAAATGGCGAGCAGCCGCGACGCCAACCATGGCGATGCCGTGCGCACCTGTGCGGCCAGCGATTCCACTTCAGGGATGCCCGCCCGCTGCAGAGCAAGAAACGACAGCAACCAAGAGAACCCTGCGATCTCCCGATAGAGTGGGAACGGAAAAACCCATCGATCAAAGAACGCCCTCCCACGGCCAGCCCAGTTCGGTAACGCCCATGCGCACCAGAGCGCATAGGTAAGCAGCCCGTACGTCGCCAAAGGCATTGCCGCGCTTTGTGCAAACACGCCCATCAGGTAGAGGACGCGTGCCCATCCGGTCCACTTCTCGGCCGGCAAGATTCCTGCGAACTCGGGCACTACGTCGGCACCGATAAAGCCGAGTACCTTGTAGAGCGCGTAGACATAGACAAGCGCCGGCGCGAAGCCGAGGATCAGCTTCCAAAAGATGCGATCCACCAGTTCGCGCACCTCGATGACGAGCTTCATTGCCTCGGGAAGCTTGCCCGCTCGATCACCAGCGTCGAGCACGGTTCGCTCAAGATTGGTGAGCGACGAGTCCATTGCCGCCGCCAGCGTCTGGCCGTTGCGGACGCCTTGTGTCACGGCATCGATTGCAGCAGCAGCGCGACGTTTTCGCCGTCGTAGCAAGCCGGCCCCGAACCGGGTAAGCACGCGCTCTAGCGTTACGTCGTTCGCCAGATGCGTTGACGCACGTTCATAGAGGCGTTTTCGGAGCTTCCATGGCAGAGGATTGCCCTTCAGCCACTGCAGAGCTTTCTGGAGATTCATACGCCCTCGCGATACGCCTCAATGGGCACGTTCTTCTGCGCGTCGCGCGGATCGATCCTGCCGGCCAACACACGTTCCATGACATTGCCGAGCATGGATTTGTCGGAGCCCTCACGCAGGCGGTGATTTCGACGTGCCAACGACGTCCCCCTGAGGAAGTCTTCCATCAGCTCTTCGGTGCTAAGGACAACCTCTGCAACTGCCTCACGCCCGCGGATTTGCCGGCCGAAGCAGTGCGGACATCCCTTTCCCCGCACATGGACCTGTTCGATGTTTCCCCAGGTTTTGATGCGGTCGAGCAGAATTCCCGGCATTGCGTCGAGATGTTTGGCCAATGGCTCCCGACACTCCGTGCACAGCACGGGAACCATCCGCTGCCCCATGAAACCCGCGATGATTTTGTGGTTGCACATCAACTCCTTGGAAAGCAGCGTGTGGTCGAGCATTTGCAGGCGACCAATCAGTTCGAACGGATCAAGAACGTGGAGCGAGCCGAAGACCAAGTGCCCGGTCTGCGCTGCCTGAACTGCTGCAACACCTTCATTGCCTGTGCGGATCTCGCCGATGTCGATGATGTCCGGGTCCATCCGGAGCATGCGTTCGACGAGGTATGAGGAGTTCTGCCCCGTCGAAAGCAGTTGCACTGCCCATTCACGCGGGTACTCGACCGGATGCTCACGGGTGATCTGCCGCAGCTCGGGCGAAATCTGCCCCTTGTAGCGCAGCATTTCGTAGCCGGTCGTGGTCTTGCCACTTCCCGTCGGCCCCGTCTGAATAAACAGACCATCCGGCATCAGGACGACCTGCTCGAACATCGCGAGCTGCAGCGTCGTGAATCCCATCCGCTCAAAGTCGACTTTGCCGGCCGGCGCCTCCGGTCTCACCAGTCGCAGACGACTCGCCGGCGTCTCGCGTCGCTGAAGTGTGGCCGTGTGCCTGCGCGGTTGCAGGCGATTAACCATGACGCCACCACCGGCCTCGATCGGATAGGCTGGGCCGCGCGTAATGCGAACACTTTCAATATCGGTCTCAGGCAGCTTGTTGCCGCTGATCTGCGCTTCCTGGAACTCGAGCGGATTGAATGTCGGCTCTTTGACGGTTGCGAGGCCGACGCAAGTTGCTCGCACAAAAGCTTCCCCCTGCGCAGCGTTCAGTTCCCACTCGGGCACCGTCCATAGCTCGCCGTCAATGCGCAACTGAAATTCAGCATGGTCTTCTCGCTGCAGAACGTGAAGGTCGGACGCCCCCAGTTCGGCAGCCTCGACGTGCCGCCGGCGCGACATTTCCAGAAACTCAAGGTATGCGTCGCCCGATTGCCCGTCCGACGTGCTTTCGCGCGCTTGCGCCAGCTCCTGCGGGGCAAGAGATTCAACAACCGGCTCCAGACCATGGCGTTTGAGGTCAGCCAACCATGTGAGAAAGGCCGAACCACCTGCATAGCGGCCATCGACCTGAATCTTCTCGCCGACCCCCGCCCACACGACGTGTTGCATCAGCGTGGCAGGAACAGGCGGGAGCCGCATTGGCTCGACATGCGCGTCAACGCGCGAGAATGCCCTGAACCGCTCAACCAAAGCCACCATGTCAGCTCCCCACCTTGAGGGCAGCAGTCGCCCCAGGAAAACGGTTAACGTAGAGCGTCCCTTTCGCATGCCACTGGCCATCTCGCAGGTCGACGCTGACCTCGGTCAGCCGCAAACCTGGGACTTGATCGAATGCAGAAGCACCGCTGAACCATGGAGCCATCGCAAGCGTGAAATCGGCCGCATTCCCAATCCACGGGGCCGGTTCAGGTGCATCGGGGCCATTCGCGCCAGGAAGCGCGGCGGGCTGCGTCGCCGCCAGCTTCAACTGGAAAGCTTTGCGGTGCGACACGCTCCAAACGATGCGCTTCGCAACCTCAAAATCATCAATACCTGTTGGTTGGATCGTGAACGTATAGGGCTTAACTTCCGTCGAGCGAGAGTGGTTTCCATCGTCGAGGAGCGTGCCGGGCGCGTCCTCAGCCACACCCCCGTCGCGCTCCCATTGAGCGGCAACGTTGACCGTGACGGGACTACCGAACTGGCAGCTCCAGCCGGTCAGCAACCAACCTTTCGTGGCGAGTGCCCTGCCGTGCCAAGCCGAACGACATGCGTCGACAACAGCAGACGGCACAGGTTGAAGTGTCCATGGCGGAATTTGTTGCTTGGCTTGCTTTGCCGCGTGCATCGCCTGTGCAGCACGTTGTCGCGCGAGATCCGCAGCGCGCTGTGCCTCAGCCTGCCGTTGCTGATACCACCACGTGCCGACGCCGGCCAATGCCGCCACTGTCAGCACCCCGGCCACCGGTAGCACGTAGCGTCGCGGCCCCGGCTCCAGATCGGTCAGCCCCTTCACCGATCGCGAAGTGCGAACGATGTCTGCGAGTTCGGCTTCGGTCCCGCGGACTACGTTCCAGTCACCGGACGCTTTGTGCAACGCATGGAGTTGCTCCAATTCTTCGAGCGTGCCAGTCCGGTCCCCGTCCGGTAAAACCTCCTGGCCGTCGCGCACCGCGATGTACCAATACAGGTCAGCGCTGATCCGATAGAAGCCGCACCAAGGCTGAGGATGTGAGTCAGCGACAAGGGCTGCAAGCGGCTTGGTTCGCCAGTTGGAGGCAGCGCCCTCGAGGCCCGCACAAAAGCCGGCCTGTACGTGCCCTGTGCGCGTCTGATGGACGACACTCCACCGTGCTTGCAGATCACGAGCCTTCTTGCGCAGTGCCGCGCGGCTTGGCCTGGCATCCTCATGCCGCCAAGTCAGGCCGACGGCATAGGTGCCCTTGATCCCTGGAAGGTTGAGGACTTGAGCCATGTCACACCGCGAGCTTCAGAACTTGCTTGCCGCGACCCACTCTGACTTGTTTCGCATCGACGCCGATGACTTGCCAGCCATCGCCGAGCTGAGTGCCAGCCACTGCATCCGAAATCGTGATGCCGTTGATTTCGATGAGAGCCGAGTAGACGCCGTCAGCTCCCCCGATGTGAACCAGACGCGGTTTCCCATGTTTGGCCGCAGGTAGCGGAATCGGTGGCTTCGTAACGTTGCCGGGAACGACCAGCGACGGAACAACTCCCGGTTCCCCTGCCTGCCCAGGCGTCACGCTCGTTGCAGCCTGCATCGCGCGCGACTCCGAGCTTTTGATGTCCGCCTGGTACTTCGCAATTTCAGCCTTGACCTTCAGGACTGCCGCTTGCCGTTGCAGGATGCTGAGTTCGTCGGCCTCAGCACCTGCCTGAGCGGCTTCGGTCTTCGGCGAAGGCGCAGCCGCAACAGGAATCGACGCCTGGGGTGATGGAGCAGCCTGGGTTGGCCGTACAGACGTTTCTGCAACTTGCGCGGTACGAGCCGCAGGTGTTGTCGTTGGCGGAGTTGTTGTTGCCGAAGGCTGCGCATCACGAATGGATTGAGCGGCCTGCATCGCCTTCTCCATGCGAGGCGCCGAGGCACCCTGCGCAATTGCAAATCCTGCACCGGCGCTCAGCGCAAGTCCAACCGCTGCAGACAAGAAATGTCGATTCATCATGAACCCCAGGTATCAAAGAAGCCGTGCGGTGATAACGACGGCAATCATCGTTTCGCGCTTTGCGGCATCCACCCCACCGCCCGTCACTGGGACGTAGGGCGAGCCAACGCCGTTGTTCGTGGTACTGGTCGTTTGATCGCGCAAGCCGGTAAGTACCAGCGACTCGCCCGGCTTCAGGCCGACGGTCTGCTGGAAACGTGCCAGTGGCTTGGTTCGCAGCTGCACCTTGGACAAGGAGGCCCCGCTGCCCTGGGTCTGTTCTTGTAGCGGGTTCAGATTCGACAGGGTCATGTCGAACATGATCAAGATGCGGCCGTTGACAACCTTTGGCGTGAACGTGCTTGTGAAGCCGGAGATGTCAGGGGCGGTTTGCATGGAAGACGTGGAACCCACGTTCGACGCCAACGTGGTCTGCGAGCTCGGGATGTAGTCCTGCAAAGTTGCAGACTGCATTGCCATGACCTTGCCGTTTTGGGTAACTCCCGAACGCGACACAACCTGCGTAACGTTGCCCAGCGTCGACAGCGCTTGCACTGCCACCTTGGTACCGTCCAGCTTGCCGCCGACAATCGTCGCGCCGACGGACATGGGTGTCGCGTTGCTCGACACCGTTGGCGGCGCCACCCCGGTGAACGTGGCACCGGTGTGCCCATTTCCGCTCTTGTACCCGAGCGAGAGATTCAAGCCGTAGTTGTCCTCTTGATTGAGCCGGACTTCGTAGATGCGCACGTCGATGGCGACCTGCTTACCGAACATGGCATCAAGAGTACGGACCCAGTCCTCAACACGATCACACTGTGGCGGCGTCCCGGTGACAGTGACAGTCCCCAGATTCGGGTCGGCGATGACCTCCGCACCATTCCCCGCAATTTGCTTGGCGATCTCCTCCAAGCGTTTCCACGGTTTCACTTCCAACGACTGGCTGGCTGTTTGTCCGCCGGTGCCCGAACCGCTTGAACCGCCAGATGTGGAGCTAGTGGTAGAAGCCGACGTGCCGCCCGAGCTGGAAGACAGGTTGCCGTCACTGGAGATCGTCCCGCTCATGGAAGCGAAGGCTCCCATG